>JAYKIM010000032.1:0-10477 GCA_035286245.1 Cyanobacteriota bacterium | reverse complement strand
AGCTGTGTCCACTGCCGATTCCCAAGGTCGCTTTCTCAGTGCCTCTGAGATGCAGTCTTTCTTTGGTCGTCTGCGTCAAGCTACCTCCGGTCTGGAAGCGGCAAAAGCCCTGACCAGCAAGGCTGATTCCCTAATTAGCGGTGCCGCTCAAGCGGTTTACAACAAGTTCCCCTACACCACCCAAATGCAAGGGGCTAACTACGCCGCTGACCAACGCGGTAAGGACAAGTGC
This sequence comes from Cyanobacteriota bacterium, assembly GCA_035286245.1. Taxonomy (GTDB): domain Bacteria; phylum Cyanobacteriota; class Cyanobacteriia; order Phormidesmidales; family Phormidesmidaceae; genus Nodosilinea. The sequence goes on along the minus strand of JAYKIM010000032.1, from coordinate 10,245 downwards.
GCTCGGGACATCGGCTACTACCTGCGCATGGTGACCTACTGCTGTGTAGCCGGTGGTACTGGCCCCATGGATGAGTACCTGATTGCTGGTCTCGATGAAATCAACAGCACCTTTGAGCTGTCCCCCAGCTGGTATGTTGAAGCCCTGCGTTACATCAAGGCCAACCATGGTCTGTCTGGCGATGCGGCCTCTGAAGCTAACTCCTACATCGACTACGCCATCAACGCCCTGAGCTAGTTGGCGATCGCCCGGAGGGGCAGACAGTGGTTAGCCGTTGGTTAGCAATTGTTTGCAACTCCGGGCATTTTTGTAGCCGTAGCCACCGGTCAGGGGGCGGAGGCGAGCCAGAACCCCTACCCAGGACCCTGGCTAGTTTTTCTGTCCTCAGGGTTCTGGCCAACGCTATATCGATCGACTGCTGTGTTGAGTAAACCTGTCGTAAGGAGTAGGATCTATGCCGATTACCACAGCGGCATCCCGGCTAGGGACCGCTGCCTTTAGCGAAACCGCCCCAGTGGAACTGCGGTCCAACTGGAGCGCTGAGGATGCAGAAGTTGTCATCCGGGCTGTTTACCGTCAGCTTTTGGGTAACGACTATCTGATGAATTCGGAACGCCTCACCAGCGCCGAGTCTTTACTTAAAAATGGTTACATCACCGTGCGGGAATTTGTCCGGGCGGTGGCCAAATCAGAGTTATACAAAGAAAAGTTTTTCTATCCCAACTTCCAGACTCGGGTAATTGAGCTGCACACCAAGCATTTGCTCGGTCGGGCGCCCTACGATGAGTCGGAGGTGGTGGATCACCTCGATCGCTACGAAAATGAAGGCTACGACGCCGATGTCGATTCCTTTATTGATAGCGAAGAGTACCAGGCCAACTTTGGTGACCATGTGGTGCCCTACTACCGGAGCTTTGTCTACCAGGCTGGGCAGCGGTCTGTGGGCTTTACCCGCATGTTCCAGCTCTATCGCGGTTATGCCAACAGCGATCGGGCCCAGGCGGCGGGCAAGCAGTCTCGCTTGGCGGCGGAGTTAGGACGCAATACCTCCTCCTCCATTGTTAGCCCCACCAGCACCAATGCGGGCTGGTCGGCCCAGGCTAACAAGCTGGCTACCCCCACCAAGGCCCTGGGCGGCCCTACCCCCTACGGCGCCACCGCCGGTCGGGTGTATCGGGTGGAGGTGATGGGGGCCAACCTGCCCCGGTATCCCAAGGTGCGGCGGATTAACACCGTCTACCTGGTGCCCTACGAAAAACTGTCAGCCAAGCTACAGCAGATTAATAAACTGGGGGGCCGGGTCACCAGCATTAGTCAAGCTAGCCTCTAGGTTGGTGCTTCCCTAATTCCATTGCCACCATGGAGACGTCGCCATCGATGTCTCCATGGTGGTATCAGGGTTGCCAAACCCCTGGCTCCTGAGTTTTGGCTCTTGCCACTGGGGTCTCTCCCTGACCAGGCCTCCTCTCCAGCGAATCAACCATTACTAAATCCCTTTGATAGTTAGGACTGATCATTCCCATGCGTGCCCAAACCACTCTTTCCAGCAATCGCGTCTTTGTCTACGAGGTCGCCGGTCTGCGGCAAAATGACGAAACCGACCAGAACACCTACGCCATCCGGCAGAGTGGCAATACCTTTGTGAAGGTACCCTACAGCCGCATGAACGAGGAGATGCAGCGCATTACCCGTCTGGGTGGTCGCATTGTTAGCATCAAGCCCCTCACCGCGGAAACTGAAAATTAGCCTGGGCCAGGCCCCCTAGCTGAGCTGATGGTGCTAGATTCCCAAACCCTGGTCAATGCCCAGGGAGAAGCCTTAACCGTTGACCAAGCCCTGGCCAACCTCAACCAGCGTCAGGATGCGGGGTTACGTTACTATGCCGCTTGGTGGCTAGGGCGGTTTCGGGTCAGTACCCCGGCCGCCCTGGAGGCCCTGATCCTGGCCCTGGAGGACGACACCGAGCAGGCCCCGGACGGCAGCTACCCGCTGCGGCGTAATGCCGCCCGAGCCCTGGGGAAGCTGGGCGATCGCCGGGTGGTGCCCAACCTGATCGAGTGCCTGAGTTGCTCCGACTATTACGTCCGGGAGGCGGCGGCCCAGGCCTTAGAAACCCTGGGGGATGAACGGGCCATGCCCCCCCTGAGATCGCTGCTGGCGGGGGGGGTGGCGGCGGCGCTGCCCGTTGCCGGCAAACCCCACCTGGTGCAGCCCTACAACGCCATCATCGAAGCCCTGGGCAGTCTGGGGGATCAACAGGCGGTGGGGGAGATTACCCCCTTCCTGGACCACGGCGTGCCCCAGGTGCAAAATGCCGCCGCCCGGGCCCTTTACCAGTTGACCGGTGACGCCAGCTATTGTCAAACCCTGGTGGATCGGCTGCAGGCCCCGGAGTTGCAGCTCAGGCGATCGGCGATGATGGACCTGGGGGCGATCGGCTACCTGGGGGCGGCCCAGCCCATTGCCGCCACCCCGGCGGAGAACAGTCTCAAGTTAATTGCCCTGCAGGGGATCCTAGAATGCCACCTGCGGGCCCACCGCTTCCCCCACCAGCCCCTATCCCCCCAAGCCCACCAGGTCCTGGCCCTGATGGATGATTTACTGTAGGCAGGTACGGTGGTGACGGATATAACCCACTTAATTGAGGCGGTGGAGGGGGCGGACTCTAAGGGAGCCCTGGTGGTGGCCGTGGCCAATCTGGCGGCGGCCCGCCATCCCCAGGCGATCCCCACCTTAATGACGGTGCTGGGCTATAACAACCCAGGGGCGGCGGTCGCCGCCGTCGATGGCCTGGTGGCCCTGGGGGAGGCGGCGGTCACCGCCCTGCTCACCCAGTTAGATGGCTACAACTATGGGGCGCGGGCCTGGGCCATCCGGGCCCTGGCCCTGATTGGCGACCCCCGCGCCCTACCCCTGCTGCTGGATACGGCGATCGGAGATTTCGCCCTGAGTGTCCGGCGAGCCGCCACCCGGGGGATTGGTTCGATCAATTGGTCTCTGCTGCCTCCCCCCCAGGTGCCCCAGGCCCAGGAGCAGGTGTTGCAAGCCCTGCTTCAGATTAGCCGCTGCGACAGTGAATGGGTGGTGCGCTATGCCGGGGTGGTGGGGTTACAAACCCTGGCCCAGGCCAACCCACCGATCTACCACGATCGCATTGTTCCCCACCTCCAGAGCCTGGTCAGCAGTGACGATACCACAGCTGTACAGGCCCGGGCCCAGTGGGCGCTGGATCAGTTGCAGGCTGAATGAGCGGGGTCAGGGGTCAGAAGAGGTAGGCTGGAAACGGGCTCAGGCCCTTTGTCCAGCCTACCTTTAGCCCAGGACTAACCAAGCCTGGGAAACCGATGGGCAGCCTTTGCTCAGCCTACTGGCTAGGGTCGCGGAGCCTGTAACTCTTCCCGTTGGTCAGGGGAGGCGGGGGGCATGCCCTGCAGCACCACCAGGGATTCCATCACCTGCCTAACGAGGGGCGCCGCCACCGTCGATCCGTAGGCGTTGTCCCCCTGGGGTTCGTCGATCACCGCCAGGACGGCGTAGCGGGGGCGATCGCTGGGCAGCACCCCAACGAAGCTGGTGATCCGACCGCGACCGTAGCCGCCATTGGGGTTAGCCTTTTGGGCGGTGCCGGTTTTACCACCGATGCGGTAACCGGCCACCTGGGCGGGGCTACCGGTGCCCTCCTCCACCACCGCCGCCATCATGGCCATCACCTGCTGGCTGGTTTGGGGCGAAAACACCCGGGGAGCCGGGGGGCGATCGGGGGTCCACAGGCTATCCCCCGTGGCATTCACCACGCTATCGATCAGGTAGGGGGTGACCAGCTTGCCGCCGTTAGCCAGGGCGGCCTGCAGCTGTAACAACTTGATTGGGGTGAGGGAAAACCCCTGGCCAAAGGCGGTGGTGGCCGGTTCTACCTTACTCCGTAGAAATTCCTGCCGGTCCTTCATGTGGCCGGCGCTCTCATTGGGTAGATCAATGCCCGAGGAGCGGTTGAGCCCCAGCTTGGTCAGCCAGTCGAAGTAGCTGGCGGGGGATAGCTTCTGCATGATCCGCACCATGGCCACATTGCTGGAGTACTTGAGGGCATCGGTGATGGAGATTGGGCCTCGGGCCCCTGCGGTGGCATAATCATGGTTCTTGATGGTCCACTTACCAATGCGAATTTGCCCACTATCCTCCACCCGTTCCTCCGGGCTGATCACCCCGCTCTCCAGGGCGATGGCGATGTTAATTGGCTTAAAGGTGGAGCCAGGTTCGTAGAGATCGCTGATGGCCCAGTTCTTGAAGGCCGCCATATCCGCCTGGTAGTACTGGTTGGGGTTGTAGGTGGGAACGGTGGCCAGGGCTAGCATTGCCCCACTGTTCACCTCCATCACCATCACCGTGCCCCGTTTAGCGTTGTGAGTCTGCACCACCGCCGTCAGGGCCTGCTGGGCCACCCGCTGCAGCCGACTGTCTAGGGTCAGCTTTAGGGTGGCCTGATCGGCTTGAAAGGTGGTCATCGCCTCCAGGCGATCGCGCTGCCCCAGGTCTGGCCGCCGCAGGAGATCGGCCTGGGCCATTTCCAACCCCGCCTGGGGCTCCCCATCCCAGTTGACAAAACCCAGGATGGGGGCAAACAACTCCTGCTGGGGGTAAAACCGCTGCTGTTGGGGAATCAGCTCCAGGCCATTGACCGGGCCATTCTCCAGCCTGAGTTGGCGAATCAGGCTGGCCACCTCCGGGGTGAGCTGGTCCGCCAGGCGAATCCCCGTAGGCCGTTGCCCCAGGGTCGCCACTAGGGTTTCCGCCGGTTGATGGAGGATCGGCCCCAGGGCGGTGGCCACCGCGGGCAGGGGTTGGTTAAACAGTTGGGGATGGCCGTAGAGGGTATAGACGGTCCGATCAAAGGCCAGTAAATTACCCTGGCGATCGCTGATCGGATAGCGCTGGGGAAAGGGTTGACTAGGGATTTGCCGCTGGGCCCGGGCCCGATCGGCCAAGTCTTCCCCCTGTATCAGTTGCAGCCACACCAGGCGACCGGTCAGGGCAACAATGGCCAGCATCAGCAGTGCCCAAACCCCAATGATCCGCCCCTTAGACTGAGTCTGGTGGCTATGGGCCAGGCTGGGGGGGCGACGGCGACGGAGAGATCTGGCGGGGGATAGGCTGGCCATAGGGGTTAATACCCCAGGGGGGGGCGGCCTACCCCCAGGGGTAGGCCGCTAGAACCTGGAGTTACCTGGGTCGGCCCTGGGCGGGGGGTGGCGGGGGCCAGGAAAACCACCGCCTCTGGTGTGGGGGGTTGCAGGCCACTGCTGGGGAGCTGGGCCTGGGCCGCCATCTGACTTTTCAGCACCGCATTAAAGGTGGCCATCTGTTGTTGGTTATGCTGTAGTTCACTTAAACGCCGAGTCGCCTGTTCCACCTGCTGATCCATGTAGACTGAGGCCCCGTAGCTGAGCAGGCAGAGGGCCAGGATCGTGGTGGCCAGGAGCGATGAAACCCACTGCAGGCGATGCACCAGGGCCAGGGCCGGATGGGGGGATCGGGGCCGCAGGGGAATGGGGCGACTGACTCGAGGGGAGGTTGACCGGCGCTGAGGCTGGGGTGATTCAAAACTATCGGACTTCAGCGCAAGGGACATAGGCTACCAGACCGCAGAGATAACTGTGGTTAGGATACTGCATTCTTTCAAAAGCGAGTCAATCAATTGTTCTGGGCGAATTAATCGGGGCAGTAGCTGGTCATCACCCGGCCAGGGCGGCGCCGTTGTGCATGGTAGGCCCGACTGATTGGGTCGGACAGATCGGTGAGGGAATCGATGCCAATGCCATTCCGCCCCTGATCGACACCGGAGCTATGGATGTAGCTACCCTCCCCCAGGTATAAGCCGACATGGCTGGTCCGTTCTGGGGTGCCAAAAAACACCAGGTCACCGGGCTCCAGATCACTCCAGGGAATCCGGGTGGTAAAGGCCTCCTGCTGGTAGGAATCCCGCGGTAGGGCAATGCCCGCCGCCGCGAAGGCGGTTTGCACCAACCCCGAGCAGTCGAAGTCAGGCCCCACGGTGCCGCCCCACAGGTAGCGGTTGGGTTGGGCCATGGCCCGGTGGGTAAAGCTGATCACCTGGGAAAGGCGGGCGGCGATGGTGACCCGGTCCAGCTGAACCGGCAGGTAGGGTTGATCAACGGCGACTAGGGCCTGACCCTCCACCGGGCCAATCCAACCCGGGTAGCCATCTTCACAGAGACGCACCGCCAGGGCCCCCTGGGCGGCAGCGGAGTCGGTAATTTGCAGATAGCGGCCGGCCCTGGCCTGGGTGACCAGATCGGTAAGATCGGGGGTTTTGTAGAGATTGAGACAACGGAGACAACGGTAGGTGGGACCTGAGATCGGAGGCAACGCCTAGCCCTCCTTATTACCACCGCTATTGCGGATGTCAACCACCTTCCTCAGCACATTAAACCAGAAGGTCGATCCCATGGAAATGGCGAACCCGCTCACCAGCCAACCTAGAAATCGCCGGGGGACAAAGGGAATCGGCCAGGACCGCTCCGATGCTAACTGTTGCTGGATCACCACCTCGTTATAGCCCAGGGGGAAGGGAATTTCCTCCAGGGCCTGGTCCACCGCCTCCTGTACCTGCACCAGGTTTTGCCCCAACTCCCCCTGGGAATTGGCCACCACCTTATCGGCGGCCTGGGTGATGGAGTTGCGCAGCATCGGGTCCTTAGCCAGGCGGGTGGCGATGTGGAAGGAATCGGCATTAATGGCGATGGCGGTGGCCACGCCAATGATCACCGCCACTGCCTTAGCATTGCGCTTATAGACGCCGGTGGCCCGCTCCATGCCCCGGTCAAACCATTTTTCCACCTCGTGGCCAAACTGATCGACCTCGTTGCGCAGGGCATCGGTGGTGATTTCTACGCGATGGGCGATCGCCTTCAAGCTATCCCGCAGGGCCGGGGTGATGGCGGCCTGATCCACTCGTTTGATTAATTCCTGGGCGGCGGGGTTGCCCTGCTCCGCCAGTAACCGCAGCTCGGTGTGGATGCTGCTATCGGTATTAAACACCTCCAGCAGGCCCTCCACATTGGGCCGCAGCTTACTAATTAGGGCGGCTCGCTCCGCCGGGCCATTGCTCAGGGCCCGTTTAATAAAGTCCAGGCGACGCAAAAAGGTCTGGGTGAGGGGGTGGCCTTCGGGTAAGACATGCTCCGCCATGATGGTAAAGTCCTCTAACTTTACCAATAGCCGATCCAGACTTTCCGGCAGGGAGACCAGACCAGACTGGAAGTCGTCAATGATCTGGTTGACCCCCTGCTCGAGCTGCTGCAACTCGGGGTTGAGGAGAAATTCGTTGCCGGTACTGGCTCTGAGATCGCTAAGGATGCTATGGACCGGCATCAGCACCTGGTCTTGGGCCAATTGCCGCACCCGTTCATTGGCCAGGGTCTGCCACAGCTGGCCCAACTGCAGGCGCTCAATTAAACTATTGGCAAAGGCCTCGGAGGGGATGTAGGAGGGGCCGCTGGTTTTGCCGTCGCCAAAAACGTTACGGGTGCCGGTCAGGGCCCGGTAGATGCGGCCAATCAGGTGGGTGATACTGCGGAAACTTCGGGCAATGCCGCCCTTGGCCTCCTGATCGAGGCTGCGAATCCATGGACTTTCGTAGAGGGCATCGGCCAGGGCCTGGGCCGACTTTTCTTTATCGCGATCGTTGCCCGCCAGCAGCACCTCGATGGATTGCTTCAGGTGTTCCGCCCGCCACTGCATCAGGGTGCCGATGATTTCCTGGATTTCACTGGCCAGCAGACTGAGGACAAAGAAAATGAAAACCAACCCTAAGGCAATGTCTAAAACAATTGGCAAGTTCATGAATTCACCCCTGACAAGCAATCCCCAGTAATCTACCCTAACCTGACCAGTCTGCCCTGCGGCTGGTGCGGATCGATAGCCTCCGCCCCACTAAGGCTGTGGTGACACGCTATAGTCACTAACAAGCCCCTTCTGGCCAGCCCCATTCTACTGAAGCTCCGTGGAAATGGCACAGGGGAAGGGCCCTGTCCTCCTATCCACTTCCCCATGACATCCACTTCCCCATGAAACTTACCACCCGGGGTCACTACAGTGTAAAAGCCCTGTTGGACCTGGCCCTGCAGCCCGGTTCCCAGCCGGTGTCCGTCAGTACCATTGCCCAACGCCAGGCCCTACCCCTGGCCTACCTGGAAAAGCTCCTGATCGATTTGCGCCGAGCCGGGCTGGTGACCTCGGTGCGGGGCCCCCAGGGCGGCTATTGTCTGGCCCGGCCGGCGGAGCAGATCTCCCTGGGGCAGATTTTAGAGGCGGTGGGGGAGAAGGCTATTCCCTTACCCCGCCACCAACCCCAGATCGATCAGGTGGAGGATTGGGTGACGGTGGCGGTGTGGCGGCGCCTTTCCCAAAAGCTCCGGGAGGCCCTCTACGCCATTTCCCTCCAGGACCTTTACTACGATGCCCGCAGCTGGCAGGCTGCCCAGGGGGACAATGTCAGCTACATGGTTTAGTGGAGTGGCCCTGGTGCTGGCCGCCGGGGTTGATTATCTAGTGGGGGATCCCTGGGGTTGGCCCCATCCTGTGCAGATCATGGGGCGGATGATTACCCTGGGGGTGAAGCCAGCCCTGGCCCTGACCCTGCCCGCCTGGATGGAACGGCTTTGGGGCGTCGGGTTAGGCCTCACCCTGGTGGTGGGCAGTGGGGCGGTGGGCTGGGGGCTATTACACTGGGCCCAGGGGCTTTCTACCCCCCTGGCCCTAGCCCTGACGGTGGTGCTACTGGCCAGTTGTCTGGCGGGGCGCAGCCTGCGCCGGGCCGCTGAGGATGTGCTGGCTCCCCTGGGGCAGGGGGATCTGGCCCAGGCTAGAGAGCGTCTGGCCCTCTACGTGGGGAGAGATACCGCTGACCTGGAGGAGGCGGAGATCCGGCGGGCGGTGCTGGAGACCGTCAGTGAAAATGCCACCGATGGGGTGCTGGCACCCCTGTTCTATGCTGTGTTGGGGGCGCTGGTACCGGCCCTCGGGCCTGTACCCCTGGCGCTGGCCTACAAGGCCGCCAGCACCCTTGACTCCATGGTGGGCTACCGCCATCCTCCCTACACCCACCTGGGTTGGTTTAGCGCCCGCCTGGAGGATGGGCTAACCTGGCTGCCCTGTCGGCTAACGGTGATCACCATTGCCCTACTCTCGGGCGAACCCCGTCGGGTTTGGCGAATTTGTTGCCGGGATGCCCCCGCCGATCCCAGCCCCAATGCGGGATGGAGCGAGGCCGCCTATGCCGCTGCCCTGGGGGTGCAACTGGGGGGGGTGAATGTTTACCGTGGGGTGGTCAAGGCTAAACCCCACCTGGGGGATGACTGCTATCCGATTACCCCGGAGTGCATTGGTCAGGCCCTGGCCCTGACCCGGCGAGCGGTGCTGCTGTGGCTACTGGTGGGTCTGGTCCTGGTCTATGGGGTGCAGCGAGGGGGCTGGGGTGGCTATGCCTTGATCGGAGAGCGGTTGTATAGTCTTGATTAGGGGGGCGACGATGGGTGTGGGTTGGCCCCTCCGCCTTGACCGCTAGTCCCTACCCGGTGTTGCCCCCTATGACCCTTGCCAGTGACAGTGTGGAAATTCTCTCCGCCGAGGAGATGCGTCGTACCCTGAACCGGTTAGCCTCCCAACTGGTGGAACGGTCCGGCAGCCTGGATCGGGTGGTGTTGTTGGGGATCTATACCCGGGGGGTGCTGCTGGCCCAGATCCTGGCCCAGCAAATTCAGCGGCTGGAGGGGGTTAACCTGCCGGTGGGGGCGATCGACATCACCCTGTATCGCGACGATTTGGACAAAATCACCACCCGCACCCCCGCCCGCACCCGGATTCCCTTTGATTTGACTGATCGGGTGGTGGTGCTGGTGGACGATGTGATCTACAGTGGTCGCACCATTCGGGCCGCTCTAAATGCGGTGCTGGAGTACGGTCGACCCAACAGCATCCAACTTGCCGTCCTGATTGATCGGGGTCACCGCGAACTACCCATTCACCCTGACTTTGTCGGTCGCCTGCTGCCCACCTCTAAGGAGGAGTCGGTCAAGGTGTTTCTCCAGGATCTGGATGGGCAGGATGGGGTGTTACTGTTGAAACCCACTGGCGGCGATGGCTAGTACGATCGCCCTGAGCTTCGCTACAATCCCCTCACCCCCTATCGACGCCCCCCAACCGTGACCCGCTCCCCCCCCCCCCCCG
>JAYKIM010000031.1:0-9549 GCA_035286245.1 Cyanobacteriota bacterium | reverse complement strand
CCTCAGTACTAAGGTTTTTATTTGCCAGGGCTGGCCATGCGGTTGGCTCTTTTTTTGTCTGGATACTCCGGTTATGGCAACAGCAACAAAACTTAAACACTGGCGAGCGACCAGGCTCCGACAGTCGTAGTAATCTGATGAACGATGGATCTTAATAATCAATTTTCAAGAGGATATTATCCATGGTTCAGCGCGGTTCTAAGGTTCGCATTCTCCGCCCAGAGTCCTACTGGTACCGAGATGTTGGTACCGTTGCGAGCATTGACCAAAGCGGGATTACCTACCCGGCGGTGGTACGATTTGACAAGGTAAATTACTCTGGTATTAATACCAACAACTTTGCCCTGTCGGAATTGGAAGAGGTGGAAGCCCCCAAGGGTAAGTAGTTTAGGCAACATCCAGGTCGGTTTTGGCTCTACCAAATCCATCCTAATCAATTAGAGGGTGTAAGGGGCGTTGTGAGGATTTTCACCATGCCCCTTCATAGTCATCAAGGGCTATGGCTAGGACGTTGCGTAGCTGTTAAGACTGGAGATGGGTCGATGAGCGAATGGCTGGATCACAGTGTGGTAGTGGATGTGGAGGTCCCGGTGGAGACCTGTTGGCAGTTGTGGTCCGATCTGGAGCAAATGCCCCGCTGGATGAAGTGGATCGACTCGGTTCACATTTTGCCGGAGGACCCGGATATCTCTGAGTGGAAGCTGGCTTCCCGAGGGTTGGAGTTTACCTGGCGATCGCGCATTACTAACCTGGTCACCCACCAAATCATTCAATGGGAGGCCATCGATGGCTTGCCTAACCGGGGGGCAATTCGCTTCTACGATCATAAAAATGGTACCTCCTCGGTCAAACTCACCATTGCCTACGCCGTACCGGCGGTGATCAAGTGGATGGATGGGTTATTTTTGGGCCGGCTGGTGGAATCAACCCTGCAGGCGGATCTCGATCGCTTTCGCGACTACGCCATGACCCTTGACCAGTCGCCTCAGCCCTAGGGTGATGGGGGCAAAACAACAACAGCTGCAGGCCAGGCTGGCGGCCTTTGACTTTGAGCCCCTGTTTCGCCAGGACCTGGGCTGGGCCGCTCCCGCCTCCCCAGGGGCAGGCGAACTGGCGCAGCAGGGTTCCCACCGGGTGCAACTGAGCCAAGCTCCTAGCCTAGGGGAGTTAGATGCCCTGGGGCCGCTGCCCCCCCAGACCCTGGTGATTACCCTGACCCCCAGGGGCGATCGCTGCCTCTGGCGCTGGTCCGATCCTACCGGTGAGACAGCCCCCTGGCAGAGCCGGGTACTGGTGCGGGGCCAGGTCGATCGGGCCTGGGCCAACCGCCTGCTAGCCCTCCAAAGCTTGGGAAGCGCCAGTTTGGCCAGCTGCCTCAACGGCCCAGACCAGACCGCCAGTCTGACAGATCGGGAAGGCTTTCAGCAGAGTTGGCAGAGTCTAGCGGCGGCCCTTGCCGACCTCCCCCTGGTCAGCCAGCAGCGCCAGTATGGGCTGATTCTGCTGGTGCGCCTGGTGGCCCTGGCCGCCCTACAACAGCGGGGTTACCTGGGGGAGGATAGTTGGTATCTACAGAATCAGTTCGGCCAAAGTCAACAGCGGGACCTGGATCGGTTCTTTGCAGACTGTCTCTATCCCCTCTGTCATCATGGCTTTCCCCTGCCCCCGGAGGAACGCCCCCCCTGGTTGGTAGAGCGGCTGGGGCATCTGCCCTTTATCCCCCAGGGGCCCTTCTCCCCTGGTCCGCTGGATCACCTCTGGGGGCATCGGCCCATTGCCGATGCCGCCTTTGAACCGGCCCTGCTCTGGCTAGGGGACCGGCTGACGGAGGCGGAGACCGACCTGGGGGATCACCTGCCCCAAGTGTTTGAGGCGGTGGTGAATGGTTGCCAGGGAGCCACCTGGGTAACCCCGACGCCGGTCTGGTGGGCGCTGTGCGATCGCACCCTGCACCGCACCCTATTGGATCGGGCTACCCTGATCACCGGCGCTGACTATGGCAGCCCGGCTGAACTGCTGCTCGCCCTGGACCCGGCCACCGCGGCTCGACTGCTGGAGGATCTGGGGGAGTTGACCCTGTTAGATCCGACCTGTGGCTCCGGTCGCTACCTGCGGGCGGCCCTACAGGAGTGGCTCTATCTGGCCCATACCCTGCTAGCGATCGCCGCCCTGGATAGCTCCGTTCCCCTGCCGACCTGGGTGAGGGCTGCTTCTCCCGGCCTGGCCCTGGGGCTCTACCGTCACCTGGCGAGCCAGGCCATCTACGGCCTGGATGACTGGGCCCCGGCCCTGGAACTGGCCCGTTTGCAGAGCTTCTTGGTGGCCCTCCAGCACAGCCAGGGGGCCAGTGACCTGGCCAGTTTGCCGGACCTCAGCCTTACTCTGCTGCGGGGGGATGCCTTCTTCGGGCTGATCACCGTTGATCCAGAACGATTTGATCAGGTGAAACCCCGGCGGGGCCAGTCGACCGCCAGCCAGGGTAACCTGCTACAACCCCTGTTAGCGGCGAACTACTGGGGGATTTTAGCGGAACGCCAGGTGCGCCTGGAACATTACCGTAGCCAGACCCAGCTGCTGGCGGAAACCGGTCATGTGCCGACCTACGCCCAGGCCGACTTTCTTCGCGATCGACTAGAGGAAGTTAACCAAACCGCCCAGGCCAAGTTGACCCAGGTGCTGTGGCAGGAGGCCAGTCACCAGCTGGGGTTACGGGTGTCCCCTGCCGGTGAGGGCGGCGGCCCTCGTACCCGCCCCCTTAGCCTGGCCGACGTGGAGGCCAGGCAGCCCTTCCACTGGGGGTTTTATCTCCATGATCTGTTCCTCCAGCGGGGGGGAGTTGACCTGATCATCAGTCACCTACCTAACGGTTTGGTGGAGCCCACCCCGATCGGATTTACCGAAGCCTATCAGGATTTACTAGCCCAGCGGGGGGTGACAGGGGCCACCTTTTTAGCCAATCCCCTACAGGTGTTGACGGTGCACCCCGATCTAAGCCAGGCCTGGGGGCAGTTCCGCAGCCAGTTTGCCTGGTTAAGCCAGTATTTCCGCCGGTCTGAGGCCTATCCCCAGAGTGGGCGCCAGAACACCGGCAAGTTATCCTGGTCTCGCCTGGGGTTAGAGCGCAGTTTAGCCCTGGTTCGTCCCGGCGGGCGCTGTGCCCTGGTGCTGGATTGCTTTTGGTCCCAGGCCAGTAGTGGGGTCCTACGCCAGTGGTTACTGTCCCACACCACCCTGGGGGCGGTGGTGGAACTCTCTAACCACCAGGGCCTCTGGCCTGAACTATCTCCTCGGCACCGCAGTTGCCTGCTGTGGTTGCAGGCCCAGGGCTCCACCCAGGGCTGCCCCCACCATGGCTATACCCAGGGGCGAACCGCCCCCGATCTAGCCAGCCTAGGCCCCCTGTTGCAGGGCCTGATCCACCTGGCGAAATAGGGTTGGGCGATCGCCGCTGTTATCCAATAGCCAGTTGGCCCGGGCCGCCTTCTCCGCCAGGGGCATTTGGCTGCGGATCCGGGCCTGGGCCTGCTCGGGGCTGAGGCCGTTGCGTTGGATTAGGCGCTGGTACTGCTGCTCAGGTCGGCAGGTCACCACCCAGATTTCCGTCACCTGGTGGGTGAGTTGGGCTTCGAACAGGAGGGGAATCACCTGCACCACCGTGGGTTTATCGCCCAAGGTTGCCATGGCGGCAGCCATGGCCTGGCTGACCCGGGGATGGATTTGGGCCTCCAGCCAGGCCTTCTCCGCCGGTTGACTAAAGATAATCTCCGCCATCCGGGCCCGGTTGAGTTCACCCTCCGGTAGGAGTAGGGTAGGGCCGTAGCGATCGGCGATCGCCCCCAGCACTGCTGAGCCTGGGGCCACCACCTGGCGGGCATAGACATCGGCATCCAGCACCGGTAGTCCGTACTGGCGCTGCAGGTAGTCCGCCACCGTTGATTTGCCGGTGGCGATGCCGCCGGTTAGGCCGATGATCCGCTGGCCCATGTGACGAGGGCCTCCGTCAGGGCCTCTAGGGTATAGTCTTGGGGTTGGATGTCCACCCGCCCCAGGATCTGCCTGCAGGTGGCGGCGGTTTGGGGGCCGATGGCAGCGATCTCCACCCCCCGCAGGTAGTCCAGCCAGTCCGCCCCCAGCCCCTGCTGCAATAACTGGCCGGTGTGGGTGACGGTTTTGGAACTGGCGAAGGTGATCACATCCACCTGCCCCGCCGCCAGGGCCGCTAGGGCAGTGGGGTCGGGTACCAGGGGACAGCCGGACTCATAGACCGCCACCTCTGTTACCGTCGCCCCCTGGGCGGTGAACCCCTGCACCAGCACATCCCGACCCCCGCTCTCCACCCGGGGAAACAACAGCCGCTGCCCCGCCACTGGCATCGGGAAGTGGTCTAGTAGGGCATCGGCGACAAACTCGGGGGGAATAACGTCGGGTCGCAGTCCCCGCTGCTCCAGCACCGCTGCGGTTTTACTGCCCACCACCGCCAGCTGCAAACCGGCTAGGGCCCGCAAATCCTTGCCCTGGGTCAACAGGCGATCGAGGAAACTCTGCACCGCGTTGGCGGAGGTGAGGATCAGCCAGTCGTATTGGTCCAGGCTGGCGATCGCCCGATCCGCCCCCTGCCAACTAGAGGGCGGGCGAATTTCCAGGGCGGGCAACTCCAACACTCGGGCTCCAGCGGCGGTCAATAATTGGGCGAAGGGGCTGGATTGGCCGCTCGCCCGGGTAATCAGCACGGTTTTATCTTGTAAAGGTAGGGAGGACGGATCCGGAGCAACCAGATAATGGCGTAGTTTCACCACTTCCCCAAACACCATCACACAGGGAGCCAGGGTCTGGCCTCGGGTAACCTGGCGGATGCTCACCAGGGTGCCCTCCCAAACCTGCTGCTGGGCCTGCCCAGCCCAGCGGATCACCGCCACCGGCCAATCACTCCGACAGCCCTGGTGCTGTAACCGTTGGATGATCTCCTCCAGGTGTTGGCTACCCATCAACACCACCAGGGTTTGGAGACGGGCCAGCCCAGCCCAGTCCAACAGGTCAGGGTCGTGGGCACTGACTACACCAAAGCCGTGGCTCCATACCGGATCGGTCAGGGGGATCCCCGCCAGCAGGGGGGCCGCCAGGGCGCTGGATACCCCCGGCACCACCTCAAAGGGGCAGCCTGCTGCCTGCAAGGCCTGGATCTCAGCGGTGGTGCGGCCGAAGATAAAGGGATCGCCACTTTTTAACCGCACCACCCGCCGCCCTTCACCCCCAAGACGCACCAGCAAGTCATTAATGGCGGTCTGGGGCAAATTGGCCTGTCCGCCCCGTTTACCCACCTCAAATACCTCACAGCTGCGGGACGACAAGCTAAGCAGACTGGGGTCCACCAGGGCATCGTACACTAGGGCTTCGGCCTGCCCGAGCAGGTATCGCCCCCGACAGGTGAGGTAATCTTCGCCGGCCGGACCGGCACCCACAATGTAAACCATGCCTAAGCCGGCCATCAGTTGCTGACGAGTGGAAACCTACAGAGTTGGGTTCGCCACTTTCCCCTGCACAACTAATACCGCACAGTTGGCCCGGTGCATCACAAAGTTGCTGACACTGCCGAGAAGCAACTCTCCCAACCCCTGCATACCCCTCCGTCCCAACAGGATCAGATCTGCCGACCACTCCTGGGCCAGGGCACAGATCTCCCGACCCGGTTCCCCCACCCGCTGGCTGGTTAGAGCCCTGACCCCCGCCGCCTGGGCTGTCTCTAGGTAGCCCTTCAGCTGGGTCAGACTCTCCTGCTCCACCTCGCGCCACCGGCTCACATAGGCCCCAAAGGCTTCGGTGTTGACGGGGCTGAGGGAGCTCTCCAGCGTCAGGTAGAGGGGATCGGGATAGGGGCTTTTCAGCGGGTAAAGTACCTGCAGAATATGCAGGGTTGCCTGCTGAGTCAGGGCCAGGGCTAGGGCTTCACTGAAGACCTCCTGGGCCGTCCCTGGATTCTGATCAATGGCTACCAAAATTCGATCAAACATAGACTTGGCGACCCCTGGGGACTGGCTAGATCGGGTAGCTTCCCATTATAGTTAAGCCGTTCCACTTCTCCCCGTTCCCTATCGCCCCCTGTCCCCTGCTTTACCCGCCACTTTACTATTGACAGAGCCCTAGGGCCCTACAACCTGGGCAGAAATACCCTGTTGCTGGAGCTGCTGCACCAGATTCTGGGCGGCGCTAGGTTGGGAGAAGGCTCCCATCTGAATTTTGGCACCGGTACTAAAGTTGCGGACGTAGGCATCACCAATCACCTGGCGGGCCGCCGTCAGGGAGGTATCGCCACTGTAGTCCACCACTACGTAGTAGCGGGCAGAGGCCTGCAACGGTGCGGGAGCTACCGGTGCCTGGGCCAGGGGAGCTGGGGGTCGGGGTGTGACCGATGCTGTCAGGGGCCGGGGAGGGGGCGCTGATTGTCCAGACGGGGCTACCCTTTGTTGGGTTGGACTGACGGCAGAGGCCGGTGTCGAGGGGGCTGAAGAGGCTGCCGTTGGTGCCGACGCTGGCCTGCTAGAGGGGGTAGGGGCGGTGGTACGAGGCGCAACTACTACTCGAGAGGGGGGAGATGGGGCGATCTCCGGGAAATTCGCAGGCTGCTGGAGAGACGGAGTTGACTGGAGTGGGTTAGGGGATGGCGACGAGTCGGTCAGGGGTCTGGGCTCAGGGGTTTGGGTTGGCGCCGGCAATTGACTGACCCGATTTAGGTCAAGAGAGCTAAATTCCTGCTGCGACAGGTCTGGCCCCAAGCCCTCAGGTACGGAAACCCCTGGTTCAGGGCTGCTGGCCTGGGGGGCTGCCGCGGGGGGCTGACCTTTTTGCCCCAGGCCCCTAACCAGGGGATGCTGACGCAGGTGATCAATCGCCTGGGGAGAGGTTACCAGATAGCCAAAACCTGCACTGGCGACCAGTAGCAACAGCAGGGCCCCTAACCCGAGGGGGGTAGCCAGGGAACGACCTAGGGATGGCGGGCGGTCCTCCGCTTCAGAGCCGTAGTCGGTAATATAGGCGGTAGGGTCCGTATCCAGCAGCGCCTCGGTGCTTGCCAGATAGTCCTCCGCTATGGGCGAGTAGGGAATCAGGTCTTGGGAGGTTAGCGCTGACCTGGGAGGGGGCGGCGGGGGAATGGGCTTGCCCGCCGTCAGAGATGCGGAGGTCTCAAAGGTCGTTGTCTTGCCAGGGGCAGCCTTAGGGAAGGCTGGAGTCGCGGGGAGGTTAATCAGCTGGGGACCTGACCGCTGAGCCCGGCGAAACCGAGACTGGGGCCCTGGGGCGGATCGCCCGGCCTGGCCCGATCTCCGCTGCCGATAGCGTTGCAGTTCATCATCTAAATCCACCATTAAATTAGCCAGGGCCCCCTGTAGAACGGGGTTAAAGGAAGGTTCTCGGCTGCCCAGCTGGGGTTTCGGGGTTGACGACTCGGCCATGGGGTCAGTACCTGGGAAAGGAACATCCTAATGGTAATGATTTCTGTCGGATTGACAACTGGCATTTAAGATATAGCTCTAGCCAGAGCGCTATAGAAAGACCTCCTTCCCCCTTAACCATGCCCCTTGACTCCCTGGCTAGCCTGATTAATCAGTTTGAGCAACAGCCCGCCTGGCGTGGTCAAGCGGCCTTTCGCCAGGTCCTCTATGGCTGGCAAACGGCGGTGGGAACGGCGGTAGCTCGCCAGGCCATACCGGTGCGTTTAGATCGGCAGGTGCTTTACGTGGCGGTGGCCAATGCCATGTGGGGCCAAACCCTCACCCTGGAACGGTTGACCATTCTTGACAAGTTGAATCACCAACTCAGCCTCAGTCTTAAGGATATTCGATTTTCCGTCGGGGACTGGTATCGGCGGCCTACCTCCAGGGTAAGCCCAGCACCGGCTAACCCAACCCCCTTACCCACCTGGTTGCAGCACCATCCCAGCTTTGAGGTGAGTCTGTTGACCGCGGCGCCTACGGCGATCGCCACCGATCAGCCCCGACCTACGACGGCAGAGGCATTTCAACGCTGGGCGCAGCGCAATCAACGGCAGGTGGCGCAGTGGCAGCTTTGTCCCCGCTGCCATAGCCCCAGCCCACCGGGGGAGCTAGATCGGTGGCAATGTTGCAGTCTCTGTGCTGCCCAGGGCTTTGGTCAGACCAGGGGACGGTCGGGGGATAGTGGATCCCCAGGTTAAACACCTGGGCAAAGTGAGCGACCACCAGCGGGCCCACCTGATCCACCGTCAGCCCCGGGCAAAACTCCGCCAGGCAACCAACCCGGCCCTGGTGCAAACCACAGGGCACAATCGCCCCAAACCCCTGTAAATCGCAGGCCACATTCAGGGCAAAGCCGTGCATGGTCACCCACCGGCTGACCTTAATGCCAATTGCCGCCAGCTTGCAGTCCCCCAACCACACCCCGGTCAACCCCGGCCGCCGGTGGGCGGCCACCCCCAGCTGGGTGAGGCTGAGAATCAACACCTCCTCCACTTGGCGCAGGTACCAATGCAGATCGGGGCGGTGCCGCCGCAGGTTGAGAATGGGATAACCCACCAACTGCCCCGGACAATGGTGGGTGACCTCTCCCCCCCGTTCCGTCCGGATGAGGGGGTAGGGTAGATCCTCCGGGGCCATTCTGAGGTGGGCTAAACTGGACCCCTGACCCAGGGTATACACCGGCGGATGCTGTAGCAGGAGCAGGCGATCGGGCTGGGGATGTTGGCGGTGCAGTGCGAGCAGCTGTTGCTGCCATCGCCAGGCCCGGGGGTAGGGGACGAAGCCCAGTTCGTAAACTTCACAAATAGCCTGGGACGCAACTTCAGGGCCGGGATCAATAGAAGCCATGGTGATGTTATCAATTATACCTAAGATCGGCGGCGGTTTGGAGGATCGCCTAGCACCAATTACCGTCCAGGGCAGTCAAGAATTATCAACGGTTGCAAAGGATTTTAACGGATGCTGTTGTGCAGGATACAAGGTGCTAGGGTGAAGTCATAGGCCGACGTTTCAAGGAGTCCGCTTTATGAAGCTGGTTATCCATGGCAGAAATATCGAGATTACCGATGCCATTCGTGACTACGTAGAGCAAAAAATCTTAAAGGCAGTCAATCATTTCCAAAGCCTGACTAACGAAGTGGACGTGCACCTATCGGTGGCCCGTAACCCTCGGATTAGTTCTAAGCAGTCGGCGGAGGTCACCCTCTACGTAGACAAGGCCATTGTGCGGGCCGAAGAAAGTAGCGAAAACCTCTATGCCAGCATTGACCTGGTGGCCGATAAAATCAGTCGACAATTGCGCAAGTTCAAGGAGAAACGCCACAATCCTAAGCATAGCAACCTGGGCAAAACCACCGAAGCCTTTCTGAACCAGGTGCCGGTCACCGATGTCACGGAGGTGCTGAGCTCTAGTGAGCCCCAACTCCCGGAGGAGGTGGTCCGCACCAAGTACTTCGCCATGCCCCCCATGAGTGTGGCGGAGGCCCTGGAACAGCTGGTCTTGATCGATCACGACTTCTATGTCTTCCTGAATGCCGAGACCCAGGAAATTAATGTGGTC
>JAYKIM010000030.1:0-8330 GCA_035286245.1 Cyanobacteriota bacterium | reverse complement strand
GCACCAGCAGGGCTCGGCCCACGTAAATCCAGGATAGGACAAAGGTGAGGGGCCAGTAGATGATTTTATAGAGTAAAAATGCCAGGTGATAGCGCGATCGCAAGGGCAACTGCCGCCAGCGCCCCAGTTGGCGGATCACCACCTGCAGGTAGCCCTGTACCCAGCGTTTGCGTTGTTTGTTGAGGGCGGCCAGGGTCTCGGGAACAATGGTGGCCCCCACCAGGTAGGGACAAAAACCCAGGCGGTAGTGGTGCTCCACCAGGCCGGCGGTGAGCTCCACATCCTCCGCCAGCACCTCGCCGCAGAGGGGCCCCACCGATCTCAGGGCGGTGGTGCGAAACAGGCCCAGGGCACCGGGGATCACATCCTGGGTGCGATCGGCCCGGCGCCAACGAAAGCGACTAAGAAAGCGGCGAAACAGCAGGGTATCTTCGCCATACTCGATCAGTTGCAGGTGGGCCAGGGGCGATCGCCGATTGGCGACGGTCAGGGCGCCCCCCACTGCATCGTCCCCCTGGCCGATCAGATAGCGAAGGGCGAGCTTGAAGCTATCGGGGGGGAACAGGCAGTCGGCGTCTACCATCAGGGTATAGTCAGTTTCCACCAGGGCAATCCCCTGGGTGAGGGCTTGGGCTTTGCCCCGATTCTCCTGCCGCACATAGGTAATGTGGGGATCCGTCAGGGCCATGACAATCTCTCTCGTGCGATCGCTGGAGCCGTCATCCACCACAATGATCCGCAGGTTGGGGTAGTCTACTGCCAGTAGGGAGCTCAGGGTGGCCCCAATCACCTCCTGCTCGTTGTAGGCTGGCACAATCACCGTCAAACCGGGCCAGTCTGCGTCAGCAATGGTGGCCAGGGGAGGGAGGTGGCGCTGACCCAGGTAGAGGGCGATGAAGATTAGCCCCTTGGTGAGGAAGTAACCGGTAAGCAAAAGACAGTAATAAAAATAAAAAATATCAAAGGGGGAGTCTTGCCTCTTAATGAAGAAAATCTGAAGAATTAAAAAATTGAAAATAATGCAGGGCGGCAAATAGACAGCTAGTTTCCATGGGTTTTTAATATTAAACATGCTTATTTATAAACATATTGATTAAGCCAACTCGGTTCAGTGATTCACCCATTACGGAGTACTAGAACACTATACTAGAAATCATCCCCAGCATCTTGATTGCACATTTGATTCACTTTAGGGCTGGGGTCCCTAAAGTATGCCTCTGTTACCCCAGGCGGGGGCCATCCCAGTTGACCTGGGGGATTCAGAAAGAATCGGTGTCCCAGTAAACAAACCGCCTTTGGGGAAAAAGTCGCTCCATGGCCTCCGCCTCTGCATCGGTGCAGTTGGGTAGGGCGGTAGGGTGGAGGCTGGACCAGTCGGTGGCGGCCAGTACAAAGAGGGCAAGGAACTCGGCCTGGCCCAGGGTGATCTCCGCCCCTGAGGCGACAAAGCGCACTGTGTAGGGGCCTTGGGGTGCCCCGCTGGTGTTTTCCAGGGTGAAAATATCCTGCCAGCATTGGCCCGGTCGGTTAAGGCGGCGGTTCCAGACCGGGGTAAGTTTGCGGAGCAGCGATCGCAGGTTTAGCAGTCGATACATCTGCACCATGGCCTGGTCAGCGGCCCGATAATGCTCACCGCTGGGCAGAGCCAGGTCTTGGTAGGGCGGCGGGCTGGCCACCGCTGGCAGGCTGGAAGGATAGAGATCCTCGTGGTAAAGGGCCGTAAACTCCGCCGCCGCTAGCCAGGGCACCAGGGCGCAGAGCAGGGCATCCAGCCCTGCCTCCTGGTCGGGCCGGCAGCCAAACTCCCGCACCTTAAGGCCGTAGGGGCCAGTGCCATGGTTGGCATTCAGGGGCCGCCCCACCAGGTAGGCCACCACCTCCCCCTGCGCCTCCGCCACCAGCACCGATCCCTTTTGATCCAGCCCCCAGGGCCAGCTGTCATAGTCGCGTTTTAGGGGGCCCACGTACTGGCCACTGAAGCCGCGATGGATCGCCGCCACCGCCGCCCCATCCTGATCAGCCCGAAAGCCCCGAACCGGATGAGGAAAGCGGGGGGCCATCTGGCGCAGGGTGTCCAGGTCGAGACGGCGATAGGGGCTATGGATGGCGGTGTAGCCCACCCTGGTATACCAGTCCTCCCGCCAGGGAAACACCAGGGACAGGTCATAGCCCTCCTGCTGGGCCCCGGCGAGCAGCTCGGCCATCAGCCGTAATCCATAGCCCTGTCCCCGCTCCGTCGGGTGGGTGGTGACAATCCCCACCGCCGCCACCGCCAGGTCCACCCCATCCCCCTGGCAACTGACGTTGTTGATCCAACCACTGGCCACCGCCCGGTCCCCCCGCTGGAGGATGTAGCCGTTGTCGTACTTAAAGCTGGGGTCCTGGCGGGCCTGGCTGAGGTCAAACTGAAACCCCAGCTGCGTAAGGTGACACAGGGCTGGAAAGTGGACCCGGGTTACCCGCAGGCCGGTGCAATCCCTAGGCTCAGTCATATCATGTACAGGTAGCTAGAGCTGCTAGGGATCGGTGAGTTTTTCTAGCAACTGACCATCGATCAAAAACGCCCCTGGCTCAAACCGCACCCCCCAATAGCCCCTGGGTCGATGGTTCAAAACCACCCCCTGATCCCCAACCGCTAAAACGGTTGCCGGTTTTAACATGGGCATGGGCTCGGCGGTTTTCAGGTAGCTGGGTAAAGCCACTAACCGGACCCGATCGCCCACGCTAAACTGCGCTGCCATTGCCCCTCCTCCTCCCCACTTTAGGGGTGCGATTGACCTGTGAACTTAAACTAGAGCCCCCCCGCAGCTGGAACCACTACCCGCCGTGCAGCCATAGCAGTAAGAGCGAGTTTGCACCAGGGACACCAGTTCCAGGCTGTTGGCCGCCAACAGATCCCCTAGGGTCAGGGGTTGCTGGTGGCCATCGACAGCCTTAACCCCCGTCATCTGGTTAAAGTCACAGTCGTAGAGATAACCCCGGTAGTCAACGGAAATCTGACTACGGCACATCAGCTTGGGGACGGTGGCGGGGTTATGGTGCTGGGCTAGAAAGCTCAGGTAGGGCCAATAAAGTTGCCGGCGCTCCAGATGTTGTTGAATCCGACCAATGGGTAAATTGGTTAGGGTATAGAGCTGGTTAAAGACAATGCCAAAGTGCTCCTGCAAATAGCGCCTGTAGTCAAGGGTTAGGGCATCCTGGTCAGGGGCGAGGGAGAAATCTTCCCCCTGGGGTAGGGCAGGATTGTAAACTAAATCCAGCGGTAGTTGAGGATCATGACCGTAGCCCAGGCGGTTGAGCCATTGCAAAGCCTGAATGGAAGCATTGTAAGTCCCGGCACCGCGCTGGCGGTCAACGTTATCCTCCAGGTAACAGGGCAGGGAGGCGATTACCTGTAACTGATGTCGAGCAAAGTAGTCCGGGAGGTCGCCATAGCCCGGCTCAAAGAAAATCGTCAGGTTCGTCCGCACCATCACCTGCTTACCAGCCCGGTGGGCGGTTTCCACCAGGGGACGAAAGCCATAATTCATCTCGGGGGCGCCACCGGTCAGGTCCACGGTTTGTAACTGGGGGAAGCGCTGAATCACCGCCATCAGCTGGTTGCAGACTTCGTCAGACAGTTCCTCCCTCCGGTTGGGACCCGCCTCCACATGGCAGTGCTGACAAGCCAGATTACAGCGCCGCCCCAGGTTAATTTGCAGCACTGTAATCGGCAATTTAGTCAGGGGTGCCCCCAATTGTTGGGCAAAGGGGGTCAGGGAGGCGGGAGCTGAAACCATAGAAAGTAGAAGGCTAGTATTAGGCGGCGTAGGTTTATCCGGGCTGATCACCGGTCTGCCAGTTTGGCGGCGGCGGGGCGGGAGGCGGTGGAATTAAGACCCGGTAATCGGCATCCACCACGCCCTCCTCCTCTGGCGGGGTAGAGCCAGAGCCCAGGTCGTCAGGATGATCGGGGTCAAACCAGTCCTCCCCGTCCTCATCCTCTTCCCCTGGGGTGCCGTAGTCGCGGCGATCCGGGGGGGCATAGATGGCATCGGTCTGGCCCCCAGGGGGGCGATCGCCATAGCCGTAGGAATACCGCGAGCCACTTTGATTCGGATCGCCTTGGCCCGGCCTGGCCAGGGAGGGAGAGGCGGCTTCGATATCCTCCCAACCCTGGGTAATTTCCTCCAGGCTATCCTCCACGGGGCTGACTCCGGGGGCACGGTAACGGCGCCGCTCCAGATCGCCCCAGTCCCTGGCCAATTCCTCCAGGGAGGTTTCCACCTGGTCATTGGTGGGGGCAGGACGGCGGCCAAACCAGCTATTAGACCGGCCTGGGGGGGCGGTGGTGGTGATCTCAGGTTTAGGGGCCTGGCTGAGGGCCTCCCAGTTATCCCACTGGGCGGGGGAGCGAAGATTCGTCCAGGATTGCCACTCCCCACCAACGGTACCTGGGCTGACCGCCGCCGCCCGCGCCGCCCGACTGGTATCCCCCCCAGAGCCGGTGGTAGAGGATTCATAGAAGGCCTGGGGGGAGGGATAGCGATGGCGGCGGGGGGGGCGGGGCCTACCGCCGGTGATCAGGGTCATCACCAGGGTGGTCAGGGACCCCAGGGCGATCGCCCCCCCCAGCCAGACCCCCAGGGGCAAGACCACAACCTGCCGCCCCAGAAAGACCAAGGGTAGGGCGGGACTGAGATTTTGCCCCGTTAGTAGGAGCACGGCCCCTAGGGCCAGCAGGATTACAACAAGGCGGAGGGTAGCCATGGGATAGTTCTTTCATCGGTGAGATTATCCTAGCGTGGAAGGCGAAATCAGGACCGGCCTAGGGGGGCAGATGGCCCTGCCATCGGCGCAGCGGTACACAGTCGATGCCCACCTGATCGAGGGCCCGGGCCACCACAAAATCCACCAAATCCTCAATGGTTTCAGGCTGATGGTACCAGGCGGGAATTGCCGGCACAATACGGGCTCCGGCCTCCGCCAGGGTGGTCAGGTTGCGCAGGTGAATCAGGCTGAAGGGGGTCTCCCGGGGGACAATCACCAGCCTCCGTCCCTCCTTGAGTTGAACATCGGCGGCCCGTTCCAATAGATCGCTGCTGAGGCCCGCCGCCAAGCGCCCCACGGTGCTCATGCTGCAGGGCATCACCACCATGCCGGCGGTAGGTCGGGATCCGCTGGCGATGGCGGCCCCCACATCCCCCCAGGGGTGACAGCGCAGATTCCCAGCCTCACCCACACCGGCTTGATCTCGCCAGAATTGGCTCTGGGCCGGGGGGGCAAGGGGCATGGTCAAGCCCAACTCCGCCTGCCACACCATGCGGGTGGCCTTAGAGGCCACCAAATCAACAGTCCACCCGGCACTGAGCAGGTGTTTCAGGGCCCGCACCGCGTAGACTAGCCCCGAAGCTCCGGTGACCCCCAAAATCAGGGGATGGTTTGATTCTGCCATAGGGTGGCTCCAGGACAGGGGTGATCGGGGGCTAGCCCCTCAACCTACTCGTCCCCATCCCCTACCCTGGCTAGGGGGGCATCATCCTGGTCTAGATCCTCAGGCAGTTCTTCTCCATCAACCTGGGCCTCATCCTCGGATAACCGGCTACCGCCCCCCACCGCCACCAGATCAATCTGCTGGCGGTAGTAGTCAACACTTTTCACCTGGACATCCACCTGATCCCCAAGGCAATACTGCTGCAGGTTTTTGCGACCCACCAGCTTTTGCTGGCGGGCTCTGTATTCGTACCAGTCATCCTTAAGGGAACTGACGTGCACCAGCCCCTCCACCAGCAGGTCTTCAATTTCCACAAAGAACCCGTAGGATTGCACCCCGGTAATCAGGCCGTGGAAAACCTCCCCAGTGTGGGCCCGCATAAATTCGGCCTTTTTCAGCCCTTCCAGATCCGACTCCGCCTCCTGGGCTAGCCGCTCCCGCTCGGTCAGGTGAATAGCCAGTCGCCCCAGGTCGTCCTCCAGTTCGTGTTGAATCTCTGGCGGTAGAATATTCCAGCCCACCTGGCCATGGCAGGAACTATGGCGCAGATTGACCACCTCCTTAGACCGGGTGGTGCGCCGATCACGACCCGTCTCGAAGATGGCGTGCAAAATCCGCTGAATAACCAGGTCAGCGTAACGCTGGGATGGCGAGGTGAAATGGGTGTAGGCTTCACCCAGGGCCAACCCAAAGTGCAGGCCGGGGTGGGTCCCGTAGAAGGCGGGTTGAATGGTTTCCAACAGTAGGTAGGTGAGGATTTTCTCCTGCTCTGAGCTGGCAAACTGCTGTACAAAGTTTTGATAATCGAGGGGTTCCACCGCCTCTGGATTGGCCAGACCCAGGGATAACCCCATGTTTTCCACGAGCTTGATCAGCTCCTGTACCTCGGTGAGTTCGGGGGCCCGATGTAGCCGGTAGAGGGCCGGTACCCCGAGGGCCTTGAGGTGTTGGGCCACCAGCTGATTGGCGAGCACCATACACTCGCTGACGATCGCCCGGGATAACCCACCCTTGGATACCACCATCACCCCCAGCAGGCCCTCATCATCGTATTGAAACTTGGGCGATCGGTAATGGGCTAGGGGTTCCTGGGCGTCAACGGGAAAGTCGTATTCCGGCAGGTTGAGCTCAAAGGAGCCCCGCTGCAGGCGTTGGCGCTTGATCGCCTGACTCAGGTAGAGGAGGTTATCCACCAGATCAAAAATGGGTTCCCAGGTTTTCATCGCCTTGGCGTCAATGCCAAGGGATTCCAAAACCTCCTGATTGTCCCGTTCTAGAACCCCATGGGCTTCAGCGTAGGTGATTTGATAGTCGAGGCTAATCACCGCTGGCTGCACCTCGTACTCCAACACCTTACCGCGGTCATCCAGGGTGACCAGCACCGAGAGGACTAACCGTTCCTTCCCGACACTGAGGCAACCCAGCCCGTCGATCAGACCGGTTGGGAGGAGAGGCACTACCTCACTTCCCAGGTAAACCGCACTGCCGCGCCTAGCGGCTTCATGGTCGATCGCCCCATGGGCGGTAACGTACTGGGCGATGTCGACAATATGGATACCCAGGCGCCAGCGATCGGCCTGATCCTTCTCCAGGGTGAGGGCATCGTCCACCACCTGGGATTGGGGCCCGGTAATCGCTATGGTCAGGCTTTGCCGGAGATCCAACCGACCCTTCAGGTCCGTTTTGCGGATGCGCGGTGGCAACTCCGCCGCCGCCGCTAGCACCGCCCCTGAAAAGGTTCGGGGCAGATCGTGTTTGCAGTAGACAATATCGATATCTGAGGCGGTCTCTGCATCACTGCCTAACACCTGGGCCACCCGTCCCTGGGGTGGGTTTTGACCAAGGGGATAGCGGACAATTTCCACATGGGCCAATTGATCAACCGCCGTCTCCAGATCAATGTCGTTAACCATGAGCTGCAACTCAAACAGGAGGCGATCGTCCAGGGGTACGGCTCGATACTCCCCCTCCTGTCGTTTTACCCGGGCCAGGAGGGAGGCGTTGGCGCGCTCTAAAATCAACTGCACTTCCCCTTCGGGACTACGTCGACCAACCCCCTCCTTGGTTACCTTCACCAGCACCCGATCGCCGTTCCAGGCGGTACTCAGGTGGTTCTCCCGTACGTAGATATCCTCGGTGCCCTCCTGGTCTTGGATAGCAAAGCAAAAGCCTTTGCTAGAGCAACGTAATTTTCCTTCCACCACATTTTCCGCCAACTGACGGCGATATTTACCCCGGTCCTTCACCAGCACCCCCAGGCGCTCCAGCGCGTCCACAGCGATTTGCAATTCCCGCTGGGCCGCATCACTGGTACAGTGCAGTTTCTTTTCTAAATTTTTGAGGGTGAGGGTTTTGTCCTTAGCGAAGCTCGCTAACAATGCTGCGATTGAAAATTCCATGTAGCGACTCTTTCCTATTATTTCGGGGGGGGGCTGGCCCATGGGTGCCCTGGGTGCATAGTCGGGCCAAGTATAGCTTTGGCCACAACGCTTAGGACAGGACCTATCGATCAAAGCCAAGACTGGGTACGCTTTCTGGCGCGCCTCCGCCCCCTTGCGGGTGGCTACGGCTATAACAGATGGCGACCGAATGATGTCGAGTACCCGACACTTGGGCGGCTACACCTACAGCTTTGGTCAGAGCGGTTCCCGGTTTCGATCAAAGGCCGAGTTAGGTTAGCCGTCCGGACTAGTCTCCACCATGTTACCCATGGCTAAAGCTATAGCATGCTTCTAACAGTGTCTCAAGAAATGGCGCTCTAGCAAAGCTTTTTTTCAATACCAGGTAACGTTTTGAAAAACATCTCCCAGGTAAATAATTCTTAGGGTGATGCCATCCATCCCTAGGATCGCTCGCC
>JAYKIM010000029.1:0-32974 GCA_035286245.1 Cyanobacteriota bacterium | reverse complement strand
GGTTATTGGTGGCCTACCCGGTCTACCTGGTGCTGATGCGTCAACTGAATCGGGATCTGGCCTCGAATCGGGAGAAGTACTTTTCTGGGGTACGTAAGTGGCTCACCTATCTCACCCTCTGGGTGGCAGCCCTGATCGCCCTGGGTACCCTGATTGCCCTGCTCACCTCCCTGCTGCGAGGGGAGGTCAGTCTGCGGCTTTGGCTCAAAATCCTGGTGATTTTGGTGATCGATGGTGGGGTGCTATGGTATTACAGCCATTGGGTCAGCCAGGGGCCAGGGGCTAAAATTCGTCGGGTAAATCCATGACCCATCTTTCCTTTAACCGAGTTTTTGCCCTGGTGGCCACCACCGCCGTCGGAGCGGCAGTGGTGGCAGGATTTTGGGTGTTGGGCACCCCTGGACGCCAACGAGCGATTTTGGCGGACCAGCAACGTTTACAGGATCTGACCACCATTGCCCAGGGCCTACACCAGGATTACCTGGATCAACCCGAGCAATATCGACTGCCACAGACATTGTCAACCCGCGATCGCCTTCAGGATCCCCTCACAGAGCTGCCCTACGAGTACCAACGGCTGGGCGATCGCCGGTACCAGCTCTGCGCCACCTTTGACACCGATAGCCGTGACTACCGGCTCAAACCCCTGAACTCAGGGGATCCGCAGCAACTTCAGGACCATCCCCAGGGGCGCCATTGCTTTGAGTTCGATCCCTCCGAGTATCCCAACTAATCCTTAACCTGGCCCTGTTAGCTTTGGGGCCGCCGGTGCTGCAGGTAGAGGCTACGGGAGGTCAGGCTGCAGCAATGGCCACAGATGACCTGGCCAGCAGTATAGTCATACCTGATGCCAGCGAGAACTAGGATGGCCATGGCGGAGCTACTCAAGCCATGCCTCGGGGGTATCAGGGGTAGGGGTGGATGGCCCGTAGGCCGTGGATGAACCGTCACCGACGAGGTTAGACCACCCCACCGCCACCAGAAGACCGAGTCCACAGCCCAATAGAAAAGTCCAAGCGTGGGAGGGTTCGAGCATGCAGAGTAGACGGCGATCGCCATTATAAACCTGCACTAACCACCCAGTCTGGGTGCTGTCGATTGTGGTTTGTGGTTTTGACCAGTCAGACCTATTCATGGTATTGACTCCATGGTGATCGAATAGAAAGGGAAAAAGAGAAAACAGTGGCGAGGGTTTGCCCGCCACCTGGTAAACACCGGTTAGTCATTCACCTGTGAGTAGAGAGTGTCTTGACCGGGAGGTTAGCCAAAGCTGACCGAGATCGCCGGATGGCCCCACGGTCAGGCCTTTGGCAGTGATATACCCTGGGCTTTAACAGCCCTCTGGCCCACAGAAACTCTGTCCGTACAGAACCTCTGCGTCACAGATGTAGGCAATACCGGCATAATCGTTAAAGAACGAGAGGGCAATTTCATCCGCAATCTTCTCCGCCAGATCCCGACTGTCGGTAATCACTTCGAACTTGACATTGGCTTCGGTGTCAGAGACACTAAATTGCCCCGACGAGCGAACGTTGCGACTACCTTTGCCGCCGGTATCTAACACCGTATAACCGGTGGCCCCACAGGCTTCGATGATATGGGCGACCTTTTTCATCAAAACCTTTTCGGTGACAACAACGAGTTTCTTAGCTGGCTTAGCCATGTTGGTTACCTCTGGATATGTGGTGTATAACGTTAGTCAAAACCCCTAGAACTGGAACCTAGAACTAGAACAGGGTGGATCGGTGAGTTGGCATTACCCACCAATCGCCTGGGCCAGCCCGATGAAGAACGGTATACACAGGCCGATCGCCACGGGGGTACCGACGGCGGTGGAAGCACCGATGTAGGCGGAGGGATTGGCCGACGGGATACCGGCTCGCAGGGTGGGTGGGCCGGAAATGTCTGAGCTGGAGGAGGCGATTACCGCCAGGACCACGACACCGCCCATGCTGAACCCCATGGTGTAATGGGCAATCATACCCAGGCCAAAGGCAATCAGCCCATGCACAAAGGGGGCCACCACGCTGTAGACAACGTACCACTGGGCCACCTTACGCAGTTCACCCACCCTTGACCAGGCCTCCATCCCCATCACCACCATCAACACTGAAAGCAGACCCCGAAATAGGGGATTGTAGAAATTTTCATAGACACTTTCGGGTCGGGTGAAGATACCCAGAGCGAGGCCGAGCAACATGGCCGACAGGGCTGGGCCCTGCAGACTTTCCTGGATGATGGGCCAGATCTTGACCCGATTACCCCCAGGGGCCTGCTGCCTACCCCGGTACTCCTGCCGAGTGCTGGGATAATCCTGCGGATCGGAAAAATCCCCCGCGGCCACCGGCTGCCGACTGAGGGTGCCCTCTAGACTAGATTGGACTGTCGCCCTACGCTTTTTATTGAGATAAATGTTGGCCACCACGATCGCCGTCACCAGGGCGGGGATATCCATAAAGGGATAGAGAGCCCCGGCCCAGGCCTCGTAGGGGATTTGTTGCTCCTCCAGTAGGGTCAGGGCGGCGGCCATGGTAGAACCACTTACCGCCCCAAACAGACCCCCGGTGGCGATCGCATCTACGGTTTTAACCTTCGGCAGTCTGGCTAAGGTAAAGCGGGCGATAAAGACAACCAGAATCCCTACTATGACGGCAAAGGCTGCCGGTAAAATCATCTCCGTCAGGTTAGAAGTGCGGATGGCAATTCCTCCGGTTAGGCCAATTTTAGTCAGCAACATAAAGACGATGATCTGACAGATCGCCTCTGGAATCACCAACTGGCTGCCGAGGGCCGCAATCACCATCCCCCCAATCAGAAAGCCCAGGGTTGGGGATTGTAACTGCTTAACCAGGTCCAACAAAAACAAGGATACAAAATCCACATTGACTCCTTTCACCCCGCTTAAACGGGGTGCAACTAGTGTGTTAAATGGTTTTAAAGATCCAGAGAAAGCAAGGGTGAAGGGTTCACCCTGACCACAGAGGTGGTAGGCCCATACCTGTGGACGGGCTGCTCAAGGATGGTGAATCCCTGAGTACAACCTCAAGATGATCACGATTCCACCCCATCATCCATAGACTCAAGCCTATTTATGGCTGAATGTCTATTTGCTAGATTCTATCCCAGGAAATTCGGTTTATTTCGTCTAGACATTAGGAATTTGCAATGCAATATCAAATCGAAGTCATAGGTTTTACTTTTGTCTTTCGGCTGCTAGTATGTTCTGGCTAATGTAAATAGCGATTGGTGATCTCACCCAAGCAACGGGTATTAAGAAAGCTCACTAAGGCCATCAAGCTCGAGGATGTCAGCTCTACGAACCGTTTTTAGCTGACCAAATTGGGAAAAGCGTCTCGCCAGTCAGCCAGGACTTTTTGCTTGTAGAAATCTTTGAAGGTTCCATGGCCCGACCCATGGAAGGCAATCACCACGGTTCCTGATCCCTACGGGGGTTTTCCCTGGAGCCAGTCCCTCCCCTATCCCTTAATCTTTAGGATGCCGTTCTATGTCTGTAGTAGATCCTAGAAGCTGGGTGGGGCTATCCTGCCTCGAAGCCGCCGCCAGGCTGCGACAGGGGGGGCACAATGAGTTGCCCTCCGGGGATCGCCGCACCTTCTGGACCATTGCCCTGGAAATCCTCCAGGAGCCCATCTTTCTACTGCTGGTGGCCTGCGGTCTGATCTACTGGATGCTGGGGGATGCCCAGGAAGCCCTGATTTTGATGGGCTTTGTGCTGTTTATCGTGGCCATCAACCTCTACCAAGAACAAAAAACCGAAAAATCCCTGGAGGCCCTCCGGGATTTGTCCAGCCCTCGGGCCCTGGTGATTCGGGATGGGGAGCGCCAGCGGATTGCCGGTCGAGAGGTGGTGCGGGGGGATCTGGTGGTGCTGGCGGAGGGCGATCGGGTGCCCGCCGATGGGCTGTTGCGCTGGTCTAGCCACCTGACGGTGGATGAATCCTTGCTGACGGGGGAATCGGTACCGGTGCGGAAGCGGCCTGCGGTGGGCAGGGAGGTCCCCCTGCCTGGCCCTGGGGGAGACGATCTGCCCGCGGTTTTCTCTGGCACCCTGGTGGTACAGGGCCAGGGCATTGCCGAGGTGATCGCCACCGGCCCCCAGACGGAAATGGGGAAAATCGGTAAGGCGCTACAGACCCTGGTGCCGGAGGAGACCCGCCTGCAGCGGGAGACCCGACAGGTGGTGAAACGCCTCACCGCCATTGCTATCGCCATCTGTATCGCCGTGGTGTTGATCTACGGTCTCAGCCGAGGGGACTGGTTGAATGGGGTCCTGGCCGGTTTGGCCCTGGCCATGGCGATTTTACCCAATGAAATTCCGGTGGTGTTTACTATTTTCCTGGCTCTGGGGGCCTGGCGGTTTTCCCAGCAGCGGGTGCTGACCCGCCGGGCCCCCGTGGTGGAAACCCTGGGGGCCGCCACCGTGCTGTGTGTGGATAAAACCGGTACCCTCACCTTTAATCGCATGGCGGTGCAGCAGTTATTTGTGGACCGGGATGAATACGGTCAACCCCAACCCCTACTCTACGACGTGGGTCGCCATGCCCAGGCCCCCCTCCCCGAGGCCTGGCACCGATTGGTGGAGTTTGGCATTCTGGCCAGCCGCCGCGACCCCTTTGACCCGATGGAAAAGGCTCTGCAGCAGGTGGGGCAGGACTACCTGGCCACCACCGAACATCTCCATGGGGACTGGCAGATCTGCCAGGAGTACCCCCTGTCCCCGGAACTGCTGGCCATGTCCTGTGTCTGGCAGTCCCCCCAGGGAGACCTAACCGTGGCCGCCAAGGGAGCACCGGAGGCGATCGCCGATCTGTGCCACTTCGACAATGATCGGCGATCGCAACTGGCCCTGGAGGTCCAGACCATGGCGGTAGCGGGGTTACGGGTGTTGGGGGTGGCCCAGGGGCGACAGGCGGCCGGTAAGCCCCGTACCCACGCCCGAGTGCTGGAGCCCTCTGACCCGTTACCCGATGACCAGCACGACTTTGACTTTGAGTTTCTGGGGCTGGTGGGCTTAGCCGACCCGGTGCGGCCGACGGTGGCCCCCGCCATCGCTGAATGCTACCGCGCCGGTATTCGGGTAATTATGATTACCGGAGACTACCCCGCCACCGCCCGCACCATCGCCGAACAAATTGGCCTCTCCCCAACGGCGGACATTCTCACCGGCCCGGAGCTACAGCAACTAACCCCCACCCAGCTCCAGGGGCGGATCGCCGAGGTGAATATTTTCGCCCGGGTGGCGCCGGAGCAAAAACTCCAGATTGTCAATGCCCTGAAACAACGGGGGGAGATCGTGGCCATGACCGGGGACGGGGTTAACGATGCCCCCGCCCTTAAGGCCGCCCACATCGGCATTGCCATGGGCGATCGGGGTACGGATGTGGCCCGGGAGGCGGCGGACCTGGTGTTACTGGACGATGACTTTTCCGCCATTGTGGCCTCGGTAAAGCTAGGACGGCGGATTTTTGACAACCTCAAGAAAGGCATGGCCTATACCCTAGCGGTCCATATTCCCATTGCCGGCATTTCCCTAATCCCGGTGATTTTTCAATGGCCCCTGGTACTGATGCCTATCCACATTGCCTTTCTGCATCTGTTAATCGACCCCGCCTGCACCATCGTCTTCGAAGCGGAGCCGGCGGAGGCTGACGTCATGAATCGGCCCCCCCGCCCTCCCCGGGAACCCCTGTTTAGCCGCCGCACCCTACAGTTCACCCTACTCCAGGGGTTGAGTGTGCTGGTGGCCCTGGTGGGGGTCTTTGCCCTGGCCTACTACCGGGGTAGTGGGGAGTTTGACGCCCGTACCTTAGCTTTTACGGTCCTGATTATTGCCAACTTAAGTTTGATTCTGACTAACCGGTCCTGGTCCCGCTCCGCCTGGAGCACCCTGAGAACCCCTAACCCCGCCCTTTGGTGGGTCTTAGCCCTGGGGGTGGTGTTGCTGGCCCTAATTCTCTACCAACCCCTGCTCCAGTCCCTATTCCGGTTTTCCACCCTGGACCCCCGGGACTTAGCCCTGGCGATCGCCGCCGGTGGGGTCAGTACGATCTGGTTCGAAGCCTTGAAAATCCCATCCCAGGGCCGACGGTAGGGGTCCCTGGGCCCGTTGGGCCAGAGTGACTAGAATTTGCCGATGGCGATCGCGGCTAATCGGGTAGCGGTAGGCAAACCAGAGACTGACCAGTAACAGCAGAGCGGGTAGGGGGCCAATCAGCAGACGAATCGCCCAGAGGGCGCTGCTGGGTTGCTCACTAACCTGGGCCTCAAACCCAGCCCAGTTGAGGACCTGGCCAGAGGTAAACAGGGCCAGGGCCAACCCTAATTTTTGCAAGAACACCAGGGCGCTAAAGTAAAGACCTTCCCGCCGTAGCCCCGTCTGTAGCTGATCTAGATCCACCACATCCGGCAGCATGGCGAAGGGCATCATGTAGAGGGTGGCAATACCGACCCCAGCCAGTACTCCCAGCCCGTACATCCAACCGACCTGGCCCGGTTGCACCAGGACTAGCCCCAGCAGGGCGATCAGGGCCAGGGGCGCCCCTAGCAGAAACACCGTACGTTTATCGCTGTAGCGAGCCAGCCGCTGCCAGAAGAACAGCATGGCGATCGCCGTACCCTGCACCGCCAGGGCCATCTGGGCAAAGTGGGCCTCCGGCAGCCCCATCCATGTACCCACAAAGTAGGGCAGCATCGCCGCCGTCACCTGCACCGCCATCCAGGCGCAGAGGTAGAGCCCCAGCACCTGACGAAAGGCATAGTTCCGAAAGACGCTGCGCAGGTCTCGCCAGAGAGAGTAGGGGGGCAGAGGCTGCTTCACCCGTCGGGACTCTACCTGCCAGTAACGGCGGTAGGTGCCGACCACACACAGGCTCACCATGATCACGGCGAAGCTAGCGGAACAGACCCCCAGAACTAGGTACTGCTGGCGCGGATTAGCGATCGCCGCAAATACTACCTGGGCCATAACCAGGGCCAAAATACCGCCGCCAATACTAAACCCGGCCTTGGCGCTGATCAGGTTGGTACGTTCATCGTAGTCCTCCGACAGCTCCGCCGCCAGAGCGGTGTAGGGCAGTTGAACGGCGGTAAAGGCCAGAAAGGCAAAGAAAGACAGAACTGCGTAGTAGGTAAAGCGCCCCCATTCACTGGCCAGGGGGGGAACAACCCACAGCAGTAGGGCGCACAGCGCCATCGGTACCATCCCCCCCAGCATCCAGGGATAACGGCGCCCCAGGCGGGAGGTGGTGCGATCGCTGAGGCCCCCGATCACCGGGTCGTTAATGGCATCCCAAACCCGGCCAATTAAAATCACCCCACCGGCCAGGGCCGGGCTCAGGTTCGCCACCGTGGTGAAAAAATACAGTACGAAAAAGGCCGATAGGCTGGCGGGTATGGCGGCAGCTAACTCCCCTACACCATAAGCCAGTTTCACCGAGAGGGGGAGGGGCGGTAGTTTGGTCAAGGACTGGCTCCCGATCATTAACAAATAAGTACTTAAATCATAGCCTTACCCCATTAGATCCTCGACACCTCTAACTCCCCCCAAAATATGCCCTCCGGGCCGCTGCCCGAGGTGGGGGTCGGGGGGCCAAATGGAACATTTTCAGCCTCAATAGAGTTTCTGTGTATCCAGCTGCACCAGTTAGGGAAAGGGGAATGGACCGCCCATAAAACCTTGCTGAAGATATTTAGTGTCTGGCCAGGTTCGGGGCTATTATCCGGAATGATTTTAGTGTTGTAACCCTAACCACCATGACCCTTGCCATCCCCGTCGAGAAACCCACTACCCCAGCTCCGGAGGCGGCGCCCCGGGAGCTAACCCTAGGCGTGGCTCGGGAGGTGTTTAGCGGTGAACAGCGGGTGGCCGCCACCCCAGACACTATCAAAAAGCTACAAAAGCTAGGTTTCCACGTCCTGGTGGAAACCCAGGCGGGGGCGGCGGCCAGTTTCAGTGATAGCGCCTACGAAGCCGTGGGGGCTGAAATTGTGGCCGGCCCCCAGCCCCTCTGGGATCGATCCGACATTGTTCTGAAGGTGCGGGCCCCCCAGTGGCATCCTCAGCTCAACTGCTCGGAATCCGATCTACTGCGCCCCGGTCAAACCCTGATCAGCTTTATCTGGCCGGCCCAAAACTCTGATTTGCTTCAGCAGTTAGCCCACCAGGGGGGTACGGTGCTGGCCATGGATGCGGTGCCCCGGTTAACCCGGGCCCAAAAGCTGGATGCCCTCAGCTCCATGGCTAATATTGCTGGCTATCGGGCGGTGATCGAGGCGGCTAACCAGTTTGGCCGCTGCTTTACCGGCCAAATTACCGCCGCTGGCAAAATGCCCCCAGCCCGGGTGCTGGTGATTGGGGCCGGGGTGGCGGGCCTGGCGGCGATCGGTACGGCCCGCAGTTTGGGGGCGATCGTCAAGGCCTTCGACACCCGACCGGTGGTGAAAGAGCAGGTGCAGAGCATGGGGGCCGAATTCCTTGAGATTACCCTTGAGGAGGATGGCAGTGGTGAAGGGGGCTATGCCAAGGTGATGAGCCCCGCCTTCATCGCGGCGGAGATGGCCCTGTTTGCCCAACAGGCCCGGGAGGTGGACATTATCATCACCACCGCCCTGATTCCGGGCAAGCCAGCCCCCACCCTGATTACCCGGGAGATGGTGGAAAGTATGCAGCCCGGCTCGGTGATTGTGGATCTGGCGGCAGAACAGGGGGGCAACTGCGAACTCACCCAGCCAGGACAGATCGTCACCCACCAGGGGGTTACCCTGATTGGTCTCACCGATTTACCCAGCCGCATGGCGGCCCAGGCCAGCCAGCTCTACGGCAATAACCTTTATCACCTACTTGCCGATCTGGGGGGGGGCGAGGGTTTTGCCATTAACCTGGAGGATGAGGTGATCCGGGCCACCACGGTGATTCACCAGGGGGAGGTGATCTGGCCCGCTCCGCCGCCGGCGATCGCCCCCGGTAGCTCGGCCACTGCCACCGCCGGCATCACCGCTGATCCTCCGCCGACGGGCCGCCTGGGTCCCCAGGTATTCTGGCTGGCGGCGATCGGGTTAATCTTTGTGGCCATCGGCCTTTGGGCCCCCGAGTCCTTCCTCACCCACTTCACCGTCTTTGTTCTGGCCAGCTTCCTGGGCTGGAAGGTAATCTGGGATGTTACCCCGGCCCTCCACACCCCCTTGATGAGCGTCACCAATGCCATTAGCGGCATCATTATCATTGGCGGTATGCTCCAGATCTCCAACGACATCACCGCCCCCATGACCGTGCTGGGAGCCCTGGCCCTCTTCCTCGGCACCGTTAACATCGCCGGTGGGTTCATGGTCTCCCAACGCATGCTCAACATGTTCCACCGCTAAGTTCTGGTCCTAGCGCCCCTCTCCTTTGCCCTTCATTCCCCCCTGTTATGACCAATACCTTTGTTAGCACCGCCTACATTGCCGCCAGTGTGCTCTTTATCCTCAGCCTCAGTGGTCTAGCCAGCCAGGACACCGCTAAGCGGGGTAACCTGCTGGGGGTGCTGGGCATGGCAGTGGCCTTTCTAGCTACCGCCCTGATTAGCCAGGGCTACCCCATTCAGCTGGGCTCCATCGGCCTGGGAGTGCTGGTGGGGGTGGTGGCCGCCTCCCGGGTGGCGATGACCGCCATGCCGGAAATGGTGGCCCTGTTGAATAGCTTTGTGGGATTGGCGGCGGTGCTGGTGGGGTTTGCCGAGTACCTGCAACCTAGCAGCGCCATCATCGGTATGGAGGAGACCATCCACCGGGTGGAGATCTACATCGGGGTCTTCATTGGCATGGTCACCTTCACCGGTTCCCTGGTGGCGGTGGGTAAGCTTCAGGCCCTGCTCCCCAGCCGGGCGGTGCTGCTGCCAGCTCGCCACTTCTTTACCATCGCCATGCTGGTGGCCATGGGGGTGCTGGCCTGGCCCTTTATGACCGCCAGCGATACCAGCGGTTTATGGCTGCTGGGGGCCCTTACCCTGATCTCCGGTGTGTTTGGTGTGGTGATTGTGCTAGCCATCGGCGGAGCCGACATGGCGGTGGTGATTTCCCTGCTGAATAGCTCTTCAGGGCTGGCCTCGGCGGCGGCGGGTTTTATGCTCAACAACGACCTGTTAATCATCACCGGCGCCCTGGTGGGCAGTAGCGGCGCTATCCTCAGCTATATCATGTGCAAGGGTATGAACCGGTCCTTCCTGAATGTGCTGCTGGGGGGTTTTGGGGAAGGAACTAGCCGCAGTTCCCAGACAACCAACCCGACCACTGAGGCCACCGCCACCAATGTCACCGAGGTGGTGGACCGCCTGCACAATGCCCAGAATGTGGTAATCGTCCCGGGCTACGGCATGGCGGTGGCCCAGGCCCAGCACGCCGTGGCGGAAATTACGCGCCTATTGCGGGCCCAGGGTAAGCAGGTGCGCTTTGGCATTCATCCGGTGGCGGGCCGTATGCCTGGCCATATGAATGTGCTGCTGGCGGAGGCCAATGTACCCTACGACATTGTGCTGGAGATGGAGGAGATTAACGATGACTTCCCCAGCGTGGATGTGGTACTGGTGATTGGCGCCAATGATACGGTTAACCCCAGCGCTCAAGAGGATCCCGGCAGTGCAATCGCCGGCATGCCCGTCATGGAGGTGTGGAAGTCGGATACGGTGGTAGTGGTGAAACGTAGCCTATCGGCAGGCTATGCCGGGGTGGAGAACCCACTATTCTACCGAGATAATACCCTGATGTTCTTTGGCGATGCCAAGGCCAACATCAACGCCGTACTGGCCCAACTCAGTGCTAAGGCCCCAGCCGCAGCCCTGTCGGTAAACTAGGCCAGCAGGGGCCGAATGGCGGCGGCTGTCAGGGAGGTAATGGCGGGCACCACCACCTCAGCCCCCGCGGCCCGCAGGCACTGATCATAGTCTCGGCGATACTCCCCTTCCTTGGCCACCACGTGGGGTGGTAGGACCCCCACGCCGATCCAGGTCCGCTCTGGGTTTTGACTCCGGGCCTCCACCAGGGTTTGCATATCCGCCACCGTGTCCCCGGCGTAGAGCACCGGTAGATCGGGGGAGAGCTGATGCCGCTGGGTGAGCACCTGCACCACCTCAAACAGGCCGGTGGGGTCGGGCTTCCCCGGTCCATCCTCCATCGCCACCAGCACTGGGTCCCGTAGCCCCAGACGACGCTCCAAAACGTAGCGGGCCGATCCGCGGGTGGCACCGCTGAAAAAGCCCCAGGGCACCTGACTGGCACTGAGCTGGTCAAAGTAGGTCGGACTCACCAAGAGGGGCTCCTGGGTGATGTAGCCATCCCAGCCATCGGGGTGGCTCTGGTTACTGCCTCGATAGCGACTCTGGAAAAAGGCCACGATCGCCTCGTAGTCCAGGCTCAGATCGGCGCGATCTCGCCCGCAGGTTTCAAAGTATCGATAGATCAACTCCTGGGACCCTTCCCAGTCGTTATTCCATCGCCCCTCTGCCTTGAGGCTGTCGATCTCCTCCGGTGAAGGGCGATAACCGCCGTCGGTGAACTGCTCCACCGTATCCGCCAGTGCCCGTCGGTAGGAGTTACTGACATCCCGCAGCACACCGTCAATATCAAAAACCAGCATTGCCAGGGAAGAAACCATTAGCCTCATCGTCCTATGGGGGTGAAATGATATGATTGTAAACTGTAGTATTTTGAGAAGTTCCCCGGAGGTCTAGTTGTCCAGATTTGTCTTAAAGGTACTCTGGTTAGAAAACGATGTGGCCCTGGCGGTGGATCAGGTGGTAGGTAAGGGCACCAGCCCCCTCACCTCCTACTTTTTCTGGCCCCGCAACGATGCCTGGGAGGAAATGAAAACCGAATTAGAGAGTAAGTCCTGGATTGAGGAAGAAGAGCAGGTAGAAATCCTCAATCAGGCCACCGAAATCATCAATTACTGGCAGGAAGAGGGTAAGGGAAAATCCTTAAATGAAGCCCAATCGCGCTTCCCAGAGATCACCTTTAGCGGTAGCTCGTGATCCTCCTAGCCTAGAGGGCTCTCCCATGGCCAGCCAGAGCCTTGAAACCTGACCTTTTACATGTTGGCAAGCATGAGAGGGCTAGTGCTAAAACCGGGATGAACCTAAGCAATAACCCCATGGTCAGGTTGACCATGGGGTTATTGCTTATAGACGGGTTACTTTACCGCCTCAGCGGCCTGTAGCTTAGCCCGAGCTCGCTTCATCGCTTGGGTAGCCTGAATCAAAGCCTGTTTATCCTCAGGGTTGACCTGGTTCAGGCGCTGTTCGGCCTCGTTGTAGGCGGTGCGGGCAGTACCCTGATCAATAGTCTCACCCCGCTCGGCACCATTCACTAAAATGATCACTTCGTTTCGTTCCACCTCGGCAAACCCCCCCATCAGGGCAATGGGGTACCAGGTTTTATCTGCCCTAACCCGCATTACGCCAATGTCTAGGGCGGTCAGCAGGGGAGCGTGACCGGCCAAAATACCCAGTTGACCGGTGGTGCTAGGGAGGACGACCTCCTCAGCTTCGGCATCCCAGACGGTTTTGTCCGGGGCAATCACGCGAACCGTTAAGGCCATAGGAAAAATTCAATAAGTTAACTAACGCAGCAGGTAGAGGAGGCCAAACCTGGAGGGTAACCCGGCTGGCCTCGTCGTCGGGAGATTAGCTGGCTGACTTCAGTTTCTCAGCCGCCTCCAGCACCTCTTCGATCCCCCCCTTCAGGTAGAAGCACTGTTCTGGAATAGCATCCAACTTACCGGACAAAATCATGTTGAAGCCCTTAATGCTGTCCTCCAGACTGACGTACTTACCCGACATACCGGTGAAGACCTCCGCCACAAAGAAGGGCTGGGAGAGGAACCGTTCAATCTTACGGGCCCGCGCCACCACCAGGCGATCGTCCTCAGACAGTTCATCCAGGCCGAGAATGGCGATAATATCTTGCAGTTCCTTGTAGCGCTGCAGGATGGATTGTACGGAACGGGCCGTCTTATAGTGCTCCTCTCCAACCACGCTGGGCTGCAACATGGTGGAGGCGGAGTCGAGGGGGTCAACGGCAGGATAGATTCCCTTGGAAGCCAGACCCCGGGACAGCACGGTGGTGGCATCCAGGTGGGCGAAGGTGGCGGCGGGAGCCGGGTCAGTAAGGTCGTCCGCTGGCACGTACACCGCTTGAATCGAGGTGATTGATCCCTCATGGGTGGAGGTGATGCGCTCCTGTAGGTCGCCGACTTCGGTACCCAGGGTGGGCTGGTAACCCACCGCCGAGGGCATCCGACCGAGAAGGGCCGACACCTCGGAGCCCGCCTGCACAAACCGGAAGATATTATCAATAAACAGTAGGACGTCCTGCTTATTTACATCACGGAAATACTCCGCCATGGTCAGGGCTGACAGCCCGACTCGCATGCGGGCACCGGGGGGTTCATTCATTTGACCGTAGACCAGGGCCACCTTAGATTTGCCCAGGTCCTCAGAGTTAATGACGCCGGACTCGATAAACTCGTTGTAAAGGTCATTGCCTTCGCGGGTCCGTTCCCCCACGCCGCCAAACACAGACACACCACCGTGTTCCTTGGCAATATTATTAATTAATTCTTGAATCAATACGGTTTTACCCACACCGGCGCCACCAAACAGACCCACCTTACCGCCGCGACGATAGGGGGCGAGCAGGTCAATCACCTTAATGCCGGTTTCAAAGACCGTTGGCTTAGTTTCCAGTTCCGTCAGCTTAGGGGCGGCGCGGTGAATGGGTGAGGTGGCCTCCAGATTGACCGGACCCTTCTCGTCTACCGGTTCCCCCAGAACGTTAAAGATGCGCCCCAGGGTAGAAGCACCAACGGGCACACTAATGGGGGCTCCGGTATCGACCACTTCCATACCGCGAATCAGGCCATCGGTGGAGCTCATGGCTACGGCTCGCACCTGGGAGTCGCCCAAGAGTTGCTGCACCTCACAGGTAACAGCAACCTCAGCCCCAGCGGGATTAGTCCCTTGGATTTTTAGAGCATTATAGATTTTGGGCATCTCGCCACTGGCGAACTTGACGTCCACAACCGGACCGATGATTTGAGTGATATAACCAACGTTTGTTTTTTCTGCAGTGGTGACCATGCTTGCGCCTATTCCGTATGATCAGCTTATCTGGCGGCTTCTATGTCACTGTTACATTCCAAAGCGCCATCTCTCAGATTATCACTAGAGTGCAACCCACTGCGAGGATTGTGGGGATTATTCTGATTTTGATCCCCGCCGGGGATCGGGCAAGACCCACTAACCTGGGGGGGCTATCCTATTCCAGTTCCCGCCGTCCCTCCAGGGCCCGGGCCAGGGTGATCTCGTCTGCGTATTCCAGGTCGCCGCCCATCGGTAGACCAAAGGCGATCCGGGTGACTCGGGTAAAAGGCTTCAGTAATTGCCCGACGTAAAGGGTGGTGGTGTCCCCTTCAATGCTAGGGCTAATGGCCATGATCACCTCTTCAGTCCCCTCCTTATTGACTCGATGTACCAGGGGACCAATGTTCAACTGCTCGGGACCAATCCCGTCCATGGGGGAAATCAGGCCCCCCAGCACATGGTAACGGCCGCGATATTCCCGGGTTTTTTCAATGGCAATCACATCCCGGGAATCGGCCACGACACAAAGGGTGTGGAGGTCTCGTTGGGGGGATCGGCAGATTTCACACACCGGTTCCGCCGATAGGTGAAAGCAAACAGAGCATTGCCCGACCTGGGACTTGGCCTCTAGCAAGGCTTGGGCCAGGGCCTGAACCTCGGCTTGGGGACGTTTGAGGATATGGAGGGCGAGCCGCTGAGCGGATTTTGGCCCCACCCCCGGTAGCCGTTGCAATTCTTCGATCAACCGAGCAAGGGGACGAGTATAAATGGTTCAACTCCTGAGACTTGCTAACGCCTATATTAGCGAACCACTCCAGTTAGATCACTGTACTTTTTTGAGGGGGTAGTCTGGGCAGCCAGCTAGGAGGCAAACCCCTCCGCCAGGGTCGGTAACTCCAGGCAGTACCCCGCTCCGTAAACCGTTTTAATGTAACGAGGATGGCGAGGATCGGGCTCTAACTTAGTGCGCAGGTGACGAACGTGAACCCGAATGGTTTCAATGTCGT
Organism: Cyanobacteriota bacterium; assembly: GCA_035286245.1. GTDB lineage: Bacteria > Cyanobacteriota > Cyanobacteriia > Phormidesmidales > Phormidesmidaceae > Nodosilinea. The sequence goes on along the minus strand of JAYKIM010000029.1, from coordinate 17,835 downwards.
CGTTGGGTTCATAACCCCAAACCTCCTGCAAAATTTGGCTGGGGGAAACGGTTTGGCCGTGGCGTTGCAGCAGGCAGTGGAGCAATTCAAATTCCAGGTGGGTAAGCTTAACGGTCTTGTCAAACCAAATCGCCTCGTAGCGCTCGGGAATCAGGGTGAGGGGGCCATAGTTAAGAATTTCGCTATGTTTGGCGGCCTGGGGGATACGATCGGTGCGCCGTAGGAGTGCCCTCACCCGGGCTAACATCTCATCTAACTCGAAGGGCTTGGTCAGGTAGTCGTCCGCCCCGGCATTTAAGCCATCCACCTTATCCTGGGTTTGACTCAGGGCAGTGAGCATTAGTACCGGAATATCAGCGGTACGCCGATCTCTCCGAATCCGCTGACAGACCGTCAATCCATCCACCTTGGGCAGCATCAAATCAAGCATGATTAGATCGGGCATCAGCTGTACTGCCAAGGCCTGACCCTTCACGCCATCTCCGGCTTGATTGACATCATAGCCAGCCATCTCCAGGTTGACCGCGACCAATTCAGCGATCGCCGGATCATCATCAATGACAAGTATACGGGGCATTGTTGTTAGGTTGAATGATTTGCCAGTGATAACCGTCCCAAAGCACCTTTCTCGTCGCCAGGCCCCACAATGGGGATAAAGTTAACATTAATCTATATATACAGAGGCAGTTTAGCACCTGTATGTAAAGAGGAATGTCGGAATAATACAATTCCTCCACAAATTATAGGCAATACTGCAGGCTTTACCCAAATCAAAAGGACTCAATTACCATGACTTAAACTTTACTTCATATAGTTTTAGCCACGGATAGTCCCGTGGAAGCCAGTCAGAACGCTTGCCGGACTTGGTTTCGACTGATCTGACTGATGTGGCCAAAGTTATGTTTTACCTAGTTCAAAAAAATATAGCTGCGTCCCAGGGGCGCAGCTATATTTTTTTGAACTAGTTTGGAAACAGCTATGGCAATGAGCCACAGGGGTACCCGCAGTCAAAGGGGTAACCCCCAGGTTAGTCCGGTGTGTGTCTAACTATGGGTGTCTTGCTCGAAAGTTTTTTTGGGGCAGTACTCACGCAACCAGCAGCGCTCTAAAAAACTAACCCGGTAGGTAGACCAGAACCTGCTGGGATTATAGATCGTGCGGTGGTAACGGTTGAATACCGGTTGATTCAAATAAGGCCAAAGTGGAAAGCGCATTATCCTGAAACCCTTCAATCTCAAGATTTAAAAACATTAGGTCAAATCAGGGCAGTTATAGAATCATCAGGAAACATATCTTCACGAGGGAGTTTACACTCTGAAACTCAAAAAGATAGAACCGTTGATTCATCTCTTTATTAGTATAAGCACCTAAAAAAGAGAGCTGAAGTCAAGCTCTCTTTTTGGAAGAATATTTAATATTTCAACATGCTCTTTCAAGAAAGCTTCCATCTCTCCTAGCTACAGTACAGCCATAGTGAGAACGCTTAGGGTTGTGTTTATCATTGAAACCAGCATGGGTTGGCTTTCCACTTCGCTCCTGCTCCCCTGCGGTCGGCGACGGCCACAAGGACTTAGCCAGTAGACTCAGGATCCTTAGAAGAGTAAGCTCTTCAGCATAAACTGAAGGAAAACAATTGACCAAAAATGACTACCGGATCTTAGATAAAAATGGAGCTGACGGGAGTCGAACCCGTGTCCGCTTTGAGTATTAACACACCATTCATTCACAGGCTTAGCCCAGCCAACCCTTTGGGCGGGGACCGCTACATATCCCGAGCGGTGGGATGCTCTGATTAGGTCTTAGTTAGTCAGCACACCAGAGAACACTGACTAAGGCATCCGTTGGGGTTTGTCCATAGCTTTTAACGGAGTCAAACTATGAACGCTCGCTAAAAGAGTTTTTAGTTAAGCAGCAACAGGTGCAGCTTTACGAGCAAAAGGAACGATGTTGTTCGCAGTTACGTTTGTTTTGAGCCTGGATTAACGAGAGTAGACTCCCTCTCGACCTGTATCACAGCGTGACTTTCGTCAAAACGTCGAAACCGTTACAGCCCCTTGCTATAGTCCTATAAATATTATAACTAAAATTTTCCGTGATGGGGGGTTCCCTAGCCTGGGATAGGCTGGAGGGCTGAGACCAGGATGGATTGGTCATGGCCTAGCCAGAGGTATGCCGACTTGCTGGAGGTCAACGGCGTAGCCAGCCACTACCAAGTAGACGCCATTGGCGATCGCCCCGACTTGTCGGGTCAGTTGGCCTAACCGATCACGAAACAAACGCCCCATGGGATAGGCCGGCACTACCCCCCAACCGACTTCCTCCGCCACCAAAATGACTGGGTTAGGGCTTTCTTGTAGGCTATGCACCAGATCCTCCAGGGTTTCTTGCCAGGTAGCCTCCTCCTGATCGAGCAGGTTGGCCAGCCAGGTACCCAGGGAATCGACTAACAGACAATGATGGGCAGGGGCCGTGGCGATCGCTGCTGACAGGGCCAGGGGCACCTCCCACAGATCCCAATCCGCTGGGCGGCGCTGGCGGTGGCGGGCCAGTCGGGCTTGCCACTCTTCATCCTCAGGGTAGAGATCGGCGGTGGCCAGATAAATCACTGGTTGCTGAGAATTTATTGCTAACAGCTCCGCCCACTCGCTCTTGCCGGAACGCGCTGGACCGGTTACCAACGCCACCCAGCCCTGGGTAGTGCCCAGGGAACGGGTGGCGGGGGCATCGTTACGGTTAACCATGGGACTCTCCCCTAAGGTTTGCGCCCCAGGACCTTACCCAGGGCGATCAAAAACTCCTCCTCCGGAGAGATGGGCGGGGCAGGGGGTTTAGCCGCCTCCTGGCCCAGGGTGGTCTGGGTCCAGCGGATCAGGATAAGAGCAAACACGAGGATGGGTATGACTTCCATGGGGGGGCTCCATTAGGATAGGTCCTACAGAACTTCCGGACCAGACCTGGCCTGGAAGCTGTCGTGGCTCCAAGAAAATGGACTAAGAACTAATCAAGTTTGTTCCGTAATCGTGAAACCGATCCATCGCCATGGCTTAGCCAGAGGTATACCGACTAGGGCCATACCTCTAGGCAGAACCTTTACGCCATAGCGTGTCTGGCCGGGTTGTCTTCACCTCCTCTAGCTTCTTACCTAGGGGTTCTTCAGCAGGGCGATGACCAATTACGGATAGTATGGAAATATTCATACCGATTGGCGAAAAACTATGACAAAGGCAGCGTGGGTGTTTCCAGGACAGGGATCCCAGAGCATTGGCATGGGGTTAGATCTACTAGGGTTACCCCTGGCCCAGGAGCGTTTTGCCCAGGCGGAAGCGGTTTTAGGTTGGTCGGTAACGGATATCGTAGCTGACCAAGAGGATAAGGTTTCCCATACTCGCTATACCCAACCCTGTCTCTACGTGGTAGAAAGCCTGCTGGCTGACCTGCTTCAAGCTCAGGGACCTCGCCCCGCCGCCCTAGCCGGCCACAGCCTGGGGGAATACGTAGCCCTTTACGTGGCGGGGGTATTTGACTTTGCCACAGGCCTAGCCCTGGTAAAACAACGGGCTGAACTGATGAGCACCGCCTCCGAAGGGATGATGGCGGCCCTACTGGGGTTTGACAACGATGCCCTACAGGCTGAGTTGGCCGCCACCCCTGGGGTGGTGCTGGCCAATGATAATAATCCGGGTCAGGTGGTGATTTCTGGTACTGTTGCTGGGGTAGAGACGGTGATGGCCAATGTCAAGGCTAAGCGGGCGGTACCCCTAAATGTCAGTGGGGCTTTCCATTCTCCCCTGATGGCTGATGCGGCTGAGGCCTTCGCCGCAATTCTTGCCCCCGTCGAGTTTGGTGATGCCCAGGTGGCGGTGCTATCGAATGTCGATCCAACTCCGGCTACGGCCGGTGCGGTACTGAAGGAACGATTAGCTGAACAGATGACTGGGGCAGTGCGATGGCGGGAGATCACCCTGGCCCTACCGGCCCTAGGCATTGATCGGGTGGTGGAGGTGGGCCCTGGGAATGTGCTGACCGGTCTAGTGAAACGCACCTGCAAAGACCTGGAGTTGGTCAATGTGGGAGCACTGGACCAGCTATCGGCTCTGCCGGATTAGGGGTTTGACCATGGCCCGAGATCGCGAACCGAGTGTCAATTTATTGCTCTATCGTCTCTTTAAGTTTTCGGTGGTAGCCCCGGCCCTGCGGTTTTACTTCCAGGGCCGCATCTATGGCGCCGATCAGGTACCCATGACCGGCAAATTGATCGTGGTGGCTAACCACGCCAGCGACTTTGACCCCCCCCTACTGTCTTCGGCGGTGGGCAGACCGGTTTCCTACATGGCCAAGGAAGAGTTATTCCAGGTGCCGGTGCTGCGCCAGGCCATTCAACTCTACGGGGCCTACCCGGTAAAGCGGGGCAGTGCCGATCGCAGCGCCATTCGATCTGCCCTGCAACAGTTAGAGCAGGGCTGGGCGGTGGGGATTTTTTTGCAGGGCACACGCACCGCCGATGCCCGCATCCCCAGTCCTAAAATTGGTGCCGCCCTGATCGCCGCTAAGGCCCAGGCCCCACTGCTACCGGTTAGTCTCTGGGGAACTCAAGGTATCCTTCTGAAAGGATCGATCCTACCCCGTCCGGTACGCCTGACTATCCGCATCGGCACCCCAATCCCACCACCGCCCAGCACCGATCGGGAACAGCTTGACGCTGTGACCGCCAAGTGTACAGAGGCGATTCACCGCCTCCACGACCTAGGACGCTAAGCCTAGGAATTCAATGCTTCGGCTTCGGCTTGGGCCATGGCCCATCGAAACTATAAAAAGGGCCAAGCCAGGAAGAAGCTGGCGATGGACTTAGCGTCAACCGCCTCCCCGTTCCTGATCAGCCCCTGTAATTCTGCCGGTTCTAATAACACCACTTCTAAGTCCTCGTCCTCATCCATGCCGGGGGACTCAACTGCTTCCAAGTCGGTGGCCAGAAAAGCATAAATGATTTCATCGGAGTAGCCCGGGGCCAGGGGAAAGTGCCCCAGGGAAGCCCAGGTGGCGGCCCGGTAGCCAGCTTCCTCCTGCAGCTCTCGCCGGATGGTCTCCACCGGCGCTTCCTGGGGCTCCAGGGTGCCGGCGGGAAACTCCAATAGGCGTCCCATCATGGCAAACCGGTACTGGCGCACCATCACCAGGCGACCGTCCGGGGTCACCGGCACGGCCAGGGCGCCACCGGGGTGGCGAATGCATTCCCAGTCTCCCTCTACCTGGTTGGGTAGGCGCAGGGAATTGACTTCGAAGTTAAACTTGCGCCCCTGGTAGAAGAGACGTGATTTCACTAGTTCTGGGGGTTCGTGGCCAAGGGTCATGGGACATTCTCTCGGATCAGCCGCTGCCGGTGCATGGCAGCATTGTAACGGCAGAACTTCCCTGGCCTAACGATTTGGCTCCTGAATTCTTTCCTGAGGAGGGGCTAATAAGTAGTTTAATCCCCTCTAAGGTACTGGTTGAGGGAGGCGGAAACCTCGGGGACCCACCCAGTACTAGTTAATCCCTGACCCGATCTGCGGGGCGTAGTGATTGCCCTTAGAATGGAGCTATCGCCATCGGCAAGGGGGCAGAGACCGGCCGGCACCCTCCTTCAGGATTAGCTCCTTCATGGCTGGTCAACCCTGTCCTCAGCCTTCTGGCCAACGTTATAATCCCAGGAGCATCAGCCGATGACCACAGAAACTCTGACTAGCCGCCACTACCAACAGATCGTCAGCCTGCGATCGCCGGGTTACGGTCTCCACCCCCTTACCCATCAAGTGCAGGAGGTTGTGCACAGCTCCGGAGTGCGAACGGGCCTCTGCACAGTGTTTTTACGCCACACCTCCGCCAGTTTAATCATTCAGGAAAACGCTGATCCGGATGTGCTGGCGGACCTGGAAAACTTTATGGCCAGGCTAGTACCGGAGAACCATCCCTACCGCCACTGCAGCGAAGGCCCAGACGACATGCCTGCCCATATTCGCACCGCCCTGACCCACAGCTCCGAAACCATTCCCATTAGCGATGGCCGCCTCAGCCTGGGTACCTGGCAGGGCCTCTATCTTTGGGAACACCGCCGGGGCCGATCAACCCGCCAGTTAGTTGTCCATATCATGGGCTGCTAGCATGACCCTTAGCCTCGATCCCCTGGGGTTTAGCCCCATTCCCACCCCACCGCCCGGCTTCAAGTCGGGTTTTGTGGCGATCGTGGGCCGACCCAATGTGGGCAAATCCACCCTGATGAATGCCCTGGTGGGGCAAAAGGTGGCGATCACCTCCCCCACCGCCCAAACCACCCGTAACCGCCTGCGGGGTATTTTATCCACCGACCAGGCCCAGATTATCTTTGTTGACACCCCCGGTATCCACAAACCCCACCACGAACTGGGCAAAATCCTGGTCAAAAATGCCCGCCTAGCCCTGGAAGCGGTGGATGCCACCCTGTTTGTGGTGGATGGTACGGTGCCGGCGGGCCGGGGAGATCAGTTTGTCGCCGATCTGCTAGGGGCCAGTCCAGGCCCGGTGATGGTGGGGATTAACAAGGCCGATCTCCAGCCGCCTGACCCCGAGGCTACAGCCATTGACGCCAGTTACCAAGCCCTGGCCAGCCCCCATCACTGGCCCCTGGTGAAATTCTCCGCCCTGGAGGAAACCCAATTAGACAGCCTGCTGCAGGTCCTGATTGCCGGACTGGAAGAGGGTCCCTACTACTATCCCCCCGATCTGGTCACCGATCAGCCCGAGCGGTTTATTATGGCGGAGTTGATCCGGGAACAGATTTTGCTCCACACCCGGGAGGAGGTACCCCACTCGGTGGCGATCGCCATTGATCGAGTGGAGGAAGATACCGACATCACCCGCATTCTGGCCACCATTCACGTCGAGCGGGATTCCCAGAAGGGGATTTTGATTGGCAAACAGGGCTCCATGCTAAAAACCATTGGCTCCGCCGCCCGCCAGCAAATTCAAAAACTGGTGATGGGGCCGGTGTACCTGGAATTGTTTGTTAAGGTGGTTCCCCATTGGCGCCAGTCCCGCCGCCGCCTGGAGGACTTTGGCTATCGTGTGGAGGACTAGTCGCCATGACCCTAGCTGACAGCCAGGGGGCCAACCTGGTCAGTACGGATCTGGACCTGGGCCTGGTGCTGGTCACCATTGATAGTGAAGCCAATGGCCTGGCCCTGGCCCATCACCTAGTGGAAAGCCATCTGGCGGCCTGTGTTAGTCTCACCCCGATACAATCGATCTACCGATGGCAAGGACAGGTGCAGGCTGAGTCGGAGTGGCAGTTGGTGATCAAAACTAATCTCACCCGCCTGCCCCAGCTCACCCAGGTGATTACCCAGCACCATCCCTACGATCTACCGGAAATTATTGCCCTGCCCATTATTGCGGGTTTGACCCCCTACCTGAGCTGGGTACGGCAAGCCACTGAGAAGACCGGTAATCCTGGGGATCCCCCCTAGTCAGGACGGCTTCCCCTCGAGCTGGGGAGCCAGGGTAGCCTCCGGATTAATCCTTAGCAGGGTGCCAGTCCGGTAATTCCCCCCTGGGGCTGGGGACTGACCCCAGATAATCTGCTGGCTGCCCGGGGGTAGATCCCCCTGGGGTACGCAGCTCAACCACACCAGGGGGAGGCTAGGTAAGGGGAGCGGAGCGGTAGGGGGGGTGATGGAGATCGCCGCCAGCGCCGCCATGACGGCGGGGCGATCGCGGCACTGCCGCCCCGGGGACAGCCAGAGGGTGACGGGGTGGCCCTGGCGGCGGGCGTAATCATAGAGGGACGCAGTGGCCATCACCGCCTGTTCAAAGTCGTCCGTTGACCAGGGGGCGCTGGTGTGGAGCGCAAGGGTGATGGCCCGTTGGCGATGGGGGGAGTCCACCTCCCGCACCCGTAGCTCCCCCAGGCGAGCGCTGGTGCGCCAGTGGATCAGGCGGCTAGGATCCCCCCATCGGTAGGGTCGTAGGGACCGGGTTAGCCCTTCGATCTGCCCCTGCCGGTGATCATCAAGCCCCTCACCCCCCTGCCCACCGGCCTCCAGGATGGGGCAGTGGCGCAGGGGTAAGATCTTGGGGTAAATCACCAGGGTTCCTGGGGTCTCAAGGGTACGGCGGCGCCAGGTTAACCCTAGGGGGGCGGCGGTCCGCACCACCACCGCGGGCCAGGGGTAGATGCCCCGTTGGCGGGCATAGCCCCGATACTCACAGGAGACGGCGCTCCGGGCGGGCAGATAGGCTACGGCATGGGTTTGGCATCCACCGAGTGCCTCGGGTAGGGGATCGATGATTTGCAAAGGCCCCTTGCCCCCATTATCCCCATTGGTCAGGTCTAATCTGATGGAGAGGGGATCCCCCACTGACCGGGGTGACAGGGGCGATCGCCGTAGCTCCAGATGGTCTAGCTGGCGTACCGGCATCCGGGTGGCGATCGCCAGCAGGGCGGCCATTCCTCCACTGATAACGTAGAGCCACCCCGCCAGGGTATTGGTGGCGGCCCCCAGGAAGAAAATCATCAGGCCCAGCAGTAACCAACCACTATAGGCCGGGCTGACCCAGTGTTGCTCTAGCCAGGTGGCGATCCCGATTAACTGTTTGCCCATTCCCCGTCCCCTCAGGTAGCCAGGTATCAGCTCCGACCCTTCAAAATCATCCCATAATAGAATTTAAAGACCTTTTTCCTAGCCAACCATGACCTCGACCACCACCCCACCCACCACCGAACTAACCCCTAGCTATCGCCTGGCACTGGCGATCATAGCCCTGGCCCTACCCTTGGGTTGGCTACAGCTCTGGCTGGGGCTGGGGGTCGGGTTATTTGGTCTATTTTTATTGGGGCAAACCCTCACCCTACGCCTGCGGTTCACCCCAGACGCCCTGGGGGTCTACCGCGGCGACACCGAAATTCGCCACTTTCCCTACGCCCAATGGTATTACTGGCAAATTTTCTGGCCCCCTCTGCCAATTTTGTTTTACTTTCGCGAAGTCAGCAGTATTCACTTTTTACCCATGCTGTTCAACCCTGACCAATTGCGGAATTGCCTGGAACGCCATTGTCCCAATCCCCCAACCAGCACTGAGGCCTAGCCCCCTTCCTGGGAACCGCCCTCAACTGATAGCCTGGTAAATAACTTACCGAGATCGCCATGGCCGCTGATCAGTCCCCGACCCCGTTCCCCCCATCAGACCCCCGACCGCAACGAACCGCTCCGGGTGCAGCGGAGGGGGCGGCCCCGAAATCAGACTGGAGTAGCCGACTTGACGGTCTACGGCAGGAGGAGGCGGATCTAAAGCGACGCATCGCCGATCTACAAACCATCTATAGTCGCCTCAGCGAAGATCAGGTGGAGAAGGTGCAGCGTCAGCTGAGCCGGTTAATCGAGCAGGGCACCGCCGATCTTGAGCAACGCCGACGTACCCTACAGCTGGAGGTGGAAAAGTTAGAACGGCGACAGGAGCGCATCCAGGTGGAAATGCGCAGCACCTTTGCTGGCGCTTCCCAGGATCTGGCTCTGCGGGTTCAAGGGTTCAAAGACTACCTGGTGGGTAGTCTGCAGGAATTGGCCGCCGCCGCCGAACAACTCAACCTATCTCCCACCGCTGGGCCCCAGCCATCCCTAGAGGGTTCTGAGGAATCCCGGCGATTAGGGGCTCCAGAGGTCAGCACCTCGCCCCTGGGGTTTGCCACCAATACCTTTGAGGACCAAACCGATCGGATTCGCAGTTTACTAGACCAGTACCGGATGCGGCCTGACTACTACGGTCCTCTGTGGCAGTTACGGCGGACCTTCGAACCCATCCATGGGGAGCGGATTGCTAACTGGTTCTTTAGTCAGGGGGGCCGGGGCGCGATCAAAAGCATGGGTAGCCGTTTGCAAAACGTGTTAGTAGCGGCCGCCGCCATCTCTATTCTCCGAGCTCTGTATGGCGATCGCCTCCACACCCTGGTGCTATCCAATAGCCCAGAGCGCCTGGGGGAATGGCGACGAGGTTTACAGGATTGTCTTGGCATTGCTCGCACCGACTTTGGCAGTGGCCAGGGAGTGATGCTATTTAATGCTCCAGAGCCCCTGGCGCAACGGGCCGAACGACTCACCGCCATGGGTGACTTACCCCTGATTGTCGTGGATGAGGCTGAAGCGATGATCAGCGTAGCCCTGCTGCAATTTCCCCTCTGGCTCGCCTTTGCCGCCGATCCCCTCAATCCTCTAGACTACCCCATCTAGGATTGGATGACCTAAGCTAGAAAACCCCTCCAGAGAGTGCCGCGGCACTCTCTGGAGCCAGGCGCAATAGAGAAAGATCTGGCCTTGGCCAAGAGCAGTGAAAGGGATAAGCACTAGATCAGCCTGAGCAGTCTAATGACATCTATAAATACCCCCAGGGGAATTCGAATCCCCGTCGCCTCCGTGAAAGGGAGGTGTCCTAGGCCTCTAGACGATGGGGGCCTACGCAACGTGAATATCAGTATAAATAAGCGGGGAGACCCTTGTCAAACCTTTTTAGCCAAGAGCATGGCACCACCTTATAGAAAAGCTGAGGGTGGATGGTGGCTGCCTCACTTTCAGGCAGCCACCATCCACCCTCCAGTCAGAGCTAGGCGGTAACAATACCAACGCTGGTCAGAATCCAATTTAAGATGGAACTGATAAAGGAAAGTAGGATAGCGCCTAAAATCGCACTCCAGAGGCCCCAGCGTAGGCGAAAGCCCTCGACCAACCAGGCTGCTAAGCCAAAGACAATGATGGAACCAATCAGGGGAATGAGACCCAAACTTAGCCACCCAACGGCTTTTGTTAAAGCGGCAGGCAAAAATGCCCAAATACCATTAAAGGCTCCAATGATGGCACCGGCTATCAAGGCCTTGATGGGGTTATCAATTTCCACCCCAACCGGGGGAATTTTAGAAATGATCAGCAGGCTAACGGCTAGTACGAGAATACTAATTAGTAGGGCAATCATGGTTTTTCCTCGCAGATGTGATCAGGGTTAGTCAGGAATTTTAAATTCCCAGCCTAAGGCTAAAATCTTCCTTTGGAAGAAGTTTAAAGTCAAGGTCAGCAAATATAGCTTTAGCTAGAACACTCAGGACAGAATTGACAGGTCATTTTCGGATTTCGGAACTGACGAGCTCTATGGTGTGAGCCATGAAACAGTCAGTCCTAGCTAGGTAGTCTAAATTGCCTCCGCTGTTTGCGGGTGGCTATGGCTATCAATTGCGCCTAAACATCAAGGGTGAAAAATATATTGATCCGGTTGCCTAGGATGACTAAAGACCCAAGGCCATAGCCAATTGTTTGAGGACATCTGACTCTCGCTCACTGATACGGCTGGCCCCAAGACCCATAATTCCCCCCTCTTTTTGAGCTTCTGCTACCTTTTCCGCCAGGGACATCAGCCAGGTTTTATAGCTATTGGCTTCAACCCCTGTGACTTTGGCGGCAAGCAGGGCGGCGACCTTTTGAAAATGGCTAATCGCCGCATTCTTACCTTCATTAGCATTTTTGAAGGTTTGAATCAGCCCTAAGAGCTCAAATTGCTTCTTCAGCTGCAACTGTTCCCCCGATAGGGGATCCTGGCTATCCAGGTCGGCGGTAGATTTAAGCAGGGCCGGCACTAGGTCTCCGGGCAAATCTGATCGACTGGTTGCTTCGCTAACCAGTTTCACACCAGCCTTCAGCTCCTGCAAGAAGGAAACCGGATCTACCTTGTCAGCCAAGCAGACTGCTACCACAGCTTGCATAGGGGCCTGGAGGAGGGTCACCCACTCATCCTCACTAAAGTTTTGTCGCATGGGTATGCACCTAAGGGAGTCTTATAAGAGCTATCACGGAAAAATAAGGATGGAGTAAGGGCTAGAATTTGCGCCTCAAGTACTAGTTCAGTCGAGTTCCTCTAACCCATGGGAAGAACTCTGGCGGAGTCGATCGAGGGATTGGTTTTCACGGCGGCGAGAGGTCCGCCGATACTTTTTCACGGACAGCAGGGGTTCATGGTGAACCTGGCCCATTTCCCGACTTTTTGTCTTCTCCCTAGCTTGATGGTGACCCCGTTGCGTCCTATGCTCCTGCAACTCGATGAGCTCCTCTAACCAGCTCAGGTAGACCGGATACCGTTCCCAGTCAGTCCTGACGCTGCAGCCAGGTTCCTGCCGGTGCAGGCAATCTTTAAATTGGCAGGGCTGTTCACTCAGGCGAATTTCTGGAAAGTGGTTGCCTAGATCCTGGGGAGCGATGGTTAGGTCAGGTTGGTTAAAGCCAGGGGTGTCGGCTAGCAGTCCGCCCCCGGGTAATTCAAATAACTCGACATGGCGGGTGGTGTGACGACCGCGCCCTAACCGCCCTGCAACCGCCCCGGTTTTGAGATTCAATTGGGGAATCAGGCGGTTGATCAGGCTCGACTTCCCTACCCCGGAGGGGCCGGAGATAACCGTAGTCTGATCCTTTAGGCGGTCCTCCAAGCTGTCTATGGCGGATTGATCCTGCTCCTCCAGGCTAATCACCAGGGGACTATAGCCCCACCGCTGCAGTCGATGTTGCCAATCTTGACGGACCTGGAGGCTGACCAGGTCTGTCTTATTAAGGCAGAGCAATACCCTCAAACCGGTGGATTCAGCCTTGACCAGGAAACGACTTAATTGATGGACCTCCAGATCAGGGGCCGCCAGGGCAAAGACCAGCGCCATCTGGCTAGCATTGGAGATCGGAGGACGATCGAGAACAGTCTGGCGGGGATAAACCCTAGCGATCGCCCCCCGCCCCCCACTCCAGTCCACATCGCTCACCTCCACCCGGTCTCCCACCATGACCTGTTGGCCAATTTTCTTTAACCGGGCTCGGCGGGTACAGAGCAGACGCTGGGTGAAGGGCTGATCAGGGGCTGGTGGGCTGCAACTGACCCAATAGAAATTAGCCTGGACAGCGGTAACAACCCCCAAAAGCTTGGTGGGTAGCGGCTCAGGGTAGGGGGTGAGAAACTCCATAGCACTAGGTAGAACGGCATACCCTCAGGCAAAAGTAGGTATCCTGGGGCTGTAGGGCGACAATTTCATAGCCCTCCATCCTGAGGCTGTCGGGCACCTGTTCCACCGGCTCGCCGGGGTCTAGCCAAACCTCGAGCAGGGACCCGGGGGACATTTTCTCCAGTTGCAGCTTGGTGCGGACGAAGTTAATGGGGCAAGGGGTGCCCCGCAAATCCAGCACAGCATCGATAGGGGTTAGGGCATGGGTAGAGTTCATCCTCGAAATAGGCCCCCTAGAAACCCCTCGATACCCCCCCGATTAACCTGATCACCTCGAATTTCCGCCAACTTTTCTACCAGTTCTCGCTCCTCTGGCTTCAAACGGGTGGGAATATTCACCTGTACCGTAATCAGGTGATCTCCCCGGCTGACGGGGTTGCCTAGTTTTGGCACCCCATGGTTTTCCAGGGTCAATACCGTACCGGGTTGGGTGCCGGCGGGAATCTCCAGCTCCACCGGACCATCCACGGTGTCAATGGAGAGTTTGCTGCCTAAAATAGCCTGAAGATAGCTGATGCGTAAATCAGATAGGATATTGATGCCATCCCGCTTGAAGGCAGGGTCTTCACTGACAAATAGGTACACGTAGAGATCACCGGCCGGTCCGCCCCGCAACCCCGCGTCCCCCTCCGATGACACCCGCAGACGGGTGCCGTTGTCAACCCCAGCGGGGATGGTAATCTTTAGCTTTTTGGTTTCCTGAATTTGGCCGCTACCACCACAGCTTTCACAACGGTCTTCAATCACTTCACCGCTGCCGTTACAGGTGGGACAGGCGGAAACCTGAGTAAAGCTGCCGAAGGGGGTGCGGGTAGCCCGCCGCACCTGACCTGTGCCCCCGCAGGTGCCACAGGTACTGGGCCGGGTACCAGGTTTGGCACCGCTCCCCTTGCAGGTACCACAGGTCTCCAGGTGGCTAATCTTAATTTCCTTTTCACCCCCAAAAACCGCCTCTTTAAAGTCCAATTTCAGGTCAAGCCGGAGGTCATCACCCCGGGTCGGACTGCGGCGGCGTCCCGCCTGGGCAGCCCCGCCCCCAAACCCCCCAAAGAAACTTTCAAAAAGATCTGCAAAGCCACCGACTTCGCTAAAGTCTGGGTAACCCCCGGCCGCACCACCAACTCCGGCTTCGCCAAAGCGATCGTAGCGAGCCCGAACCTCGGGTTCCGATAGAACTTCGTAGGCACGATTAATCTCTTTAAAGGTGTCTTCAGCGCCAGGATCCTTATTGACGTCCGGGTGATACTTCCGAGCTAAACGGCGATAGGCCCGCTTGATCTCCTCCTGATCGGCGCTGCGAGAAACACCAAGCACATCGTAGTAATCACGGGCCATAGGGGTTACCTAGACTAGTCCAGCAGTAAATAGAGATATTAAAACTCTAAACCATATTAAGAAGTTGACCTGAGTTTGACCAGGTGGGATACCCGTCCCTAGTCAATGGCTTCGTAGTCTGCGGTTACGGTGGCGTCTAAACCGAAATCATCGTAGTCACCGTCATCGTAGTCATCAGAGTTTTCTGGCGTGGCCTGAACGCGGCCCTTGTCGGGATAAAGATCAGGGAAGTCCAGGTCTACCGGGTTAACCTCCTGAGACTCTTGATAGAGATTGGCCCCAATGGTAAACAGAACTGATTGTAGAGCATCGATATGGTGCTGAAGGTCCTGAGGTTGGGTAACGGTGTGTAGGGCGTGGCGTAGTTGCGCCGCCTTGTTGTCCAGCTCTGCGCGAGCTACCTCATCCATTAAGGCAGCATTCTCCCGGAGGGTCGCTTCATAGCTATAGAACAGGTTATCGGCCCGGTTAACCAGATCGGCCAACTGCCGGCGACGGTTATCGTCATCGGCAAACACCTCCGCATCCAGGCGCATTTGCTCCACTTCACTAGGACTAAGCCCACCCCTATTGGTAATCCGAATACTTTGGGCCCGCCCTGTACCCTTATCCAGAGCAGCCACCTGAAGAATGCCGTTAGCGTCAATTTCGAAGGAAACTTCAATTTGGGGGATACCCCGGGGAGCAGGGGGAATACCGGTTAGTTGGAACTTGCCCAGGCTTTTATTGTCCTTAGCCATGGCCCGCTCCCCCTGCAGCACATGGATTTCTACGGAGGTCTGGCCATCGGTAGCGGTGGAAAATACCTGGGATTTACTGGTGGGGATGGTGGTATTCCGCTCAATCACCTTGGTGAAAACCTCCCCCAGGGTCTCAATACCCAGGGAAAGGGGGGTCACGTCTAAAAGTAGTAAGTCCTTAACCTCTCCCCCCAGCACACCGGCTTGGATAGAGGCCCCAAGGGCCACCGCCTCATCCGGGTTAACGGAGCGATCAGGAGATTTACCGTTGAAATAATGACTAATTGCCTGCTGAACCGCTGGAATCCGGGTGGAGCCCCCCACTAGCAAAATTCGATCAATCCCCTCAGGGGGCAAGTTGGCATCCTTAAGGGCCTGTTGCACCGGCTCCAGGGTGGATTTAATCAAGGCGGCGGTTAACTGCTCGAATTGGGATCGGCTCAGACCCATTTCCAGATGCTTGGGCCCGGAGGCATCGGCGGTAATGAAGGGCAGGTTTAGAGAGGTGGTGGCCATACTGGAGAGCTCGATCTTGGCCTTTTCGGCGGCCTCGCGAATCCGCTGCAGGGCCATGCGATCGCTGGAGAGGTCAATATCCTCCTGTTCCTGAAAGCTGGCCAACATCCAGTCCACAATGCAACTGTCAAAATCATCGCCACCCAGGTGATTGTTGCCGGCGGTTGCTTTTACCTCAAAAACTCCATCACCCAGCTGTAAAATCGACACATCAAAGGTACCGCCACCCAAATCAAAGACCAGCACCACCTGGTCCTGATCCTGCTTGTCCAGTCCGTAGGACAGGGCGGCGGCGGTGGGCTCATTGATGATCCGCAGAACATTCAGCCCGGCAATGGTACCGGCGTCCTTAGTGGCCTGACGCTGGGCATCGGTGAAATAGGCCGGCACCGTAATCACCGCCTCCGTAACCTCCGTCCCCAGGTAAGCCTCCGCATCCTGCTTCAGCTTTTGTAAAACCATGGCGGAAATTTCCTGAGGGGTGTAGGTTTTGTCGCGAATTTGCACGTCTACGGTGTTATCGCGCCCATTCACGCAGCGGTAGGGAACCCGGCTGCGCTCCGCCGCCGTATCATCCCAGCGGCGGCCAATAAATCGCTTGATGCTATAAACCGTATTCTCCGCATTGGTGACAGCCTGACGCTTAGCCAATTGACCCACAAGGCGTTCACCATTTTTACCGAAACCCACCATGCTAGGCACGGTTCTGCCCCCTTCGGTGCTGGTGATGACCACTGGCTTACCTCCTTCCAGGACTGCCACACAACTATTGGTTGTACCCAGGTCGATGCCAATTACTTTACCCATGACTACTGGTGCTCACGCCATAACGGTTATCTATACCCTTGATTCATTGATGAGGTTGATTCATCCGGATGAATTAACTTCAAATTTAAACTTTAATTTGATAAGGCGTCAGAATGCTCTTCAACTCCATAGCTCTAAGGTGCCCTCTTAGCCAGGGAAAGATCACCCTAGGGAGAATGTTCCCCTGGCCTAGCGGTTTTAGGGATTGGTAGAATAGTTTTCTGACGGAGAGCCTTCCTCAGGAGCGGCGGCCACCTTGACCATGGCGTGACGCAGCACCCGATCGCCCAGTTGGTAACCCCGGACAAACTCCTCCATCACCGTACCCTCCGGGTGGTCATGGCTGGGTTCTCGCATCACCGCCTCATGGAACAGGGGGTTGAACTCCTGCCCCTCCGATCGCATGGCGGAAACCCCTAACCGCTTCAAGGCATCCACCAATTGCTTATAAACCCCCTGGTAGCTTTTATGGATAGCCATTTCCCCTTCGGTTTGAGGCTTAATTTGGGACCGGGCCCGCTCAAAATTATCCACGACCGGCAACAATTCGGTGATGGTGTTGCCCTTCACCTGGGACTCCAGCTCTTCCTTTTCCTTGCTGGTCCGCTTGCGGTAGTTTTCAAAGTCAGCCGCAATCCGCATGGACTGAGCCGTACGGTCTTCTAACTCGCTCTGCAGGCTGGTCAACTGGCGCTCCAGCTCCACCAGGTCAAGAGATAGGGCACCGTCATCGGCCTGGGCCGCTGGATTCCCTTGGGCTTGGGGTTGTTCAAAGTCAATATCGATGGCCCCATCCTCTGCATGGAGCTCTTCGATCCGTTCCCCTTCAGGAGATTGTTCGGAGTTGTTAGTCTGATGTTCTTGCTCCACCATGCCAATCCGTATTTTTTAGATCAATAGAGTCTACAGGCTCAAGCTTAGCTCAATTACCGGTTTGCAGCTAACCCCTAGCCCCCAAGCAGGCCCCTTAATGATCTTGAATAGCCACCGCCTGCAGGAGGGGAAAGCCCAGGGCTTGTCGCTGTTCAAGATAGAGTTGGGCCACCCGTCGGGCCAAGCCCCGCACCTGACGAAGGTAACGGGTGCGTTCGGTAACGGAAATCACCCCCCGGGCATCGAGCAGGTTAAAGGTGTGTGAACATTTCAGCACGTAGTCATAGCTCGGTAACACCAGGGCTCGATCCATCAGTTGTTCCGCTTCCTGCCGATAGATTTCAAAGAGTTGAAACAGGCGCTCTGGGGTTGAGGCTTCGAAGTTGTAGGTGGAGTTTTCAACCTCTGCCTGACCGTAGATATCCCCGTAGGTGAGGTGATCGTTCCAGGCGATCTTGGCGATCGCATCCACCTCCTGCAGGTACATGGTTAATCGTTCCAGCCCGTAGGTGAGTTCGATCGACACCGGTCGAC
>JAYKIM010000028.1:0-10077 GCA_035286245.1 Cyanobacteriota bacterium | reverse complement strand
CTGTTGAGGCACGGACATCGGAAGCGTTGCACGAGGCGATTGCTCAGGGTCTCTCTCTGATCACCTTGCAGGATGTGCGTCACTGGTTCACTCATGCCTGCTACTGTGCTTAAGCAACCTGCACACCGCTATAGTAGCCCACAAGGAGAGAAGGGACTTCTAATCGGAAACCTGGTCAAAAGCCCCTCTCCAAGAACGGGAGAGGGGTTGGGGAGAGTACGGTGGGTGTTTTGTCAGTCAATCAGCTCTGCTGCACTGCTTCATACCAATGATATAATTAAGTGCAACAATAGATTTGATACAGCGTGGGTATCATCTTCTAGGTAGTACTTCAATTTGATACTACGGCTTTTGCTCATTTCGTAGTATTTTGTTCGACTAAAATGCCAAATTTCGTAGGTTTTCTGTTAATTTTCCAGCCCTTAGACTTTATAGATCCTAAGTAGTTCAACTTATAAAACATTAGAGATAGAGCTATTTTCTATGCTAATAGACTCCCATAACTTAGCCGAAGATCATGTAATTAAAACTAATGTTTGTATAATTGGCTCTGGGCCATCTGGGATTACCCTAGCTCGAGAATTAGCCAAATCTTCAAGCCATGTTACCTTGCTGGAAAGTGGAGGTCTATCCCAAGACTTTGCTATTCAGGATCTAAGCATTGGACATACTATTGGGGATGAGTTTCTTCCCTTACAGTCAACTAGAAATCGTCAGTTTGGCGGAAATTCTAATATCTGGTCGATTAAGCTAGATCGATTAGAGAACCGAAATTGGCAGATGGGGGTTCGCTATGTCCCTTTAGATACTATTGACTTTCAAAAACGAGATTGGGTGCCCTATAGCGGCTGGCCCATTAGTCGGGAAGATCTGCTTCCCTATTATGAGAAGGCCCATGAAGTAGCTCATTCTGGTCCTTTTACCTACGAATCCGACGCCTGGTCAGATAGCCACGTTAAACCAATCGAATGGGCTGGAAATAACTTTACTTCAAAAACTTATCAGTTTGGTCCTCGCCACGTCTTTCATCAAGACTACCTAGAGGAATTAAGGCACAACCAAAAGGTTGATATCTACCTTTATGCAACCGTAGTCGAATTAGAGTTACGACCCAACAGTCAGGTGATTGAAAGGGTTCGATGCACCAATAGTATTGGTAAGAACTACTGGGTCGAAGCCAGGTTATTTGTCGTTACCACAGGCGGCATAGAAACCGCTAAGTTAATGCTAGCGTCTAACCAAAGCCAACCGGCTGGAATTGGCAACGAAAATGATCTGGTTGGTCGTTTTTTCATGGATCACGTCCTCTTAGATATTGGTAGTCTTTATCCTGCCAGTGTTAAGTTATTTGCCCAATCAGCCTTCTACGATAAGCGTCAAGTCAATGGCTATTCCGTGATGGGGCATCTGGCTGTCAAAGATCAGGCAATGGCCCAACATCACTTGATGAACAGCACCATTGTTTTATTTCCCCGCCCTAACCTAAGGCAGACTAAGGCGATGGTAGCCCTGAAGGATTTAATTGAGCAAGGATATTTGAAAAAACCATTGCCTCAATATTGGCCGTTGATGGCTCAAAAGCTTTTACAGGTAGCTGGTGGGCTCGACCACATTGCAACGGCAGCTTACCTGGGTAAACGCTACGATCAATCCCTATGGCCCGGCTTTGGTCGAGGTGGCTGGGCTGAACAGCCCCATACCCACCATCGATTTGAGCGTTTTGAAGTGTTGTTACAAACAGAACAAGCTCCTGATCCGGCAAATCGAGTAGTACTTAGTCAGGACCGGGATGCCCTGGGTATACCTCGAGCAGAACTACACTGGAGATGGGGACAAGTAAATATCGATAGCGCTAGACATATCCAGGATCTATTCGGTGACGCTGTCGAGAAAACCGGTTTGGGACGCTTTGCCGCAGCAAGACGAGACGGACAACCCTATTTGCCCGGTCCAGCCGGGATGGCCCACCATATGGGAACCACTCGTATGAGTGCGACTCCCCAAACCGGTGTTGTAAATTCAGATTGTCGTGTACACTCTGTGCCCAATCTTTATATTGCCAGTAGCTCAGTCTTTCCCACAGGAGGTTATGCGAATCCAACCCTCACTATCCTGGCGTTGTCCTTGCGCCTAGCCGATCATTTGAAACAGCAGCTATAGCGCCCCCTTTTTACGCCAAATCTATGCACTTTGATCTTCCTGCCTTAATTAAATCCATGGGATACGTGGGTTTATGGGCGATGGTGTTCGCCGAATCAGGGCTATTGGTGGGGTTCTTTTTGCCGGGGGATAGTCTGCTCTTCACCGCTGGCTTCCTGGCCTCCCAAGACTTTCTAAATGTTTGGCTGTTAATGATTGGCTCAGGTCTCTGCGCTATTTTGGGGGACAGCGTGGGTTATAGCACTGGTCATCGCTACGGTAGGCAGCTCTTTCGACGAGAAGACTCCTGGCTATTTCATAAAGATCATCTAAATCGGGCCCAAAGATTTTATGAGAAGCACGGTGGTAAGGCGATTGTCCTGGCCCGATTTCTGCCGATCATTCGGACCTTTGCGCCAATTACCGCAGGCATTGGCCAGATGCACTATCCCACCTTTCTGAGGTTCAACCTGGCGGGAGGGCTACTGTGGACCGTTGCCCTCACCCTGGCAGGCTTTTTCCTCGGCAGCCTGATTCCTAACGTAGATCATTACTTGCTACCTATAGTTGGTTTGATTATTTTACTGTCTGTAATTCCTTCCCTGTGGCACCTGATAGGGAAGCGGCCCAGAGGGTAATCGGTTTCTGACCCGGTGTGGCCGCTGGCCCATGGCTAGGTTAGTTATGATAATCCAACGTAGGCTACCAACTGGGTCAATCGATCTCGCAGGGTGGCTAACCCTAGCCGTTCCGTAGCTGAAACAAACAGAGCGTTAGGGTATTCCTCCTGGGCGATCGCCAGGTCCCGGCTAGACACCCGATCGCTCTTATTAAACACGAGCAACATGGGGCCAGGGGCCACCGGCATGGCATTGAGGATGCGCATCACCCAGTGAATTTGGTCCGGCCAGGCGGGGTGGGACACATCCACCACGTGGAGGAGGGCATCGGCCTCAGTGACCTCCTCCAGGGTCGCCCGAAACGCATCCATCAGGGAGGCAGGTAGCTCTTCGATAAAGCCCACCGTATCGGTTAACACCAGTTGGGTAACCTGGTCTTGGGTGGGGATCGCCAGGCGCCGACTGGTGGGATCGAGGGTGGCAAACAGTTGATCCGCCGCGTAGACCTGGGCATGGGTCAAGGCATTCACCAGGGTGGACTTACCCGCATTGGTATAGCCCACCACGGCAATGGAGGGCAGGGCGTCTTCCTGGCGCCGGTGGCGCAGCCGAGAGCGGTGGGCCTGCAGTTGGTTAACATCCTGCTGCAGCCGACTAATGCGGCGTTGAATGGCGCGCCGTTCCGTTTCCAGCTTGGTTTCCCCCGGCCCCCGGGTACCGATACCGCCCCCCAGTCGAGACATGGCCTTGCCCCGGCCGGTCAGTCGAGGCATTTGGTATTCCAACTGGGCCAGTTCAACCTGGAGCTTACCCGCCCCAGTTTTGGCCCGTTGGGCAAAAATATCCAGAATCACCTCGGTGCGATCTACCACCCGGATACCCATCAGGTTTTCTAGATTGCGCACCTGCACCGGAGAGAGATCGCGGTCAAACACCACCAGATTAGCCCCCAGGTTCTGAGCGACCAGAGCCACCTCCTGCACCTTGCCGGCCCCCAAAACGGTTTGGGGATGGGGGCGAGGACGTTTTTGGTGGATGGACTGGAGCACTTCACCGCCGGCACTTTCCACCAGGCGCCCCAGTTCCGCCAGGCGGTGGTTAAAGTGATCGACAGCCTGACCCTGGGTTAGCAGACCCACCAGCAGGGCCCGGTCGTGATCGAGTTCAACCTGGCGGGCAATAAAACCACGGCTCAGTTCCTCCTCCAGGGACTCGGTCAGGGCCAGGGCATCTTGATCGCTGAGTTGCTCTAGGGCCATAGCCTCCGAGACCCACCAGCGTTGCTCAGGATGGGCCACCAGGTGGGCTAGATAGGTGGATTCAATGTAACCCGTTGCCCGTCCACCCCGGCCTTTAAAGCCCGTGCCCGTGAGCATCAGCACTGCTAACATATCGAGGCGCTGCAGGGCCATCGCCGTTAAGGTCGCTGCGGTGGGCGGACCAGCCTCTAGCTGGGTGGCAATGCAACGGATCCCCGAGAGGCGGCGATCGCCATAGCGAGGTAACTCCACCAGGGGAATCTGGGTTTGCCTGAGGGTGCCCACCCCCACCCGAATCACCTGGCCCCGGCGATTCAGGTAGACCCCCAGGGGCATACCGATATCCGTACTAATGGCGGCTAAACGTTGGGCAAACTCAGGGGTAACCACACAACTGCCAGGCAGCCGCTGATGGTATAGGCGCTGTAGTTGTTTAATGTGACTGGGCTTTAGCCCCTTGAGGTGGCCGTAGATGGTGTCGATAGTGGTAATCTACTCCCCATGCGAAACTAAGGACCCGGTAGGAAAGGGGGGAACCCCAGCAAAACTAACCTCACCCTGTTTGGTAATCGGGTTCGTTAATCGGCTTTGCGAGACTTTGAGACCTTGGGATTGCGGCCGTAGAGACGATCTAACACCCGTTTGACCGATACCCGTTGCCAGCAGTGCCCCCGTTTGGTGCTGTAGCCCTGCTGATTTAACCAATCGGCAATTTGCTGTAAAGACTTGCCAGATTTATGATGGCGCCGAATCAACTCGATCACCTGCTGCTCAACGGGGTCATTAACCAGTTCCCCATCCACCGCCTGCAGGCCAAAGGCCGGTGAGCCAAACCCCGCATAGCCACCCTGGGCGGCCTTAAGACAGCGACCCTGGTGTAAGCGTTGCCACACCTCGTGTTTTTCCAGTTCTGGATCCATGGGGGGTCAATAACTTAGGAACTACCTGGATAGTTAGAAACCTCCAGGCAGAGGGTGATCCTCGCCGACATGAATTATTCTTAGTGCAAAATTGCATGAAGACTAATTCATTTAAGTGTTCCTATACTAGCGTAGCCGGGTCAGGTCTCGGGGTAGATCTTCACAGAACCTTCCAGGTTTCGGGCCCCACAATGCCATCGCTGACCAGGTTATTACGCCGCTGGATCTCTCTCACCGCCGCCTCCGTGCCACTGCCGAAGACCCCATCGATGGGGCCCTGATAAACCCCCTTAGCCCGCAACTTTTCCTGGAGTTGGCGCACCGCCTCCCCGCTCATGCCGGGCCGCAGCACCGGTAGGTTACTGGGGGTGGTCTGATTAGGTTGGCCCCCTGGGGGGGAGGCGGGGGCAGGGGCTTGAGTGGGGCCGGTGGTTGCCGTCGCTGGGTTAGTGGTAGGGGCGGCCGACCCTGGGGCTGGAAAGAGTTGACTCCAGGTGGTGGGGCCAACAATGCCATCGGGGGTAATGCCGGCCGCCCGTTGGAAGTTGCGCACCGCCCGTTCCGTATCCTCTTGATAAAGACCGGTGACCGGTCCGTCGTAGTAGCCCAGCAGGGCCAGCAGGGATTGAAGTTCCTTTACCGATTCTCCCTGGCTGCCCAGGCGCAGGGTGGGGCGAACCACTCGACCACCGCTGACCGTGGGGTTGGCGGGTCCATTGTTAGGGGACTGGGCAAGGACTATGTCTGCACCGAGCAGCATAGTCGGGGCGATCGCCACACTAGCCCACCAGGCCAGACCATAACCGGATGGTCGGAGGGGGCGGGAGGACGACGAACAGATTTTGGGTAACATCGTGGTGCACAGCCAGGCAAAGTAAGTTAGAAGAATTATATGCAATGCTTAGCTCGCCATGACCGTTGCCATTGACTTTGGTACCAGCAACACCGTGATCAGTCGCTGGAATCCCCTCACCCAGACCCCTGAGATCCTGGCCTTACCGGACCTCAGTCTGAGCTTAACCGGTGAGGCGCCGCTGGTGCCTAGCCTGGTCTACGTCGACAGGCCTAACCTGGAAGGGGCGGTGGTGGGGCAAGCTGTCCGCGATCGCGGCCTCGACATGACCGATGACCCCCGCTTTTTCCGCAACTTTAAGCGGGGCATCGGCGCCCCCCTGCAGGGGTTTGTGCCGGAGGTGGAGGGGCAGCCCCTGGCCTTAGACCAGGTCGGTCGGTGGTTCTTACACACCCTCCTCACCCGAGTACGGGCGATCGCCCCCGAGGAGGATAGCCTGGTGTTCTCTGTCCCCGTCGATAGCTTTGAGGCCTACCGCCTGTGGTTAGGCGATCTGGCCCGGGATCTAGATTTTCAAGAGGTGCGGTTGATCGACGAACCCACCGCCGCCGCCCTGGGTTACGGCCTCAACCAGGAGAGCACCCTGCTGGTGCTGGATTTCGGCGGCGGTACCCTGGATTGGTCTCTGGTGCAACGGAGCTCATCGGTGCCGCGATCGCCCCTGGGGTTTTTGGTTAAATGGGGACGCCAAACCCTGGCCCAGTCCTCCAGCCAGCGGCCCCACACCCCTCGGGTCCTGGCTAAGGCGGGGGAGAACCTGGGAGGGGTAGATCTTGACCACTGGCTGATGGATTACTTCCAAAACCAGGGCATCCCCCCCTCAACCCTGGTGCAACGGCTGGTAGAGCGCCTGAAAATCAAACTCTCCCATCAGCCCAGCGCCCAGGAGGTTTACTTCGATGATCAAACCCTGGAAAGCTACGATCTGCAGCTGACCCGCGATCAATTCGAAGCGATTTTAACCCAGCGCCAATTTTTTCAACGGTTAGACCAAAGCCTGGCCCAGGTGCTCCAGCAGGCCCAGCGCCAGGGCATCGGCCCTGAGGATATTGAGGCGGTGCTGCTGGTGGGGGGTAGCGCCCAAATTCCCGCCCTGCAGGATTGGGTTCGACAGCAGTTTCCCGGTGATCGGGTCAAGGCCCACCGCCCCTTTGTGGCCGTTGCCGAGGGGGCACTCCAACTGGCCCAGGGTACTGGGGTAGAGGACTTTTTATACCACAGCTACGGGATTCGCTATTGGGATCGCCGCCATAATTGCCATGGCTGGCACCCGATTATTTCCCAGGGGCAACCCTACCCCATGGAGACCCCGGTGGAGATCACCCTGGGGGCTTCGGTGGACCAGCAACCCAGCCTAGAGCTGGTGATTGGCGAACTGGGGGAGGCCCCCACCGCTACGGAGGTCTACTTTGAAGCGGGTCGCCTGGTTACCCGCCAACGGGCTGGCCAGGGGCCAACGGTGCAACCCCTCAACGATCGCCCAGGGGCCCGCACCATTGCCCAACTCCAGCCCCCGGGCTTCCCCGGTAGCGATCGGGTGCGGGTTGAGTTTCAGGTGGACGGCGATCGCCTGCTGCGGATTACGGTCAAGGATCTCCTCACGGGGGAGACCCTCCTCAATAACCAGGTGGTGGTCGAATTAACCTGAGGCCGGTGAAAAACTAGTCAGAACAATAAACGAAACCCTTTCCGGTCCTGACCTGCAGCGCTCCATCCCACAGCTAAGGGACCAACCCAGAATAACGCTAAAGATCATCCCAGGAGAAAACCAATACCATTCTGCCACCCTGATTGCCGATCAAGATAGTGTATAATTAGGGATGTTACAAGGTTACCAATTTCAACCCCTTCCTGACATGGGTTTCGGTTGATTTTGGTAGAGACGTAGTTGGGATCTTAAGTCCGGGGCTAGGCTCGTAACTAGCTTGGCCCCCCTAACTAGGTCATTGTAAACTAAGGTAAAGTGTTGAATATTCTCCTATCGCCTCTGCTTATGACCACCCCCATTGAAGACCGTATTCAAGTCGCCATCGCTGAAGCCCGTGCCCTGAGCGATCGCCTGGGCAGCACCTCCCCCGAATCTGCTGCGGCTTGGGATGTTGTTGAAGAACTACAGGCGGAGGCCGGTCACCAGCACCAAGCCCCGGTTAAATCTAGCCTCCAGAGTTATTGTGACGCTAACCCCGAGGCTGACGAGTGTCGCATTTACGAAGATTAGGCCCTAGCTCAGAAGGGGGCTCGGTCCTCTAGTCCGGATCGAGCCCGTAGCAACAGGTCACGAATAGTTTTTACCTCTGCGATCGCCGCCATCAGGGAATCCTGTCCTGCTGGGGTTATTGGTAGGTTTTCTAGCTGTTGACTGAGTTGCAGTAACCGCTGCCCCAGATCACCGACTGGGGCTTTTTCTATCCATGGTTGAATCGTTGGCAAGGCTGGCTTAATCAAGGAGAGATCGGTGAGATCGGGGGTGGTTGCCTCTTGTCTAGCCTGGTCAGACTCCTGGTTTAGGGTATCTTCTACTCCGTACATTTCCACCGGATCGAACACCCGCAGCAGACTGCTTTGGGTAATAATTCCCAGGCCTTGGCCCCAGTTCCAGGAAACCACTAACCGCTGTACTCGATGACGTTGCATGGTTTGATGGGCATCCCACAGGGAATCTTCGGGGCTAGCCAGAAAGAGGGGACAACTCATCACGGTCTGGGCCAGGGTTTGGCTGAGATTTAGACCCAGGGCTTGGAATTGGACAATGTCCCGCTCCGTAACGATCCCCAGGGGAAGAATAGCGGGGCTACCGGCTGGATTCGTCTCTACCGTGTCGGCAATGACAATCGAACTCACCGATCGTTCAGCCATCTGACGAGTCAGGTCGGTGACGGTGGTGGTGGGTGAGGCATAGAAAGCCTGGGGAGTCATCACCTCTGCCACCCGCCGCAGTTTTAAAAGATTGGTAGGGCGCAGCACCTGACGGATACTTTCATGGGAAACCACCCCCACCAAACCCCGGTGATCATCCACAATGACTAGGTGACGGATGCGGTAACGACGAAAGAGGAAGAGAGCGGCAAAGATTTCCTGGAAGTTTTGCTCCGCCAGGGTAACCACTGGGGTTGCCATGACATCGGCCATGGTGAGGGTGGTCAGTTCAGCTTGACGGGCGGTGAGGCGGACGACGTCTCGCTCTGTAAAAATGCCCAGGATCTGCCCCCCATCAACCACTAGAACACAACTGGAACGGGATTCCAAATGCCAAAAATCGGGGGATGGCAGACCTTCGGGTTGTTCCCAAAGGGAGCAGGTGAAGCCCCGGGTCTGACTCATCAATACAATCGCCTCGGCGAGGGGAGTGGCGGGGTCTACCACCAAAGGGTGACGGTCAATGGCCGCATCCAGTGGCGAAACCGTTGGATAGGGTTGAGCTACCATGGCATCTATCCTCCCAGATAGGGATGGGCTGTGGCCGTAGCCACAGGTATGTGGAATTGAGGCGTACCAGAACGACCACCTAACCCTTACTTTTGCCCATCAACGTTATCCTGGGGGTTCTGGCCAAAGCCATAGATATTGTGAATGATTTTTTGCAGCTCTGCCGGGCGGGATGGTTGTTTAGCTTAAAGCTAAATGCCAGGCTCTGGACCCATTGAGTCAAGACGAGGTCTGAACTCAGGTCAGCAACCCCCATAGGGCAAGGCAGTCTAATGCTGGGAATAATCAGAAAAAGCCGATAGAGTGGGTTGCCTAGCGGCGGGTGAGCTGTCGAGCCTCAGATGTCATAAGTTGTGTACCATAGAAAGGTTGTGTAAAGTTTTGCAACCATGCCTCTTCCCAAGCCTCTAACCACTCTGGAGGGGACTCCCCTGGCTCCAGACCTGCTGGAAAATAAGGTGATTTTGTTTGTCAACGTGGCCAGTAAGTGTGGCTTAACGCCCCAGTATAACGGCCTGGTGAAGTTAGACCAAACCTATGGCGATCGCGGCCTGGTGATCGTCGGCGTCCCCTGCAACCAGTTTGGCGCCCAGGAGCCCGGTACCCCCGAGGAAATTAAGGACTTCACTAAGACTAAGTACGATGTGGACTTTACCCTGCTGGAAAAGCAGGATGTTAACGGCCCCAACCGTAGCGCTCTGTATCAGTTTCTGGTGGGGCAAGGACCCGACATTCAATGGAACTTTGGTAAGTTCTTGGTTGGTCGAGATGGGCAGGTGGTAGCCCGCTTTGAACCCCAGACCTCGCCCGATGATCCTGCTTTGCAACAGGCGATCGAGGCAGCCCTGGGTTAACCCTTG
>JAYKIM010000027.1:0-4129 GCA_035286245.1 Cyanobacteriota bacterium | reverse complement strand
ATTCACCAGGATCCGGTGCTGTCCACCATTAAGCTGATTGCCGAACCCTGGGATTTAGGGGAGGGGGGGTACCAGGTGGGCAACTTCCCCCTGCTCTGGTCGGAGTGGAATGGCAAGTATCGCGATGCCATGCGGGATTTCTGGCGGGATCACGACTGCCGCCTGGGGGAATTTGCCTTTCGTATCACCGGCAGCTCTGACCTTTACCAGGCCAGCGGTAAGCGTCCCCACGCCAGCATTAATTTCATCACCTGCCACGATGGGTTTACCCTGAGGGACCTGGTGAGCTACAACCAAAAACACAATCTGGCCAACCAGGAGCATAATCGGGACGGCGAAAGCTACAACCGCTCCTGGAACTGCGGCATCGAGGGGGATACCAACGATCCCGCCATTCTCGCCCTACGGCAGCGGCAGCAGCGCAACCTCCTGGCCACCCTGCTACTCTCCCAGGGCGTTCCCATGGTGCTGGGGGGAGACGAGCTGGGCCGCAGTCAGGGGGGCAACAACAACAGCTACTGTCAGGATAGCCCCCTGGCCTGGTACGACTGGCACCTGAGCGAGGAAAATCGCCAGCTTTTAGACTTTACCCGCCAGCTTATTAAGCTACGTCTGCACCACCCCAACCTCTCCCGCCGCCACTGGTTTTTGGGTCGGGAAATCCATGGCTCTGGCATCCACGACATTGGCTGGTATAACCCCAGCGGTAAGGAAATTACCCCTAGCCAATGGCATGATGGCACCGCTAAGGCAATTGCTATTTTTCTCAATGGGGAGGAGGTGACCAACCCCCAGATCCAGAATCAGCGGGTGCTGGATGATAGTTTTTTATTGATATTTAACGCCCAACCCATCGATCAAGTCTTTCACATCCCCTCCACCATCCGGGAACGACCCTGGACCCTGCTGTTGGATACGGCGAACCCTCTGGGTTTGGGGTCCGAAATCCCCCGCCACCCAGCGGAGCAGGGGGTGAGCCTGACCCGTTTTTCCCTGGTGGTGTTGCGATCGCCGGTCCGCCTGGGGGAGCGGCACTAGCCATGGGTCGGGAGGAGGCCGAATCAGAAAGGCTATACCACCGGATCTATGTCGTGGTACGCCAGATTCCCCAGGGTCAGGTGGCCACCTACGGCCAGGTGGCGGAGTTGGCGGGGCTGATCGGTCAACCACGGCTTGTGGGCTATGCCCTCTATCGCCTCTCGCCAGACCAGGATGATGTCCCTTGGCAGCGGGTGGTGAATGCCAAGGGGGAAATTTCCCACTCCCTGCGCCGTCACGGTAGCGACTATCGCCAGCGGAGTCTGTTAGAGGCGGAGGGGATTGAGTTTGACCAGCGCGATCGCATCGACCTAAAGCGCTACCGCTGGCAAGCCAGGGGGCCCCTGGTCAATCACCGGCCAGGGAGCGAAGACCAGCCAGAACCTTCGCCACAACTCTGATTAAATAATCCAGGCTAAGGATTACAGTAGGGGCAGTGGGCCGGATCGGCGCTGGTGGGGTGATCGGCGGGAGGTTGGTGGTGTTGGTGTTGGCAGTGCTGACACTGGTAAACCTGGGTCTGGGTAAGCAGGGTGGGGCTGCCGCAGAGGCTACAGGGTAGGCCGGGTAACTCCTGGACCAGAGCAAAACCCGGGTACTGGCACTGGGGACAGTGGCGCCGTAGGGTAGCGATCAATTGTTGCGTTGCCTGGGTGATCACCGCCATGCGGGTGGGGTTGTAGAGGGCCCGCATATCAGTTTCCAGCCGCACCTCCCCCTGGGGGGACTGGCGGAGGGCGGTGGTCACCGTCTCCACCAGCTGGGCTTCACTAACAATCCCTTTGATCCAGAGGCCGGCCCCCTGCCCCTGGGGTTTAACCACCAGCCCGTGGCTGGGGAAGCCCACCGCCTGGGCAAAGGCCAGGGCGGCCTGCAAATCCTGGATAGTCTGATGGCGGTAGTTGGTGTCGGTGGACAGGTATTCCCCAACGATTTCCAACTGGTGGCGACGATCTAACAGCAATACTAACTCCCGATCGCAGGCCAGAAAGGGAATCTGGGGATGGGGACCAAAGCTGCCCTCGCTGGCGATGGCCAGGGTTTCACCGGTGTGGTCAAGGGCGGCGGCGGCCTTGAGTCGGGCGGTGGCGCGGGCATGATCGGGGCGGTGGATATCGCCGGTGAAGGTGCCAAAGCGATCGGTGTCAAAGTCCTGGGGCACAAAGGCACAAGCCCCCAGGTGGGCTTCCACCAGGGGAGCGATGGCCTCCTGCTTGCGGTGCATGGTAGCGATCACCGCCACCCGCCCGGCAAAAAAGGGATGGGGATGACCCACCTCAGTCATCGTCATGGGCAAAGCGATTATAGAGAAAGTCAAGGGCGTGGTTCCGCAGATCATAGTACTGCGGATCCTCCATGATCTGGTCGCGATTGCGGGGCCGATCAAAGGGAATAGTCATGACCTCTCCTATGGTAGCCGATGGACCGTTGGTCATCATCACCAGGCGATCGGCCAGGAATAGGGCCTCATCAATGTCGTGGGTAATCATCAGCACGGTGCAGCGATGATCATTCCAGATCTTCAGTAACTCCTCCTGGAGTTCCTCCTTGGTAATGGCATCCAGGGCGCCGAAGGGCTCATCCAGGATCAATACCTCGGGGCGAATCGCCAAAGCTCGGGCGATGGAGACCCGCTGGCGCATACCACCGGAGATCTGATCAGGGCGCTTATCCGCCGCTTCGGTGAGCCCCACCAGGGCCAGGTGCTCCCGCACAATGGCGCGCTTTTGGGCCTCCGGCTGCTTAGGCCACACCGCATTCACCGCCAGGTAGACATTTTCAAATACCGTGCGCCAGGGCGGCAGGGCGTAGTTTTGAAACACCACCATGCGATCGGGGCCCGGTTCTCGAATTGACTGCCCCTTGAGGGTCACCGAACCACCGGTGGGTTGCTGGAAGCCCGACACCAAGCTGAGGAGGGTGGACTTACCACAGCCGGAGTGGCCAATCAGGCAGACAAATTCCCCCTCTTGAATGGTGAGGTTGACGTTCTCCAGTACGGGGTAGGGGCCCTTGGGGGTGGGAAAGGCCTTGGACACCTGATCGAAGCTCAGAAAACCGTTGGTACCGTAGGGCGCGGGGGCGGGAGATGGCAATAGGGTAGTGGATTGCATAGGGAGTGTCCTAATTTGAAGGGGATAGGAAATAGGGAACAGGGGATAGGGGACAGGGTGAGGCTGTCCCCCGGGGGGGTTAGGCGGCGATCGCCCGGGGTTGGTCGAGGACGACCGCGGCGATGGTGACATCCCGCTTGATGGTGAGGCTATTCAGGTAGCCCATCGGGTCTTCGGCGTCAAAGCGGGTGCCATCAAACAGTTGAATGGTGCCCCGGGTGAACTTTTCATCCAGCAGCCCCAGTTCCCGGGCGGCGGTGCTGTAGACACTCACCCGCACCATCCGCTCCAGGATTTCCAACCAGTTGCGGGCAAAGGGCACATTCCCCCAGCGGGCCATCTGGGTCATGTGCCAGAGGTGTTCGTTGTGGCTGGGGCGGTTAGCACCATCGCCGAAGAACAGATGGTGGGCGTATTCCCGCAGGGCCGGGTTGCGCTCACAGAGCGTAGCCCGGGGGTTACCCAGTTGGATGTACTCCACCGGGGTGGCCAGGTAGGCCCGCTGGGAGAGAATCTCCCGAATCTCCGGTTCATTTTCGGGCTCAGCACAGAACCGGCAGGCCTCCAGCAGGGCCTTGGTCAGGGCAATGTGGGTGTTGGGGTAGGCATTGGCCCACTCCTCCCGCACCCCCAGCACCTTACCGGGGTGACCATCGTAGATTTCCCGATCGGTGGCGATGGTGAAGCCGACTCCATCCATGGCGGCTCGTTGGTTCCAGGGTTCCCCCACGCAGAAGCCATCGATGCTGCCGGCCCGCAGGTCCACCACCATCTGGGCCGGGGGAATAGATAAACCATTTATCTATATCAATCTGTAGCTAAATCCCGATAGCTTAAATTCTATGGATATGTCGTTAATTGTAAACCCCCTGGAGCTGCAGAGTTTGCAATTTACTCCATAAGCGCAGGTTATGGCTGTAGCTTTAGCTGGCCGACTGAATCGATCAAAGCCACAGCCAGACAGGGATTCTGCTTCG
>JAYKIM010000026.1:0-2618 GCA_035286245.1 Cyanobacteriota bacterium | reverse complement strand
ACATTCCCACCGTGCACCTCAACTACCGCTACTTTGAGGCGGGGCCGGTGTGGTGGTTTGGCGGTGGCGTTGACCTCACCCCCTACTACCCGCTGGATGCCGATGTGGTGCATTTCCACCAAACCCTGAAGGCGGTGTGCGATCGCCACAACCCCCATTATTACTTCGTGTTTAAGCCCTGGTGTGACGAGTATTTTTACCTCAAGCACCGTCAGGAAACCCGTGGCGTCGGGGGGCTATTCTTCGACTATCAGGACGGCCAGGGCCAACTCTACCGGGGCCCCGATCCGGACAAAACCGCCGCCCAGGTCAGTCAGGCCCTGGGGGATCTGCCCCCCCGATCCTGGGAGGATCTGTTTAGCTTTGCCCAGGACTGTGGTGCGGCCTTTCTGCCGGCCTACCTACCCATCGCGGAGGCCCATAGGAACGATGCCTACGGCGATCGGGAGCGCCAATTTCAGCTCTACCGCCGGGGGCGCTACGTGGAGTTCAACCTGGTCTACGACCGGGGTACGATCTTTGGCCTGCAAACCAACGGGCGCACGGAATCCATCCTCATGTCCCTACCGCCCCTGGTGCGCTGGGAATACGGCTACACTCCCCCCCTCAACAGCCCTGAGGCCAGGCTCTATGAGGTGTTTCTGAAGCCTCAGGATTGGGTAAACTGGCCCGCCTGATTCGGTTTATGACCCCTGTCATCCCCAATTCATCCCTATTGCGCCTGCTACAGCTGACCAGTCCAGCCCTGCCGGTGGGGGCCTACAGCTATTCCGAGGGGCTGGAAAGCCTGGTAGACCAGGGTCTTACCGATCCCCCTGAGATCCTCCTCTGGCTCCAGCAGGAATTGGCGGGGGGGCTGGTGCGGCTGGATGGGGCGGTGGTCCATCGGGTGCACCGTGCTGCCACTGAGGGGGATTGGGTCGAGATCGCCGCATGGAACCAGTGGCTATCCGCCCTGCGGGAGAGCGAAGAAAGCCGTCAACAGAGCTGGGCCATGGGGCGGGCCCTGGTCCGCCTGATGGCGGACCTCCAGCCCCCCCTACCAGTCCCCCTGGCCCCCCCTTGGAACTTTGCGGTGATCTTCGCCCTGGCCGCTTACCATTGGCAGATGCCGGCGGAAATGGCGGTGCTGGGCTACCTGCATAGCTGGGCCAGTAACCTGATCACCAACGCGGTCAAACTGGTGCCCCTGGGCCAAACCCAGGGCCAGCAGCTCCTACTGGATATCTACCCCACCCTGGAGGGGGCCACCCAGCACTGTCAGGGCCTAGACATCGATGACTTCACCCTCAGCAGTTGGGGCACCGGCCTGGCCGCCATGCACCATGAGACGATGTACACCCGTCTATTCAGGAGTTGAACCGCGGTGATGATGGACATACAGGTCTGGCCCGGTCAGCCCCATCCCCTGGGGGCCACCTGGGATGGAGCCGGCACTAACTTTGCCCTCTTTTCTGAGAATGCCACAGGGGTGGATCTCTGCCTGTTTGACGAAGGGGGGCAGGAAACCCGCCTGCCCCTCAGGGAAATGGAAAACTACATCTGGCATGGCTACCTGGCGGAGGTGGGCCCGGGTCAACGCTATGGCTTTCGGGTGCATGGCCCCTACATACCGGCGGTGGGTAATCGCTTTAACCCCCACAAACTGCTGATCGATCCCTACGCCCGCGCCCTGGAGGGGGATGTGCAGCTGCATCCCCGGATCTTTGGCTACAACATGGCGGAGATTGCCATTGCGGATGCGGATCTCACCTTCTCGGAGATCGATAGTGCCCCCTACGTCCCCAAGGCGATTGTCATTGATCCCAGCTTTGACTGGCAGGGCGATCGCCCCCCCCGCACCCCCTGGCACCGCACCATTATCTACGAAACCCATGTTAGGGGGTTGACCAAAACCCACCCCGACCTGCCGGAGGCCCTGCGGGGCACCTACGCTGGCCTGGCCCATCCGGTCATGGTTGACTACCTGACCAACCTGGGGATCACCGCGGTGGAACTGCTGCCGGTGCACCACTTCCATGCCTTTCCCGGACACCTGGCGGGCACCGGCCTACGCAACTACTGGGGCTACGATTCCCTGGCCTACTTCGCCCCCTACTCCGGCTATAGCGCCAGCGGGCAGGCCGGCCAGCAGGTGCAGGAATTCAAGCAAATGGTGAAGGCCCTACACCAGGCTGGTATTGAGGTGATTTTGGATGTGGTGTACAACCACACCGGGGAGGGCAATCACCTGGGGCCCACCCTGAGTCTGCGGGGTATCGACAACCAGGCCTACTATCGCCTGGTGGAAGATACCCCCCGCTACTATACGGATTTCACCGGTTGTGGCAACTCCCTCAATGTCCGCCATCCCCAGGTGCTAAAGCTGATTATGGATAGCCTCCGCTACTGGGTGCTGGAGATGCACGTGGATGGCTTTCGCTTTGACCTGGCCTCGGCCCTGGCCCGGGAACTCTACGAGGTGGATAGCCTGGCCGCCTTCTTTGACATCATTCACCAGGATCCGGTGCTGTCCACCATTAAGCTGATTGCCGAACCCTGGGATTTAGGGGAGGGGGGGTACCAGGTGGGCAACTTCCCCCTGCTCTGGTCGGAGTGGAATGGCAAGTATCGCGATG
>JAYKIM010000025.1:0-26377 GCA_035286245.1 Cyanobacteriota bacterium | reverse complement strand
GAGCGTCGGCGTGAAGGTTCCAAATCCATGTCGTGGTCTTTGGTCCCTTCGCCAGGGTGCGGTCAAAATGACCCGGTTTCGCCCACCTCTCAAATGAGGTCGCGACCGGATCCTTATCTACCACTACCCTGACTTTTTGCCCCGGTTCAGGGGGACTTATGGTCATTGGATTCTCCTCTCTACTACTCGAAAATACAGAGCGGATAACGACGCTTTCTATACATAGGAACAATCTATAGAGAAAGCTCACGTATAGGGCTGAAAACCAACCGTATTACCCACTTTTGACAAAACCCTGGAGGTGTAAGGTTCAACCGACCAGGATCATCTTTCAGGAGTGTAGTCCTTGTATGGTGATCGCCTGGAATCTATAGACCCTAAAGGGCGGCTCGAGTAAAACGGGCCACCATGGCTCCTAGAAAACCAAGACAAGTTAAGTAACAAGTTACAGAATCGCCGTGGCCCTTGGTAAGGGAACTTTTCACAAGTTAATAACTCCAGTCGGAGAAAATTGGTGGTGGGTTGCTTACCATATGGGCTTGGGCTCAAGCGGTGGTGGAAAGCTCTAGCTGGTGTCGATAAGCTTGAATTTCAGCGATGGTAAATAGGCTGCTAAACCCTAATTTATGCTCTGCATACAACTCTCCTCCCCCCTGCTGGCGGTCAACCAGGGCTAAGACCTGGCTGACTTGATAGCCCGCTGCCTGCAGCCGATCTACAGCCTTCAGGGCTGATTGACCCGTGGTGACGACATCTTCTAGAACCGCAATCAAGCTGCCAGGTGGTAGATTCAATCCCTCAATGTAGGCTTTTGTGCCATGTCCCTTGGCCTCTTTTCGAATAATTAGGGGAAACAGGGAGCGATTAGCGTAGAGCCCCACCAGGCTAACCGCGGTTACCATAGGATCGGCCCCGAGGGTGAGACCAGCTACCCCCAGGGTCTCTGGATGGACTTGATCCAGCAATAATCGAGCCACCATCACGGCCCCCTGTGGATGGAGAGTGACTAGCTTACCATTGATGTAATAGGGACTCGGTTGACCAGAGCTCAGCATGAAGTCACCCTCCTGGTAGGCTTCCCGACAGATGAGGTTGAGTAGGTGGGACCGCAACTGTTCACCAGGGAGGGTCACTAGGATCGCCCCAGGAATATCAAGTTGGAAGGGCACCGGACTTGAAGTCGGGGTCTTGATGGGTAGACGGTCACTCATAGCTAATTCTCTAACGGTGCTAATTCTCTAACGGTAAAGGAGGAGGGGTTTTAATTGTGTCAGTTTGACTGTTTTGCGGTATAAAGAACGCAGGGTTTTTGTAGCTTAGATCCAGTCTGGCTTCTAAGGGTCTGTTGTGCGTGAAAGTCTTGGTATTTTGCCAGCTCAGTGGAGACCTTCTTAGATAAAGAACTAACCTTGGAGCCTAGTCAAGGCCCTTAATAATACTTGAATTAGGAGATTTAGTTATGGCTATCAGATTCATGGGTTTTTCCAGCATTACCCTGGCGCTGGTTGCCCTAACCAGCTTTGCTGCTCCTAGGGCTCTAGGCCAGGAGACCAGGCCTCTAACAGTGTCAGAAGCCATGGAAAATTTAGCTTCAACCTATTCCCAGGATTACTTTAGTAATCGTAGTATTGGGCGACAGGCCGGTCGGATGTTTGGCTTTGGTTTTCCCGAGCGAGAACTAGAGTGGGATGCCCATAGCCTTTCTGCCGCCTCTAGGGATACCATGTATCGACAAAACAGCATGGATCCAGTCTTAAGGGTGACTGACTTAACTAATCCCTACAGCACTAGCTTGCTGACCATGAAGGGTAGCGGCTCTGCCAATTTGGGAACACAGTTCATCTTCGAAGGACGTTAGTTTCGTCAAGAATCTAACTCGTTGCTAATGGCGGAAGTGGAAGTAGAAAGCCTATCCAGGGTGC
Source organism: Cyanobacteriota bacterium (assembly GCA_035286245.1). Classification (GTDB taxonomy): domain Bacteria; phylum Cyanobacteriota; class Cyanobacteriia; order Phormidesmidales; family Phormidesmidaceae; genus Nodosilinea. The sequence goes on along the minus strand of JAYKIM010000025.1, from coordinate 24,455 downwards.
AGGAGTTGAACCTGCCTAGGGCGAATTATGAGTTCGCTGCCTCATCCGCTCGGCCAACCCTGGCTATTAATCCTCAACCTATTGTAACCCCAAGCTTTAATTCTGGCCTATTCATCTGTTATTGCCCTAGAAAGTCATGAATTCTGCCGTCGCCTTAACTCTAATTTTGCTGTCTTTAATGATCGGGGCCGGGGTGGTCAGTGCATCTTGGGGATTTACCCTGGGGCGGGAAGCTCTGACTGGGGTTCGACAGCCTGACGCTCGCCCCACCAGTGGTACTCCTGTCAGCCAGCAACCTAATCTCGGTCACCATGGAGATTTAGTACTGGCTAAGGAAGCGGAAATCTTGGAAAAGGTAAAGGCTCGCATGAATGGCGGAGGTCAGTAGGAGAACTGCTGTTTTTGTTGGCCTTGCTGATCATTGTATGTCCCTTCCTCCCCCATGCCTGAGTCTAGTCATTCCTGAGACGTTGCCCCTCAGCGAGATCGCTTCTCGACTGATGGCGGTCTTTTTGCTGATTGGCATTAACGCTTTCTTCGTCGCCGCCGAATTCTCTATCGTGTCGGTGCGGCGATCTCGCATTAGCCAACTAGTCTCCCAGGGAGATGCCCAGGCTAAGACAGTCCAGCGTTTACAGCGTAGCCTGGATCGCTTACTATCCACGACCCAATTGGGCATTACCCTCTCTAGCCTGGCCCTGGGGTGGATTGGAGAGGGAACGATGGCCATGATTGTGGCTTTTGGCATTAGCCACCTTCCCCTTGAGCCGGATCAGGGAGACGCCCTAGCCCATGCCGTTGCCATCCCCATGGCTTTTTTCCTGGTGGCCTACCTGCAGATCGTATTGGGGGAGCTGTGCCCCAAATCCCTAGCCATGCTCTACCCAGAGCAGTTAGCCCGGCTGCTGAGCCCCCCCAGCTTAACCATTGCCCGCCTATTTAACCCCTTGATCTGGATTTTGAACCAATCCACCCGGATGCTCCTCCGCTCCCTGAGGATTCCCGACAGTAGCCAGCTTGGTTATAGTCGCCTCACTCCAGAGGAGCTGCAGTTGATCATTCGCACCACCACCGAAACCCCCGGACTGGAGGCGGAGGAACGGGAACTACTTAACAACGTGTTTGAGTTTCGGGATGTGACCGCTGGAGAAATCATGGTGCCCCGTACCCAGATTGACGCCATGGCCGATTCCGCCAGTTTGGCTGATTTGTTTGAGGCGGTGGCAGCCACGGCCCATTCCCGTTATCCGGTTATTGGCGAATCCCTCGATGATATTCAGGGCATTGTGGACTTGAAGCACTTGCTGCAGCCCCTGGCCAAGGGTCAAATCACCTTAGATACCCCGATTCAGCCCTGGGTCCAACCGGCTCGGTTTGTACCTGAACCGACTCCTCTGCACGAAATTCTTAGCACCATGCAACGCACGGGGCAGGAACTGGTGGTGGTGGTGGATGAGTTTGGCGGTACGGCAGGGTTACTTACCCTACGGGATCTAACGACGGAAATTATTGGTGAGGTTCATCAAGCCAATGGAGCCACTGAGGATGTGGTGGAAAAACTTGACGAAACCTCTTACCGGATTAAGGCCCAAGCCGATCTATACACCGTGAATGAGTTACTAGGCTTGAATTTACCCTATAGCGATGATTACCAAACCCTGGGAGGCTTTTTAATCGATCGCATGCAAAAGATTCCCCGGGAGGGGGAGGCCTACGTTTATGGAGATCGCCGTTGGGTCGTCGTGTCTACCGATGGCCCTAAACTAGAGGATATCCTGATGACTAAGCTGGGCAGTTAGAGGATCTACTAGTTTGAGCCAGGATAATGGATCTATAAGCTTTGACCGTAACCCTAAACACACAGTGAGCCAGCAAAGCTCCTGACTGGGTAGACCTTCTAGTTCGCCTCCGCCCCATGTGCACCGCTATGGCGACAAAAAATAGGCTATAAAGTCTGTGGCAACTGGGTTCTTCGGGTTAATCCTCATAGCCCTGATCAGTGTGATAGTATCTGAAAGAATTATGAAGATTAAGGGTTTTAACCCTTGTCTACCATAGCTACTGTCTAAAGGGCCAGGACATCGAAGGTAATTTATCTGGAGCAACTGTGAAGGGTTAGTTAGCCTTTTTCCCCTCTATGCTACCGTTTGACCGTAATCCTGTTGGCCCAGCTATCCCGATGACTCAGCCTCTTCTCGTCCCCATAAGGAGGGACAGGCATGCCCCAGCCCATTTGCCCATCTCCATCCACTCTAGATATGACTTCTCCCCACCGCCATTTCTCCGATCCGGTTCGTCTTGGTGTAATTGGCGTGGGTAATATGGGACAGCACCATACCCGCGTTCTGAGTCGCTTTAAAGACGTAGAACTCGTTGGTATTTCTGATGTCAACGTCGAACGGGGCTTAGATACGGCTGGTAAATACAGGGTCCGTTTCTTTGAAGATTATCAGGACCTCCTGAGCCACATTGATGCGGTCTGTATCGCCGTACCCACCCGCTTACATCACACCGTTGGTACGACCTGTCTGGAGGCTGGGGTACATGTCTTAATTGAAAAACCTATTGCCGCCAGTATTGCGGAAGCCGAGTCCCTGGTGAATGCGGCAGCGGCAGCCAACTGTATTCTTCAGGTGGGTCATATTGAGCGCTTTAATCCAGCCTTTCAGGAATTACATAAAGTTCTCAACACGGAGGAGCTACTTGCCCTTGAGGCTCGTCGCATGAGTCCCTATTCCCAGCGAGCCAATGATGTTTCCGTCGTGTTGGACTTAATGATCCACGACATTGATCTGTTGCTAGAGCTGGCGGGGGCAGGGGTTTCTACCTTAACCGCCAGTGGGGGTCGGGTGGCGGCATCTGGCTATCTGGATTATGTCACCGCTACCCTGGGTTTTAGTAATGGTATTGTCGCCACCTTAACCGCGAGTAAGGTGACCCATCGCAAAATCCGCACCATCGCCGCCCACTGCAAAAACTCCCTCACGGAAGCAGATTTTCTCAACAACGAAATTCTGATTCACCGTCAAACCACCGCCGACTGTTCCAGTGACTACGGACAGGTGTTGTATCGCCAGGACGGCTTAATTGAAAAGGTCTATACCAGTAATATTGAGCCTCTCCATGCGGAACTAGAACATTTCATTAACTGTGTGCGGGGTGGTGAACCCCCCTCCGTTGGAGGGGAACAGGCCCTTAAGGCCCTCCGTCTCGCCAGCTTAATTGAGCAGATGGCCCTAGATGGTAAACCCTGGCAGCCGGTCGACTTGACCGCTGCTGGTCTTGATGTTCCCCTATCGGTGTAGAAGAATAGCTTGGTGGCATGGCGGTTAATTTTCCCCAGGTTATTTTCCTAGATGCGGTGGGTACTCTGTTCGGGGTGGCCGGCAGTGTTGGCCAGGTCTACGGGGATTTAGCTCATCCTTACGGGGTTGAAGCCGATAGTAGTACTCTTAATCAAGCCTTTTTTCGGGCCTTTAAAGTAGCTCCGCCCATGGCCTTTGGAGTAGGCCCGGGGATGTCAGTGGTCGACCAGGAATACCACTGGTGGCGTCTGGTTGCCCAACAAACCTTTAGTAGTGCGGGAGTGCTCGATCACTTCGTCAACTTTGACGAGTTTTTTAGCCATCTTTACGCCCATTTCTCCACCGCCGATCCCTGGGTAGTCTATCCGGATGTGCAAGTCTCCTTGGCCCGTTGGCGACAACAGGGGGTTGAGTTGGGAATCATTTCTAATTTTGATACTCGCTTGTACCGAGTTCTGGAGGTGCTTAACCTGGCCCAGTATTTTCAGTCGGTCACCATTTCCTCTGAAGTGGGAGCGGCTAAACCCGACCCTTACATTTTCACCGTTGCTCTACAGAAACACCATTGTCAGCCAGCTGCCGCCTGGCATGTGGGGGATAGCCAGGGAGATGATATCGTTGGCGCCAGGGCCGCTGGATTGCGTCCCATCTGGATTAGGCGCTGATCTGACCTGGTTTTAGGAGGACGGCTATAACTTCCCTGGCCTACTGAGTTTCTAGGGGCAAAAATACCGTCAGCACCTCACCACTTTGGGACCGTTGACGTACCGTTAGCTTACCCCCCAGGGCTTGAAAAAGGTTTTTAGTGGCCTTCAGATTGAGGCTAAGACCACCGGTTTCCGGCTGAAAGATCAGTAATTCCCCCAGGGTTTTAAAGGGGGAAGCTAAAAATTGATCGACCGTCTCACTGGTCCCATCTGTTTGTCCTTGATCGGGGCGACGGGACTGAAACTGGAGCTTGAGCTGGTGACCGGCCAGAGTAACGGTCAGTTCGATGTGGCTATAGGGAGAAAGGCTATGGGTAAAGCGATCAACCAGGCCAGTCAAAACCTGGTTCAACATGATCGGGTCACTGGTCACTCGGGGTAAATGGGGGGGTAAATTGACCGTCAGGGTGAGGTTACGACGGCTCACCTGTTGTTGCCATAGGGGAATAGAGTCTTCGAACAACTGCTGCAGAGAAATGGGAGATAGGGGGGATCGCTGCCGTTGAGTCGAGGTGGCGTCGAGTTCTACGGCGGTAAAGATGAGGTTGAAACGCTCAATTTGTTGGGTGCACTCCCGATCGATGGATCCTAGACGCTTGCGTATTTCCTCACCAATATCCTTACGCTTGAGTAGGGACCGGGTCAAGGTCCGAATGGTGGTGAGGGGTGTCCGGATTTCATGGGCCATGGCCTTGAGTAATTCCCGATCGCTGCTTTGACCGGGGGAGTCCGCTTTGCGGCGGTGTTCCGCCTTACTTGGCCCTGATAACCGATGAAATCTTTGTCCATTGCCCTTCTCCTGCAGCACAGCCAGGCGGGTTGATGGTTCCACCAACCCCTGAATGGGTTCCGGTCGATCGACTAGAGGGGGTACAAGCGAAAGGGAGCGGATCTCCTGTAGGAGTAAATGGCTGTAATAGGTGACCAGGCGATAATCGGGCGGTAATGCTGGAAATTCCTCCACCGCCTGATCAAGGGCAGGGAGGAGGGGCGGTCGGGTCTGCAAAACCCGCCCTCGCAATTGCTGGAACACGGCGGCGATCGCGGCCGGGTCAAAGGAGAATTGAAATTGGGGTTGACCGCTCCCATCTTCTCCCAGTAGTAAAATCAAACTAAACCTGGCGGTCAACAATAGACAAAACCGCTCCCGAGCCAGGGGATCTCTGCCAGCGAGGGGAACCATGGTCACCTTAGATCGGAGGTTGGCGGCCAGGGGGGAAGGTTGACCGGGCAAAAGAGGACGGGTTACCGCTAAAATCTGTTCCAGAGGCTCGGGAATCAACAGCCAGTGGGTCAGGGTTTGTCCAAAGAGCTGATCAGGAAGCACTGGAAACGGTCCTGACAGGGCAACTCCCATGGGTTGCTCGGGCGGGGTGGGCAGGGGGTCGGTCTCTAGGGTGGAGTTGGCATAGAGGAGCAATTTCGCCAAGGCTGCGATCGCCCCTAGCCATTCTTGTTCTGCCTGTTGGCGAACCAGGGTCAACATCGGCAGGTCCCCCTCCCTGCCCGTACTGGTGAAACCTAGGTCAAGGTACTGATTTACTCCGGCGGATTTCCTCCCTTCACCTATTGGCAAAGGAGAAACCTCCCGCAGGACCTGACTAAGGGATAGGGGGACCTCTATCAACGCTCTACCTCCCTTTACAGTGCCACGGTTAGGATTGTCCCTGGAACACTGTTTAAGTACGCTATATATGAGGGTAAAGCGTTGTCGCCCATTGGCCTATTGGGTAGAACCGAACCCCTAGGATTGGTTGGCGAAACCTGGGCGCTGTTAGATTCCTCTCGGAATCATCGCAAACTAGCCAAACCAACAGGAAACGCCCTCCATCGCTTCTAGGGTGGTGGTGGGATAAGGGGGTTCTATCGCCATTAAAGCATGTAAACCCTGTTGGATCAGTTGCTCAATCTCCGCCAACTGCTGTTCAGGATAATAGTTACAGGTAGTAGGATGGGATGGATCCTTTAAGGTGCTAGCCTCCTCACCTTCGAGGGTGAGATAAACCGCTGGTAAGCGGCGTACCACATAGGTGGTGAGGCGGTCCCGCAAGTCATTTATGGCAAGGGCATCAAGGGTCGATTTAAGCGCATTGTCCATCAGAACCTGGTCGACCTTAGCGGACACCACAGGCAATGTTATGTTCAGAATTCTTTGAGACATTTTGCACACCTCGATTCACATCTGGACTGGGAGCCATGGCTGGTTCTCTCCCTAATCGCTTAGCTGGATATGTCTTAGCCTGCAGGCAATCTCTGCCCCCACTATGGTCATTGATAGCCCTCGTCCCCTGCACAGAGGCGGGAGCAAACCAGAGTCTCCGCCCACAGTAGATCGAAGGATCTATCCTGTCTTGGGGTTCTAGTGGACGCTATAGAGCCAGGCTATATTCTAAGCTTAGGTAAAAAAAGACTCGATTGTCATGAAATCAAGAAAATCAATATAAAATTATGAAATTACTAACATTTCTCAAACACCTTGAAGGTATCACTCTCATCCTATGGAGACCGGTGGATGACTGATAGACCGGTGTGGCTGGTGATCTGTGATGGTATTCACTCCCCCAGGGAGACCGATGGAATCCTCACCATGGTTAGTCAGGATGATCTGCTCAGCCAGCTGCCTATCCGGAATTTTAGCCCTAGATCGCCCATGGCGGTGTTGTCAGGAGCGGCTCTACGCCATTGGCTGGAGGGGAATGACCAGCCAGCCCGGCAGATCAACTCCGACTATCCCCATTTAATCATCTGGGCCTTTAGCGCCGGCTGTGTTGGGGCGGTGGCCCTGGCCCAACACTGGCAACGCTACCGAGGCCAGGTTTTGGCCCTATTTTTAGTGGATGGCTGGGGCGTCCCCACTGTCGGACCCATACCTCTCCATCGCCTCAGTCATGATGGGTTCACCCATGTTACCTCAGGTTGGTTGGGCCCGGGTCAGGTCAATTTTGTCAGCCAACCCGCCGTCAGCCATCACCAACTCTGGCGCCATCCTGAGCAGGTTTGGGGATACCAGGTTCGGCATCACTGCGTCGGTCGCTCAATTACGGGTCCTACCATGCCACCAGGGGGGTTAACAGCGGGGAACTTTCTCTGCCGTTGGTCGCGTTATTATCTGGCCCAGGCATAAGGGCAACCTGGGTTGCCCCCCGGATACCCCATAGAAAGGTAAAATCCTGGGGGGAATGGTTAATAGGGCTAAGGGCCAGGGCTAAAACCTTAGCAAAATCAACCCTTAGCCAATCCTTGCCCATCCCTCCTTGGCTTGGGTTTTTAAGCATTCTCAAGCTTCTTGAATCTAGTTTTTTTCTCCTATGCGTTTGTACTCCCTGTTGGCGGCGGCCAAAATTAACCTTTATCTAGAAATTGTCGGAGATCGCCCCGATGGGTTCCATGAATTGATCATGGTGATGCAGAGCATCAGCCTGGCGGACCGGGTCACGGTGCGCAGCATCGGGGTCGACACCATTCGGTTGGTTTGCCACCATCCCCTGGTGCCCACGGATCATACCAACCTGGCCTATCGCGCGGCGGCTCTGCTGGTGCAGCGCTTTCCGGGCATCATGGGGAAGTGGGGTGGGGTGGAAATCACTCTGGATAAACAGATTCCGGTGGGAGCGGGGTTGGCCGGGGGCTCCAGTAATGCCGCGGCGGTGCTGGTGGGCCTGGATCTACTCTGGCAGTTGGGTTTAACCCAAGGGGAACTGCAAGCCCTAGGGGCGGAGTTAGGATCGGATGTGCCCTTCTGTATCGCCGGGGGCACCCTGTTTGCCACCGGTCGAGGGGAACAGTTGGATTCCCTACCGGGAATCGAGGATCTCTGGGTGGTGCTGGCCAAGTATCAATCCGCTATGGTCTCCACCCCCTGGGCCTATGGTACCTACCGTAGCCAGTTTGGCCATGGCTATCGCCGCGACTTTGCTCCGCGGCGGTCCCAGGTGAAGGCTGGTCCTATGGTGGCAGCCCTAACCCACCGGGATAGCCTGACGATGGGGCAACACCTCTATAATGACTTAGAGAAGGTAGTCCTACCCGCCCAGCCCCAGACCGCCCAACTAAAGGCCACCATGGCGGAGCTGGGGGCTAGTGTGGGGGCCCTGGGTACCCTCATGTCCGGATCCGGGCCTTCCGTATTTACCCTGGTCAGCCACCAGGCAGAGGCAGACCAGCTGGTACAGCAGCTGCGGCAGGCTCTGCCCGATCCTGACCTGGATCTGTGGACTGCCCAGTGCCTACCCCATGGGGTACAACTCGTAGAACAATAGCCATGTCCGATCCCTCCTCCCCTCCCCCCCATCCCGTTGTCCTGGCTTCTCCGGCTAAGGTGCTGAAGTGCTTTAGCGGCGCCCTGATGGCGGCTACCATTGCCCTGCTGGCCTACCGCCTGATGATGGCGATCGCCGTTAGCTTTGCCCAGAAGCCCCTCCTTTCGGACAACCCAACGGTGATCAACCTGACCGCCGCTGTCCGCACCCTGGTGGTGGGGATGGTGGCCCTGGGGGCTGGGGTGTTTGGCATTGCCGCCCTGGGACTGTTTTTATTGGGGCTACAGCTACTATGGCAGCGACTGTGGCCTGGCCGTAGCCCTAATCTCGGAGCTAACCACGAGTAACCGGTAGGTTGGCCGCTTGCCAGCCGCGCATACCACCCTGTAAACTAGCCGCCTCCGTCCATCCCTGTTTGGCCAGAATTACCGTAGCCTGGGCAGAGCGTCGCCCAGACTGACAAACCGTGACCAGGGGGCCATGGGGGGGGATTTCATCGATCCGCTGGGCTAATTCTGGCAGGGGGATCAGCTGGGCGTTGGCAATGTGACCCAGAGGGCCGTTAAATTCCTCCACCTCCCGCACATCCAGCACATGCACCTGGGCCAGGTTCTCCCCCAACCATTGGGGTGAAATTTCCCGAATGCCGGCGTAGGTGAGGTACACCGGTCCCCAGCTGACCAAGCTGGGCAGGATGGCAGGGTCAGGGCGGCCACAGACACAGTTGGCAGGAATCGCCTGATCGATTTTCTTCGGGTGGGGTAGGCCCAGGTTATCCATGTAGCCCACAAAGTCCCGTTCATCGGCCTGGCCACCAATGCGGGGATTGTATTGTTTCTCCTCGGCGACGGTGGAAACGGTGCGACCAATATAGTCATGGGCGGGGTAGACCAGGCAGCTATCCGGCAGGCTGAAGATCTGCTCCGTAATGGAGTGGTACATGGTACTGGCGTTACCCTGCTGAAAGTCGCAGCGACCGGCGCCGCGAATCAGCAGACAGTCACCGGTAAAGGCCATGGTGTGATCATTGAGTACGTAGGTTAGACAGCCATCGGTGTGCCCTGGGGTGGCTCGCACCTCCAGGTAGCGATCGCCAAACCTGACCCGATCCCCTTGATCGAGGAGTTGGTCAGCCCCTGTCACCATCGGGCCGTAGCGGCCAGAAATACCGATTTTAGAACCCAGGGCCTGTTGCATCAGCCAGGCCCCAGTGACATGATCAGCATGACAATGGGTATCCAGGGTATAGAGCAGGGTCAGCCCCAACTCCTCCAGTAGGGCCCGATCACGCCGATACTGCTCAAATACCGGGTCAATCAGCACCGCTTCTCCACTGATGGGATCGGCCAGCAGGTAGGTGTAGGTGGCGGAATCAGCATCGAACAACTGACGAAAAATCAAGCTGTTATCCACAGGATGACACTCCAGATGATACTGAGGGGGGCACAACAGGCCTCCTATGACTATGCTATCCAGCCAAACGGCGCTACAGCAATAAATTAACGCCCCTCTTCTCCTGCGGTTTTGAAGAGCAGCTACCCTAACCCAATAGGATCTGGCTCGCCGCCTGTACTCCAGCCCCCAGGTTAGCCTGGGGGTAGCCCAGATGACCCAGGGTGGCCTCTAGGGCGGCAACAGCGGTGAGAATGTCGCGATCGCAGACAAAACCCAGGTGGCCGATCCTAAAGATCTTGCCTTTCAGGTGATCCTGGCCGCCAGCCAGGGCGATATCAAACCGCTTCTTCATGGTGGAACGTACCTGTTCCGCATCCACCTGATCGGGCATAACGGCGGTGATGGCGGGGCTGGCGCAGTGGTCGGCACCAAACAGCGGCAGGTTAAGGGCGGCCATGGCGGCCCGGGTAGCCCGACGGTGGAGATCGTGGCGTTCAAAAATCGCCTCCAGTCCCTCCTTTTGCATCATTTTTAAAGCCGCCTGTAGGGCAAAGAACAGGTTTACCGGCGGTGTAAAGGGGGTGGTATGTTTACGGCTATCCTTGCGGTAGGGCCCCAAATCTAGATAAAAACGGGGCAAATTAGCGGTTTCATAGGCAGCCCAGGCCTTAGGGCCGACAGAAACAAAGGCCAAACCCGGCGGAATCATGTAACCCTTCTGGGAACCGGAGGCCACCACGTCCAGGTCCCAGGCATCCACCGGTACGGAACAGGCCCCCAGGCTAGTCACCGCATCAACGATAATCAGGGCATCGCCATGGGTCTTAACATGGCGGTTAATGGTTTCCAGGTCATTCAGTACACCGGTGGAAGTTTCACTGTGGGTGATAATCACCGCCCTGATCTGCTTGTCAATATCGGCATCTAGGACGGATTTAAAGTCTTCAGGGTCGAGGGGCTGCCCCCAGGGTGCCGTGATCTCCTGGACTTCCAGGCCATAGGCCCGGGCCACCTGACCCCAGCGTTCTCCAAACTTACCGTTATTCCCCACCAGGACCCGATCACCGTGACGCAGGAAGTTGATAATACCGGCCTCCATGGCGCCGGTGCCACTGGCGGCCAAAATTAGCAGATCATTCTGGGTCTGATGCAGCCACTGCAGGTTAGCCGTCACCTCCGCCATCATTGCACTAAACTCACCGCTGCGGTGGCCCATGGGATGCTTGGCCATGGCCAGGAGAACCTGTTCCGGCACCGGGGTAGGGCCGGGAATCATCAGCATTAATTTGTTATCCATAGTCGGTGATAGTTAGTCTTGAGAGCAATTAGGAGAGGCACCGATCAACGGGTCAGGATTCTGACCCCAGCCAGAGTGGCACTAGGGTGACCAATCTTAGGATAGCCATATCCTAAATTAGCCTAAATCTATTCAATATCAGCAGCGTTTTCTGGGGTTGACTAATCTAATGGTTGATTTAGCCTCGGTAGACCGGCAGGGTAAAGTAAAAGGCGCTGCCCTCCTCCGGTACCGAGTCTACCCAGATCTGGCCATAGTGGGCCCGAATAATCCGTTGGCAGAGGGCCAACCCTAACCCGTATCCTTCCTTGTTGCTATCCCGCTGCAGTCGAAAACTTTCTTCAAACACCCTGTCTCGGTTTTCTGGAGGGATGCCAGGACCGGTGTCAATCACCCCCACCTGGACTTTCTGGGTAGTGCGGTGGAGGGCCGTGAGAGATACCTGCCCCTCCTGGGGAGTGTACTTGATAGCATTATCCAAAAGGTTGATAATCACCCGCTTCACCTGGTTGCCATCGGCATAAACCGTCGGCAAGTCCGTGGGAATTTCCTGGGTTAACCGCTGTTGCTTAGCCTGGAGGCGGTCTTGAAACCCCTCGACAATATCACCACAAAGAGTTACCAGGTCTAGTTCCTGAGGATGGAGTTGCAATTCTACGGAGGCTCCCCGAGCGGTTTTCAGGATATCGGTGATCATCCGATTAATGGTCTGAATTTGGGTTTTGGCGTGTTTCAGGAGTTGGCCGGTTAATTCTGGGCTCAGGTTCAGGTGGCGACTCTGATCTGGGGCATAACCCAGCTCCAAGGTCTCAATCGCGATGGAGGCGGCGGTTAGGGGGTTTCTGAGATCATGGGCCATCATGGCAATAATCCGGTCTTTAAACCGTAATTGAGCTTCTAACTCTTCCCGGGCTTGATTAATCCGGAAAATCTCATCGGAGAGTTTGATCAGTTCCGTTGGGTAAATCAGGCCATCCTGGGTGAGTTGGGACGGACTTGGGACCGGTTCACCGGCCTCACCATTGTCCGCTCCGCTAGCATGATCTAGGGTTTCCTGCTGCCACTTGGGCCACCAGTACTCTAGTTGGCTGACAATATCGCTACCCGCTAACATTTGTTGGGGCAGGGGGGCGATTTTAATCAGGGCAGGGCTAGCCACCAGCTTGTAGTGCTCCGCCAGGTAGGGCTGCTCACCAATATCCACCACGTCTAGGTGAAAGGGAGACTGGCTGGCAAACCCCTTCAGGTACTGGCGAATGTACTGTACTTGCTGGGTCAAGCTGGGACGCTTGTCAATAAATAACAGTAGCTTGAGTTGTACCTGGCCTCTCTGGAGAGAATCGGAGGCAGCCTCCATAGTGTCTCCTCAATGTTGACAATAGATTACGCTCAGGAAAATAGCCTCAGTCGTAGATTAGCCCTAGCATATAGATAAATCCTATGAATAGGCTAGTCTCGAACACCGGCGATCCCCATAGCCATTTCTTCGACCCGCTGATCGCAGTTCAATCGACTCATTGCCGGAAAACATTAGGTTGGTTTCCTTACCTCCCCTGACATACCATAGCGGCATGCCCTTTGCCCTAATCTATGAGTCTTTGTATCAATCCTCGCTGTCCCCAGCCCCAGCACCCTGAAAATAACAGTCGTCCCAACTGTGCCGCCTGCGGTTCCGGTTTATTGCTGCAGGGGCAGTATCGGGTGATGCGCCTGATTAGCCACCAAAGTGGGTTTGGCCGGGTTTACGAAGCCTACGACGGCAATGTCCCCAAGGTTCTCAAGGTTTTGAAGGAGAATTACAACCAGAATCCCAAGGTGGTGGAGTTATTTCGACGGGAGGCCCAGGTCCTCAGTCGACTGCGTCATCCTGGGGTACCTCGGGTGGACGCCAACGGTTACTTTCACTATTTTCCCAAGGACAGCACCGAACCTAGCCATTGCCTGGTGATGGAAAAAATTGACGGCCCTAACCTGAAGCAGTGGATGGTCCAGCAGGGTAACCACCCGATTAGCCAGCAACAGGCCATTCTATGGCTGGCCCAACTCACCGATGTGCTACACCTGGTGCACCAGCAAAATTACTTTCACCGGGATATAAAACCAGAAAATATTATGCTGCGGTCCTCCGGACAACTGGTGCTGGTGGATTTTGGGGCGGCCCGGGAAATGACCCAGACCTACCTGGCCCAGTTGGGGGATAGTGGCATTACCACGGTGAGTTCGGCGGGATACACCCCACCGGAACAGGAACAGGGACAGGCGGTACCCCAGTCAGATTTCTATGCCCTGGGTCGTACCCTAATCTATCTCTTGACCGCTAAGCTGCCCAATGACCCAGGCATCTATGACTCTCGCACCAATCAGTTTGGTTGGCGGCAGTACGCTCCCCAGATTTCCGCTGAGCTGGCGGATTTGATCGATCAGCTGACGGCGCCAGCGGCGGCCAACCGGCCCCAGAATACGGCGGCAATTTTAAAGCGACTGGCCCAATTGCGATCGCACTCCACCCCAGCTCTTGCTGCGCCATCCGATCCAAAGGCTAGCCCCGCCTGGCCCGTCACCACCCTAAACCCCCAGGCCAAACGCCATCCTTTGCGGCCCTGGTTGCTGGCGGGCTGCGGAGCCCTGGCCCTATCCCTGCCCCTAGGGGGGTACCTCCTACAGCGTTCTGGTTTGCTTAGGCTACCGGGCCTAGCTGAGTTCTCGTTCCCAGAAACCAGGGTGACTGCCGCAGGCACCCTAACAGGACACCAGGGAGAGATTAAGGACCTGCTGCTCTTAAACGACGGTAAAACCCTAATCACCGCCGGTACCGATCGTACTATCCGGCTGTGGAATCTCTCCACTGGCCAATTGATCCGCACCCTCAATCAACACACCAATGTGGTCAAGGCCCTGGCGGTGACCACTGACCAGACGATCCTGATCAGTACTGGGGACGATCGCACGATCCGGTTTTGGGCCCTACCCAGCGGCCAGCCCCGCGGTCAAATTGTCAATGCCCACCCGGCCCCCATTAATGCCCTGGCGGTGAGTAACGATAACCGGCAACTGGCCAGCGCCGACGGCAGCGGCCTGATCAAACTCTGGCCCCTGGGGTCCTCACCCCAGCCCAGGGCCATGGAGGCGGGCCAGCGGAGCTGGCAGGCGGAGGGCACGGTGAACGATCTGCGCTTCAGGCGCGATGACAGTCTTTTAGCCAGCGGTGGGAAAAGTCTGCAGCTGTGGCCCCTAGTCAACCTGGAGAAGGGCGCCATCCCCACCCCCCGTACCCTGCAGGGGCACACTAGTTTTATTAATCAACTGGCCATTAGTGAGGATGACCAGACCTTGATCAGCGCCTCCGCTGATCAAACTATTCGCCTGTGGCAGATTGATTCTGGGGTCCAGCAGGGGGTGTTGGAGAGCCACCAAAGCTATGTTAATAGCCTGCGGATTGAGGGGACTGACCTCTGGAGCGCCGATCAGGATGGCACCCTGCTGATTTGGGATCTACACCAACAAAAGCCGATACGCCGGATCCAGGGTTTTGATCGGGATATCTGGCGATTTGTGCTCCAGTCCCCCTCCACCCTAATTACCATTGGTGGAGAACAGCCCCAGGTATACCTATGGCGCCTACCTGGTGACCGGCCCTAGTACTCTATAAACCTTAAAGTGACGGGTTGAGACCAGCAGGGGAGACGGAGGGATAGGGGGACGGGGAGAGATTTACTGCTCACTTAAATCTTGCTAGCCCCCTAGTACTGGTCGGGGTAAATTGGGCCGCTCTGTCCGGGGAGTCAGGGGTCAGAACTCAGGAGAAGTCGGTAAAGCTATGCCAAAGTCTACTAGACGGCGGCAAGGACCCGGCGGTGGTTGAGGTCAAAACGATCGCCGTGGGCCAGCAGGTGTAGGCGTAAGCCATGGATGCTCAAGGGATCGTCGGGCTGAATATCCGGTTCGTTAGTGTGGGTCATCCCCTCGGCATCCAACACCGTCACCACCCCTTTGCCGATCACTCGAAAACATCCGTCACCGCTAAACAGGGCACAGGTATCTTCATCGATCCCCACCCCTAGGCGATCGGGCTGCATGGCAATGGCGCTGATCAGCCGTGCCATCCGGTTACGGTTGTGAAAGTGTTGATCAACAATCACCTCAGGCACAAAACCTAAGCCAATAGCCATATCCACCAGGGTACGGTTGGGCGACTCACCACTACCACCACCGGCGATCATGTGGTGTCCCATCACCGCCGCTCCAGCACTGGTGCCCGCCAGGGTGAGCTGGCCGAGCTGGGCCCGCTGGCGAATAGTGTCAATCAACGGGGTATCCGCCAGTAAACCACAGAGGCGCACCTGATCGCCGCCGGTAATAAACACCCCGGTACAGGGTTCCACCACAGTTTTCCAGGATGGGTCTTCCCCCTGGGCCCGGGTGCGAATATCCATAACGGCAATCTGCAACGCCCCCATGGCTTCAAAAATCTGCTGATAACGACCGGCGATCGCCGCCGGATCCTGAGACGCACAGGGAATGATACCAATCCGAGCGGTTGATCCACCCGCGTGTTCAAAGAAGGTATGCAGGATTTCCTTACCGTGCACTTTATCTTCTGCACCACCAACGGCTAGTATGGCGTGTTGCATAACAGGGGACATGGGTTGATCAAACAAGGGAATTAACAGTGATTGATGGGGCAGCCTTGCTGCATGATAGACAAGATTTCGGGTTTAAGATCAGGTCATTGCAGAGGAATCATCCCGACCATGACGACCAATCTAAACCGGCCGCCACAACTCAGATTTGATGTGGTCAGCCTGTTTCCAGATTTTTTCACCTCACCCCTGGCCTCTGGTCTAATTGCTAAGGCCCTGGCGCGAGGACTTGCCGAAGTTCATCTTACCAATCCTCGGGACTTTACTATCGATAAGCATCACCGGGTTGATGATCAGCCCTACGGCGGGGGGGTGGGTATGGTGATGAAGCCAGAGCCGATCTTTGCCGCCGTAGACTCCCTACCCCAGTTGCCGGTTCGCGAGGTGATTTTACTCAGCCCCCAGGGGCAAATTATGGATCAACCCCTATTTCACCAGTTGGCCCAGCATTGCCAGCAGGTGGTGCTGATTTGTGGCCACTACGAAGGGGTGGATGAGCGGGTCACCCATCTACTCACCCGGGAAGTTTCCCTAGGGGATTTTGTGCTCACCTGTGGGGAAATTCCGGCCCTGGCCCTGATCAACGGGGTAATACGGCTGCTACCGGGTACGGTTGGTAACGCCGAGTCCCTCACCCAGGATAGTTTCCAAACACCCCTGCTGGACTATCCCCACTACACGCGCCCAGCCGAGTTTCGGGGTTGGACCGTGCCGGAAGTGCTGCGATCTGGAGACCATCAGGCCATCGCCCAGTGGCGTTACCAACAACAGCTAGAGCGGACCCAGGCCCGTCGCCCGGATCTCTACCAACGCTGGCAACAGCAACATCTATAGGGGTTTGTAGAACACCAGGGCATCGACAAAACCGTAGCGACTATGGCGAAAGGCCCCCGGTAGCCGCCCCACCACCTGAAAGCCTAGCCGTTGCCACAGTCGCACCGCGGCCTCGTTGGTGGCCACCACCAGGTTGAATTGCATCGCCCGAAACCCTAAATCCCTGGCTAACTGCTGAGAATGCTCCGCCATGGCGGTGCCCACCCCTTGCCCCCGGGCGGCGGTGGATACCACGTAACCACAATTGGCCACATGGCTGCCCAGTTCGGCCTGGTTGGGTCTCAGGTAATAGGTACCCACCAGCCCTTGGTCAGGGGCGAGGGCCACCAGGGTTACCTGGGGCCTCTCTACCCAGATCTGCTGGGCCTCTGCCTCAGTGGTCTGCGGGCCATAGACGTAGGTCTCCCCAGCCCGAAACACCGGCCCTAGCATCCCCCAAACCGCAGGCCAATCCTGGGGCTGGTAGGGCCGAATCTGCCATAATGAAAATCTGTCTTCCATTCTTGTAACCATGCGACTGCTTCACACTATGCTACGGGTGGGTGACCTGGAGCGATCCCTGGCCTTTTACTGCGATGTACTGGGTATGCGCCTACTGCGCCGAAAGGATTATCCCAGCGGGGAGTTTACCCTGGCCTTTGTGGGCTATGGCGACGAAGCCGACCATACCGTCCTGGAACTGACCTATAACTGGGGCACCGATCATTACGACCTGGGGACGGCCTACGGCCATATCGCCCTGGGGGTGGATGATATTTACGCCACCTGCGATCGCCTCAAGGCCCTGGGGGCTCCGGTCGTGCGTGAGCCCGGCCCGATGAAACACGGCTCCACCGTGATCGCCTTTGTGGAAGATCCCGATGGCTACAAGGTGGAGCTGATTCAGTTAGGCACCTCCCCTGGTCATAGTCAGGGTCTAGCCACGCAAAATCTTAGGAATTAGGCTTGGCAATTAGTTAGGAGTCATGAGAGGATAAAAGACTCTGTGTTTATCTCTTGCTCGTCGCTAGTCTAGGTAACCTGTCATGGCCAAAGGCGTCCGCCTCGTCATCACCCTCGAGTGTACTGAATGCCGTACTAACCCGGCCAAACGCTCCAATGGGGTATCGCGCTACACTACGCAAAAGAACCGGCGTAACACCACTAGCCGGATCGAACTGAAAAAGTTTTGCCCCCACTGTAACAAGCACACCATCCACAAAGAAATTAAGTAACTCATTTCAATCATCACCATGGCCTACTTTCGTCGTCGTGTCTCCCCCATCAAGCCTGAGGAAAAGATCGATTACAAGGACGTTGATCTGCTGCGAAAATTTGTTACCGAACGGGGCAAGATCCTACCCCGTCGCATTACTGGCTTAACAGCGCAGCAGCAACGGGACCTGACCAGTGCCATTAAGCGGGCTAGAATCCTGGCTCTGTTGCCCTACGTCAACGGTGAGAGCTAGCCTTACTACTGACCCACCCTGCAGGGACAACCCTAGGGTTTAAAAAGCCTTTTGCCCTTACGGCAGGCCCTCACCGGTAAGGGCCTAGTTTTTCATATCTAGGCTCTTAACCTGGTGGAACGGTAATCCAGAATTCCTATTTCAGCATTACTTGATTACTTTGACCGATCAGCCTTAGCCTAAGCCTTCTGGTCGAAGCTAGCCTAGCTGTCGATCCGTCTCCGCCCCTCTAGGCTAGGCTAGAAAGATAGCAAAGATAGGAACAGGGTTGAGTGGAAAAGGGTACACTGGTTGAGTTTAAGTGGCAGGGACAGCCTCGTTTGGGGGTGGTGGAGCGACCGGAGGGCAAAAAGAATTGGGTCGTGGTTGATCAGCGGGGGCAGTCCCACACCCTCCATCCCCGAGAAATCACCTACACCATACCGAATTTCACCTGTAGCCCTGGGGAAATTCAGGCCTTTCTTACCATCGCTGAAGCCCACATCGATCCCTCCAGCCTGGAGGTGGCCTGGGAGCTGCTGAGGGAAATGGAGGAAACGGCGGAACCGATTTCTCTAGCTCTTTTGCTATTTTCCGATCAAAGCCCGCCCCTCTGCTACGCGGCTCACCGTCTACTGACGGAGGATCGGGTGTACTTCAAGCAGAAGGGCAATTACTTCGAACCCCGCACCCCATCCCAGGTTGAGGAGCTACTTTATCAAATCCAGAGAGAAACCCAACGTCAACAGGAGTGGGCAGGTTTTCTGGAGAAGGCCCAGGGGGCTCTGGGGGGAGAGCGCGTGACCTGGGACAAGACCGATCGCCCTAAGTTAGAATACTTAGAGCGGTTTGCTCTCTTCGGCGATGAAACTAGCCAGCGAGCTCAGGCGGTTGAGGTGCTCAGTGCCTTGGGCCACGCCGCCACCCCTAGTGCTGCCTTTGATGCCCTGGTGACCCTTGGCCTGTGGAATAACCACGAAAATTTGGCCCTGCGACGTAGCCAAATTCCTAACCAGTTCTCGGAGGAACTTTTGATTATGGCGCGCCGCCGGATGGAATCTCCCCCGCCCGATCTGGATCTTGAACGGCTAGACCTAACCCGTCTGAAGGTATACACCGTTGATGATGCTAGCACCCAAGAAATTGATGACGGCCTTAGTCTGGAGAGCCTAGGGGATGGGCGAGATCGGGTTTGGGTCCACATTGCTGACCCCACCCGTTGGCTATTGCCGGGTGATGAGCTTGACCTGGAGGCCCGGCGGCGCTGTACCACCGTCTATCTGCCCACGGGTATGATCCCCATGTTTCCGGAGGAGCTTGCCACCGGAGCTATGAGTCTGACCCAGGGGCAGGTCTGCTGTGCCCTCAGTTTTGCCATCGATCTCACCCCCACCGGCGACATCGAAGCCTACACTATCCACCCCAGTTTGATTAAGCCCACCTACCGCCTCACCTACGATGATGTGGATGAGATGCTGCAGTTAGGGATTACGGCCGAACTGGAGCTGCAGGGGCTGGCCCAGTGGGCCCAGGTGCGCAGCCACTGGCGCCTCACCCAGGGGGCGATCAATATCAGTATGCCGGAGGCCAGCATCAAGGTGATCACCGATCACTCAGATCACCAGGAGCAGGACATCATCATTGAGGTGCTGGAGGACTCCGCCTCTCGACAGATGGTGGCGGAAATGATGATTTTGGCGGGGGAGGTGGCGGCCCGCTACGGTCAGGTCCACGACCTGGCCATTCCCTTCCGTAGCCAACCCCAACCGGAACTGCCCTCCGATCACGAGCTCATCCAACTGCCCACCGGCTGGGTGCGAGACTCCGCCATTCGTCGCTGTATGCCCCGCAGTGAGGTGGGATTAACCCCCAGCCGCCATGCCACCCTGGGGTTAGACAGCTACAGTCAGGTGACCTCACCGATTCGTCGTTACCTGGATTTGTTGGTGCACTTTCAGCTCAAGGCTCACCTGCGGGGCGACCCCCTGCCGTTTTCACCGCTGGAGGTGACTGAGTTAGCCCAGGGGGCCAGTTCAGCAGCCTATGAGGCCACCCTGGTGGAGCGTCAAACCAAACGTTACTGGGCCCTCGAGTACCTGCGACGCCATCAGGGTCAGGTCTGGGATGTGATGTTGCTCCGCTGGCTGCGGGAAGATGAAGGCCTGGGCCTAATCATGGTGGAGGATCTGGGTTTAGAGTTGGGGATGCGGTTGGATCGCCCGGTGGCCCTGGGGGAGCGGTTCCAGGTACGGGTTAGCCACGCTAGCCCCCGCCAGGATATTATCCGCTTCCAGGAGGTGGCGGGGGATAGCGAGGAAGCCTCCGCCCTGGGAATTGGCTAGACCTCGCCCTAGGGTGGGCTGGAGGTACAGGTTTTGGGGTCGTATTGCACCTCCAGGGGCAACCAGTATACCCGTGGGTTAGCCCCGTGGTCACTCTGCAGTTGGCTGAAGACCGTCTGACGGGCTTGCTCCAGGGCAGCAGCGTCCAGTGAATCGTAGCCGGTGGAGGCTAGTAGCCGGGGCGATCGCACCAGGGCTCCGTGGCCATCGACGATCACCTCCAGGCGGCCTAAGGCCGGTGGTGGATCGAGGCAGACCCCCAGGCCATAGCTAAGTTGTAGGGGGGCTAGGGTTTCCCGGCCCGGGGATGGGGACGGATCAAGGCTGCCCCAGTCCTGCTGGATATACCAGTCTAAAAAGCTCTCGGTGGTCGTGGTCAGGGCCCTGGCCTGGTGGTTGTAGGCCGGAGCCGTAGGGGGCGGCACCGCTGGCTCTGCGCCCGCCCCATCCACTGGCGCCGGGGCCACGGGTGGAGATGGCAAGACCGGGGCGGCTGGCGAGGGAGGGCTGGGGGGTTCCTGGATGGGGGCCCTCCCTAGGGGCAGGGGAGGAGGTAGGGTGACCACGGCTATGGTGGGTAATGGCGGCAGCCCCGGTGTGGAGGCTGGCTCCAGCACTGGGGACGACGGTGGGGGAAGCGGCCACTCCAGCAACAGCCCATGGAGCCCCAGGGAGAGCAGTAACATCCCCAGTCCTCCCATCCGGGAGAGGGGGGGCAAGGGCAACCGGAGTAGGGACTTGGACATGGTAGCCAGGGGGCCGGGGGAGTGCTTCCAGTGTAGGCGATCGCCCCAGCCCTCGGGGTCGCAAAGTCCAGGGAGCTGACTAGAATGAACTCATCTGCATAATCCTGTGCCGAGATCGGCCTACCCCTCCCTCAGGTTTTCCTATGGTATCCCCCGACATTCAATGGTATCCCGGCCATATCGCCAAGGCAGAAAAAGCCCTGGTGGATCAGCTCAGTCGTGTGGATGTGGTGCTGGATGTGCGGGATGCCCGCATTCCCCTAGCTACCTGCCATCCCCGTTTAGACCAGTGGGTGGGGGAACGGGGCCGGGTGTTGGTCTTAAACCGGGTAGATATGATTTCGCCAGCGGCTCGCCAAGGGTGGGAGGCTTGGTTTCGCCAGCAGGGGCAGGTCCCCTGGTTTACCAATGCCCAGCAGGGCCAGGGGGTAAAGGCCATCGCCCAGGCAACCCAGATAGCCGGTCAGGCGGTCAACCAGCGCCGCCAGGCCCGGGGCATGAAGCCCCGCCCAATTCGGGCCGTCGTGATTGGCTTCCCTAATGTGGGTAAGTCAGCCCTGATCAATCGGCTATTAAATCGACGGGTCGTTGACAGTGCTCGACGGGCCGGGGTTACCCGCCAACTCCGCTGGGTGCGCCTGGCCGCCGATCTCGACCTGCTAGACGCCCCCGGCGTCATGCCGGCCCGGCTGACGGACCAGGCCGCTGCCCTAAAACTGGCCATGTGCGACGACATCGGGGTCGCCGCCTACGACAGCCAACGGATCGCCACCGCCTTTCTGGATCTGCTGCAGCAGCTGGAACCCCAGTCGTTGGATAGCTATGGTCCCATACTAAAGGAACGCTATGGCCTCGATCTGAGTCAGCAGTCGGGCGAGGCCTGGTTAGCTGACTTGGCTAGCCAGCGCTTCCACACCGATCAGGACCGGGCCGCCAAACGCCTGCTCAACGACTTCCGTACCGGCCTGCTGGGGGCCTGGGCCCTGGAGTGGCCTCCGGTCGTCTCTGCGCCTATGCAACCATGAAACCTGGCAGCAAATATTATCCCCTACTGGATTATCTGCAACGCTGTGGCGAGGAGCAAACTACCCTGAGTTTCGCCACCGTGGAAATCCTGTTAGGATCGGCTCTGCCCCCCTCCGCCCGTCGCCGCAAAAACTGGTGGAGCAATCGCGATACCCCTAGCGCCTTGCAGGCCGCCGCCTGGATCACGGCCGGTTACCAGGTCGTCGCCGTTGACTTGACCGAGGAGCGGGTTACCTTTAGTCAGTTTAGTCGGCAGTATAGGATTCACCACCAGGATGGTAAGATTCTATGGCATCAGGACGCCATTCGGGCCCTGCGTAAGCACATGAGCCTGACCTAAACCGAGTTTGCCGAACAACTGGGGGTGCGCCGTCAAACCGTCAGTGAGTGGGAAAATGGTGTCTATGACCCAGACCGTAGTAAGGCGAAGTTTTTAGAACTGATTGCCCAGCAGGTTAATTTCAGCGTTCCCGCTGATGGCTCAGGCGAATAATGCCGTAGGCCAGGGCTAGGGCTAGAATGGCGATCGCCAGACCGATCAGGGTAAGACCCGACACCTTTGTCAGATCGAGAATGATGAACTTCCGACCCACCGCTGTCAAGGCCGTGGCGATCACCAGCTCCACCTCCACCACATGGGTTTTAATGTAGGCGGTGATATTTTCCAAAATCTCCAGGGCAATCAACACCCCTAGAAATAGGCCAAACAGATCGATTACCGGTTGCCCTAAAAAATCCCCGGGGGCGGTCGTTAGGATGGATCGAGTCATGACAATAGCCAGATCCACCACCATCGCCAGGATTACCCCAATCATCCCCAGGGAGAGGATTTTGGAAATTGTTCCCTCAAATTGGTCTAGCCGATGGATAAAGGTATCATTGCGAAACTGATCCAACAGACGCCTGATCATAACTTTCTACCGATTCAGGAGGAAGAAACCCGGTTAGATTTAATCTTATGGGTAAATCGGTGCGGGAAGATCGGCGGTACCGTTGATGCAATGGCGAAACCCATAACCCCTTTCCTGTCTATACGCCTCTGCTATCTGTCCCCAGCCCCCTTTTCCTCAGCTTCACCATGCTGAATCTCCAGCAGTTCTACGATGCCTGCGACCCCACCCAACCCCTGCGCGATCGCCGCTACTACATCGATTTTTCGGCGGTCCGGGGGGGGGATCTGGTGCAGGAGTTAGAGCGTAAAATTGTTCGCCTGGCCCGCAACCGCCCCACCACCCAACTGTTTACCGGCCACATTGGCTGCGGTAAATCCACCGAGCTGTTTCGCCTTAAGGCGGCCCTGGAGCGGCGCAACTATGAAGTGATCTATTTTGAATCCGATCGCGATCTGGAAATGGCGGACGTCGAGATCTCCGACATTCTCCTCAGCGTTGCCCATAACCTCACGGCCCACCTGGAGAAACGGGGTATGGTTGCACCCACCACCTACCTGCAAAGCCTTTGCCAAAATCTGGCGGAGGCCCTGCGCACCCCGATGGAAATTTCCAGCCTCAGCGTTTCCGCCGGCATTGCCAGCATTACCGCCTCCGCCAAACAAAGCCCTGACCTGCGCAGTCAGCTGCGGCAGTACCTGGAACCCCGCACCCGCAGCCTGATCAACGCCCTCAACGAGGAATTACTCACCCCCGCTAATCAGTGGCTGCAGGAGCAGGGCAAGAACCGGCTCGTGGTAATTATGGACAATCTGGACCGCATCGACAGTACCTCCCGGGTCCAGGGGCGGCTGCAGTCAGAGTATCTGTTTGTCGACCGCGGGGAGCAACTGAAACAGCTAGACTGCCATATGGTTTATACCATTCCGTTGGAGCTAATGTTTTCCAACGATCTGGTGCGTCTGGCTAACCGCTTTGGTAGCAATCCCATGGTGCTGCCCATGGTACCCCTGCAGGACCGCCAGGGCAAGGCCAATCCCCAGGGCCTAGCCCTGCTACAGCAAATGGTGCTGAGTCGTGCCTTCCCTGACTTGAACGTGAATCAACGCTTGGACCACGTCGGGGAGGTGTTTGATCAGCTGTCTACTTTAGATCGCCTCTGTTATATCAGTGGCGGTCATATGCGCAACCTAATTAGACTGCTGGATGGTTGCCTACGTAAGCAGGATCCCCCCTTCCATCGGTCGGTGCTGGAGGCGGTGATCCGCAATGAGCGTGACAGTCTGATGGGTTTGATTAGCGATCAGGAGTGGCAACTGCTGTTGCGAGCCGTATCCCGCCAGGATGTACAGGGCAATGAGGATTACAACATTTTAGTGCGTAGCCTGTTTCTCTATGAGTATCGGGATGCGGAGGGGCGCTGGTTTGGGATTAATCCTCTGTTGGCGGAAACCCCTCCCTACCAGGCCTGGCGATCGCAGTCCCTGGGGGCGCCATGAGTCCCCCCCATTCCCAGGCGGAAATTATCGCCCACAACCAGGGGGCCCTGACCGAACTGCAGCGGGCCATTAGCCTACGGCCCCAGCG
>JAYKIM010000024.1:0-4097 GCA_035286245.1 Cyanobacteriota bacterium | reverse complement strand
GCTGGCTACCCCCCAGCCTGGGGCGGCTGGTGCGCCACTGGCGTCATCGCCTGGCCCAGCCACCTACTCCGTTACAGGAGTTTGCGATCCAGCCGGT
The DNA here is from genome assembly GCA_035286245.1 of Cyanobacteriota bacterium. Taxonomy (GTDB): domain Bacteria; phylum Cyanobacteriota; class Cyanobacteriia; order Phormidesmidales; family Phormidesmidaceae; genus Nodosilinea. The sequence goes on along the minus strand of JAYKIM010000024.1, from coordinate 4,000 downwards.
CTCTCCACCTGCTCCGCTAAGATGCTGAGACTGTCACCTGGGGGAATCGGACCATGAGCACAGGCAAGCTCCAGACCTGCCCGATCTGCGGCGTCAAGATTTTGGTGGGGATTGTCGGGGGCGATCGGGTCCTATTCTCTGCGGGACCGCCGGGCAACCGGGCCCGCCTCTACGACCGGGTGTGTCGCTACGTGGATCGACCGGGCTGTATTAACAAAAGCCCCGGTAGCCAGCCCCCCAAGCCCTAGTCACCCCAATCAAGCTTAATGCCAACATCAGCTATCTGGCTGACCCTGGTAGGCTACCTACTGGTCAGGAGGGTAAAAGGGGTTAGGCTATACCTAAAGTCATTGGGCTCTGGACCTGATGCCATGGTATAGCCTTAGGCCTGAGAGCACAGTAAGACGGTTAAAGCGATTGCCGGACAGGCTTTCTATCTTGCTTTCCTGGGGTTTATTCGGGGAGATGGTGTCGCCGCCCTATCTTAATCAGACTGATGACCGTTGTTGGTCTTTATCCTGCCTTGGTTAGTGTGTCTATGGTTAAGCCCCTTACTACAGTGGATCTGGGTACGCTAGGTGAAACCCTGGTGGCGAACTGGCTAATTGCCCAGGGATGGCAGTTACAGGACCGCCAGTGGCATTGCACCTGGGGGGAGTTGGACTTGGTGATGGTCCGAGCTATGGCCGATACTCCGCGGCAGTTGGCTTTTGTTGAGGTCAAAACTCGTAGCCAGGGCAATTGGGATGCGGATGGTCTGATGGCAATTACCCGCCACAAACAGACTAAACTGGCCAAGGCTGCTCAACTCTACCTGCTAAGACATCGACAGTGGGCTGAGGCTATCTGCCGCTTTGATGTCGCTCTGGTGACCTGCCGTCGCGGGCCCTTTCCTGCTCATCAAGCTGAGCGTCATCTAGATTTGGGGAATGGTCGTTACCTGGCCTTGCAAGACTATATTGATGCTGCCTTTGACGCTCCTCATCCCTAGGAATGCGCTAGTTGTAACCGGTGTCCGCTTGCCTCAGGGGGCAGCTTTAAGGGGTTAGTCCAGGCTACAGAGGGAGATCCTGGCGGTATCGCACAGAAACCATAGGCCCCAGATCTAGGCTGTTGATTCAGGCTGGTGCCAGCGCTGCCAGAGGCTATCGGTGATCCAGTGACATAAAAGCCCTAGAGGGCCGGCAAAGAGGCAGAGCAACAGGGAATGGCGGGTCAGGATGCCTCCTTCTTGGCCTTGCCAGTATATCCAGCGTCCTACAAACAGGTCAAAGGCTAGATAATGGACCCACCCCGTAGCCATAACATGGGAATTGGCAAAGAGGCTGGCTAGATCTGTCAAACTCAGGTTGGGGTTGGAAAAAGCTTCCACTCCGTCTACCGCAGTTAGGCTGGTCACAAATAACCCCCCATAGAGGGCAGCCAAAGCCATGATTGGTAATAGGGAGCCCATCACCCGGCGAGCTAAATTGGTATTAGGCACTAAAATCATCAACCCCCAAAAGGGCAGTACAAAGAGATTGGCGCCACTGAAGATCAGATTGAGGGGCTCGGTAGCAATAGGCATGGGTGGTGAACAGAGGGTTATGGGACAGGGGCAGGGCTGTGGTTAGGGCTTCTAGGATAGGGATATTCAGGCTAGAGCCACTATCTCAAGGTTTTAATTCACCCTGGAGGACTGGGGGCAGAATCTGGAAGATACAGCCCCAGTTACTGGTAAGGGGTGGAGACAAGCTAAAAACCCATTAGGGAATAGGGGCCCGTCCAATGGCCGTTGCCTGTTCGGCTAAGCAAATCACCACCGTATTAAACAAGCTAACATCGGTGCCGGTTGGTACGCTAATGTGAAAATCTGGATTGGCTGCCGGCAGGGTGCCTAGATTAATTGGCCGTCTACTCAGGTTGCCGTTAATCGTCAATAGAGCCTGCAGGGTAAGATTTCCTGTGCTAGTGCTAAAGTCTTTGAAAGATAGGGTAATGTCGGGGCCAACAACTGCCACACTGATATAGCCCCTAGTAACGTAATCCCCTGAGCCTGCGAGGTTTCCCATCCTGATATTGTCCTTACTGGATACCGATGCTGAGCACCAGGGCTAACCTACACAGCTCTGGTGCTATTTTTTTTGATGTTAAACAGGATTATAGCTTTGCTGAAAATCCTGAAGCTCTCCTAATTGGTCAGTTTTATGGCCTATACCCCTGTGACCCCCACCTACTTTCGTGTCGGTACCTTTAATCTCTGTAACCTGGCCCTACCCGATCGTGAATACTATCCCCGCCAAGCCTATTCTGCCCAGGAGTACGAAAAAAAACTACAGTGGGTCGGCCAGCAGTTGGACCGCATGCGGGTAGACGTTGTTGGCTTTCAGGAGGTGTTCGATCGCCCAGCCCTTGATCAGGCCCTACAGCGCAGCCCCTACCATCGGCATCATGCCATCGCCCTGGCCCCGGGCTTTGGTAAAGGACCGGGGGTGGCCCTGGCTAGTGGCTTCCCTATCCTGCAGCAGCGGATGTATGACGAGTTTCCCGCTGAGGGCTGTCTCGACTTAGAGGGGCTAGCTATCCCGGTGCGCAACTTTTCCCATCCGGTGTTGGCGGTGGATCTGGCCCTCACCGAGCAGATTACCTGTACGGTGGTGGTGGTGCATCTCAAGTCTAAGCGGCCCATGTTAAGCGAGGGTGGCGATCGCACCGATCCGGTGGAACTGGCTAAGGGTCAGGCCCGATCGCTGATCCGGAGGGCGGCGGAGGCCACCGCCCTCCGGTTCTTGCTGATGGACCTGTTGCAGCATCGTCGCCACCCGGTGATTGTCATGGGTGATGTTAACGATAACCCCACCGCCATCACTACCCAGATTCTTAGCGGCCAACCCCCCTGGGAGTCCTGGCCCTTTCGCAGAAAGGCGCCGGTGTGGGATGTGCTGCTCCACCAGGTGAAGGACATTCAAGCCCGGCTGGGTTACGGCGACCACTACTACACCCACATCCACAATGGCTACTACGACAGCTTGGACCAGATTATGGTCAGCGAGGAGTTTGTGGCCCAAAACCTACACCGCCTCGGACGGGTCACCTACGTGTCTGTCTATAACGATCACCTGGTGGATCAAACCCTGGAGAATCAAACCATCGAGCCCTGGCAGTCGGACCATGGCCAGGTGGTGGCCACCATTGAACTGCGATCGCCAGCAGAGGGGGAGGGGCAGACCGGGGAGAGATAGACGCTGGCATCAATCCACCCACCTCTCCTGGCTCCTGAGTTCTGATTCCTGACTTCTCTTGCTAGCCTATTAGGACACCAGGGTACGCTTCAACAGATCCCCATGGCTGAACACCGATCGCATCAGGCCCCAGCGCACATCATTGGAGGCCCGGCCAAACAGCCCCACCATGGCTTTTACTACCTCCGGCAAGGGTAGGGCGTCGGCCAGAAACCCTGACCAGGCCTTGGTCTCGAGCTGGAAAAAGGCTTCGAAGAAATGGTGCAGTTGGGTGGGGCTAAAGGCCATGAGGTTCTCCAGGCCAAATAGGTAGAGGTAGTGTTTGCGGCGCCTGGCCTCGGGCCAGAGAGCTTGCCAGGCCACCTGGGCCGCCTGTTGAGGGGTGGTGCTGGCCTGACTCAGACTGGTGGCGATCGCCGTCGCCAGGTCTGGCCCCCGTCGCAGCAGTGCCCCAAACAGGTAGCCCGAGGCCGGGTGCACCATACTGGCGGCCCCGCCAAAACCCACCACCCCCTGGTTGAGATCCGGCAGGGGTAAATTCATGGGAAACAGACAGTGCTCCACATGGTGGATCTCCCGCACCTCTACCCCCCGTTGCTGCAAACGTTGATACAGGCGCTGTTCCAGCACCGCCATGGTGATTGCCGGGCTATGGGCCAGGGAGGTTTCCTCCACAAAGTAGGTGTCTTCCGCTAGATCCATCCCGTAGAGAAAGGTGGGAGGATGGTGCCGCTGATCGAGCGGCAGGTGATCGTCCCGATAGTCCATCAAGACCATGT
>JAYKIM010000023.1:0-5445 GCA_035286245.1 Cyanobacteriota bacterium | reverse complement strand
GGGCTTGCCCCCAGACGAGTAGCAGGCAGGTGGAGCAGAATAGACCGGCCATCGGCACGAATTTCGTAGGTAGGGGTTACCTGTGACGGCAGGGTGATGGTCAACTGCTGCCGGACCGGGTCAAATTGCCAGGCGGAAATCTGAACTAGGGCGGAGGCTGGACTGATCAAGGCCAGACTTGCCAATACCCCACTACCTAACCCGCTAGCGGTCAATAGGGGGAGGTAACCCAAGTAGGGAGAACAGGCGAGGAAGCGTTGCATCGGTGAAACCAGGAGTGAACCGTTGGAGCTAACTAAGGATACGCATAATCCTCAGAAATTCAAGGGTGATGACATTGGTGCCAATATGTAATTTCATTAAGTAAGGGCGGTTTTGCTCCTACCTGCCGAATCCCTGCCCAGCCAGTCACCCTAGGTCACTCACGATGCAAAAAGATGGTATTGCTCCCCACGGGGGCACCCTGGTCAACCGCCTGGTCACCCCACAACAGGCCGATCTATTCTCAGACAAAGCTCCTACCTTACCCCGCGTTAGTTTGGATGAACGGGCTTTTTCTGATCTGGTGATGATCGCTATTGGGGGATTTAGCCCTCTGCAGGGATTTATGGATCAGGCGGACTATGACGCGGTGGTGAGCGATATGCGGCTCGCCAATCGATTGCCCTGGGCCATCCCGGTTACGTTGTCGGTCAGTGAGGCGGTGGCCGAGCCCCTGCGGGAGGGTAGCTTAGTCCGTCTAGATGACCCCAGCGGGCGATTTGTCGGCGTGCTAGAACTGACTCAAAAATATACCTATGACAAGCGCCGAGAAGCAATCCAGGTATACCGCACCGAGGATGAAAACCATCCTGGGGTGAAGGTGGTTTACGACCAGGGGTCTGTTAACCTGGCAGGACCGGTTTGGCTGCTGCAGCGAGATCCCCACCCGCAGTTTCCTACCTACCAGATCGATCCCGCAGAATCCCGGGCTCTTTTCCGACAGCGGGGCTGGCAAACTGTGGTCGGCTTCCAGACCCGTAACCCAATTCATCGAGCCCACGAGTATATTCAAAAATGTGCACTGGAAACGGTCGATGGGTTGTTTCTCCATCCCCTGGTCGGAGCCACTAAATCCGACGATATCCCCGCCGATGTTCGCATGCGCTGCTATGAAATCATGCTGGAACACTACTTCCCTACCGAGCGGGTGATGTTGGCCATTAATCCTTCGGCCATGCGCTACGCTGGGCCTCGGGAAGCGATTTTCCACGCCTTGATCCGGAAAAATTATGGCTGTAGCCACTTTATTGTGGGGCGGGACCATGCTGGGGTAGGGGATTACTACGGGACCTACGATGCCCAATATATTTTTGACGAGTTTGAACCCGGTGAGCTAGGCATTACACCGATGAAGTTTGAACATGCCTTCTACTGCACCCGCACCGGCGGTATGGCCACTTCTAAAACTAGCCCTAGCACAAAGGAGGAGCGCATTCACCTGTCTGGCACCAAGGTGCGGGAAATGCTTAGTCGGGGTGAGCTACCACCACCGGAATTTTCCCGTCCGGAGGTGGCGGCGGAATTGGCCAAGGCTATGCGGGTTAGGGAGTCGATTGGCTAAGATTAGGACTATCTAGGTAGGACGGTATTGGGGCGGTGGGACTAACACGACGGGCCTTTCTAGGGGGAATCAGCTTGGCACTGGGGGCAGGGGGAGCCGCCCTGACAGTGGCTCCAGGTTCCTATTACCAAGCTCTGGCCAAACCCACCGATCGCAAGTTGGCTCTCTTAATTGGTATTAACCAGTACCCGGAAGCAGCTCTTGATACGGTCCCGAACCCCGATGCTGGCCTGCGGGGCTGTCAAACCGATGTTGCCCTCCAGCGGGAGTTACTGATCCATCGGTTTGGCTTTCAGGCCTCAGATATTGTCACCTTAACTAGCCAGCAGGGAACCCGTAGCGCCATTTTAGAGGCGATCGCCCAGCACCTGGTTGCCCAGGCTCGCCCTGGGGACGTGGTGTTGCTCCACTTCAGTGGCTACGGCAGTCAGGTACAGCTGCAGACTGATACGGGCCAGCCCTACCTGGCCTGGGTCACCGTTGACAGCCGTCTACCCACCGAGCAGGATCCAACCCTGGGGGATCTACTAGAATTGGAGATAATATCCCAGCTACAAGGCCTGGCCACCGATAACCTGACCACGGTGATCGATGCGGGCTATCAGGACCTCGGCTATAGTCGCCACGGTAATCTACGGGTACGATCTCGGCCCACCGTCCCGACCGCCCTCTGGCCCCCTGGGCTGTCTCCCAGCCCTGCTCTAACCTGGCCTGGAACTTTATTGCGGGCCGCCACCCCTGGCCATCTGGTGTTAGAAGGCCAGTGGGATGGCCTCAGCGCTGGTATCTTCACCTACGCCCTGACCCAAGGATTGTGGGCCGAACTCCCCAACCCTAATCCACAACTGTGGATGCAAGACCTGGGTAACCGCAGTCGTCACTGGGTAGGCTCCGGGCAAGGTCCCAGTTGGTCTAGGGTTGGCCACCAAAAGGTAACAGCCTACACCCTACCAGCCCAAATGACAGCGGCGGACGGAGTAGTATTATCGGCTCCGGGGGCTGATCGGCCCCTGACCCTCTGGCTAGGTGGACTGGATCCGGTGGTACTATCCTACCTGCAGCCGGGCTCAGAGCTCGTGATCGGGCCAAGGGTGGGCACAGGGGTGCCGGATCAGGTGGTTCAGCCCCTAGCGGTACGCTTAGAGGCCCGAACCGGAGTGAAGGCTACAGCCCGAGCCCTGGACCCAACCACTGCCCTGCCCAGTCCATCCCAACCGGTCTACGAAAAGGTTCGCCGGTTGCCCCGAGCTATTGATTTGGTGGTGGCGATCGATAGCCGGTTGCAACGGTTTGAACGGGTGGATGCCACCAGTGCCCTGGCAACGATTCCCTTTGTGATGGCGATCGCCCCGGGTGACAAGGGGGCTGACTGTCTGTTTGGCGGGTTACCTAGCCCAGCGCTCCCCACCTTGACGGAGGCCCTACCCTCCGCTGAGGCTCCGGATCAACCCCTGCAGGAGAAGCCAGATTTGGCAGTCCCTAACCGCTATGGCCTATTTACCCCTAGCCGTCATCAACTGGCCAGTAGCTGGACAACCCGGGACGAGGCCGTCAAAACCGCCGTGGCCCGACTTACTCCTCAGTTCCATGGGCTTCTCGCCCTCAAGCTGGTGCGGTTATGTGCCAACCTCCAGGCTTCCTGGCTAGGGGGAACGGCCAGGCTGGAGACAGTTGGGGTAAAACCCCAACTGCTGGCAGAACAGCGTAGTGATCGGAGGGAAACCCTATCCCCAACCCGCAACCGCAGAACCATCGGTAACCCTGATCAACCCCCTGTGCCGGTCTTGGCCAGCACCACTAAACTGCTCTATCGAGTCACTAGGCCAGAAGCTGATCGGTTGCACGGTCTGCTGATTCAGTTCGATGGGCAGGGCCAGTGCCATGTCCTATTACTCCCTGCCAACACGGCTACAGCGAACATCGCCAATGGCTCTGGGGGTAAGACCTCCTGGGTGTTCAGCTTACCTGATAATAATGAGGGTATACCGATTCCTTTGGCCCCTGGGGTAGTGGAAAGTTACCTGGTGGTTAACCGACAGTCTTTCGATCACTGCTATCAAGCTCTGGGGGAAAATGGCCAAGACCCTATCCAGGGCAGCCTGGTACAAATTCCTCAGCCCTTACCGTTAGCCCAAGCCCTGCTGGAGGATTTACACAGGGGCCCACCCAACTCTGATTATTACCAACTCCATCATGACCAGTGGGTCTGTTTTAACTTTAACTATCGCATTGCCCCAGAGATGACCTAACTGGACCTGAGTTCGACAGCTAAAAAGCTCCTGGGGAGGGGACTTTGAGCACCGCGTAGAGTCCCCAAATCGCCATGGGCCTCAGGTAATGACAGGCCCGGAAGGTGCCCTGGGCGGTGATCGCTTCGGGGGTGCGAAATTGCAGGCCGTAGGTATAAACCTGGTGCACCACCGCCTGGCTAAGGGCCAGGGCCCGTTCCGGCTGGCCTATCTGGGCGAAAAAGGCGGCCAGGCCAAAGTTAATGCCGGTCCATACCTCCAGGGGATGGGTGCTGTCGGGGTCCTCGGCCCGACCATCGGGCAGAACCCCATTGGCCGCCCCGATCGCCTCACCCAGGGCGGGGGCGCTAAAGTTTCCCACGGCGGCACCGGCAAACTTTTGGCTCTGGGGGGCGGCCTCCCCCTGGGCCACCTGGTTAAAGCGGACAAAGCAGGCGTCGTAGATGGCCTCCAGGCTGGAGAGGATATGGTCGGTTTCCACCAGGTCGGGCAGGTCCAGTAGGCGGGCAAAGAACTGACCACAAAGCTGGTCCGCCATGACAATCTGGGAATCACTGCCGCTATCCAGGCGGTAGTGGCGCCCATTCCAAAGTTTGGGGTGGTAGGCCCGTCGACCATTGTCTAGCCAGCGCTGGTACTGGGTCACCAGAATGGGCGTGTTGCCGGGGGCCACCCCCGCCTGGGTGAGCACCTCGGCCATGGCGATCGCCGCCTCCAGGGCGGTCAACCAGAGACCACCACAGTAGGCACTGATGCCCACCAGCTGCCAGTCATCGAAGGTTTGATCGGGGGCGCCGCTATTTTCGGGAATGCCATCCCCATCCTGGTCAAAGTGTTTTAGGTACTGCAGGGTCTCCACCACGGCGGGCCAGCAGTCCTGCAGAAAGCCCAGGTCCTCCTCGCCGGTAAATTTAAACGCCCGGTACACCTGGATGACAAAGTCGCTGCCCAGGTCCTTCCACTGGTTGCAGTCCTGGTAGCTGGTGTAGTTGGTCTGCTGCCAGGGGTGTTCGTTGGGGGCCCCCAGGTCGTGGGGGGTGGCGCCCTTGAGTTTGCGGGGGGCGACGGGGTTTTCCTGGCCCTGGAGCAGGTGGTAGCCGATAATCCGTTCCCGGGGGTCCTGGCTGGGGATGGCCCGGGCAAAGGCCCGCAGCACTGCCTTTTCCAGCTCGGGCCACAGCAGCAGGGTGGCAAAGCCACCGTAGAGCCGCACGTCCAGGCTTTCGTACCAGCGGTAGTCCAGACATTCCAGCACGGCAAATTGGCCCACCGGGTCCGCCGGGCTGGCGGTGCTCCACAGGGTGCCGCCGCTGGCCAGGTCGTAGAGTTCGTTGAACAGGGCCATCTTCAGCCAGTCCGGCAGGTCAGACCGGTCTAGGATGGGCTGCTGCCAGTCGGCGATCGCCCGCTGCCATTGGGGATATTCGGCCAGGGCGGTGGCGGCGATGGCCTGGGCATTGGTGCCGCTGCGATCGAAGAAATCGGTGTAGCGGCGGTGGGCCCGGGTGCCGGCGGCAAACTCCGTCACCGGCAGGTCCCAACTCAGCACCACCGGCAAGCAGCGACTGGCCCCCGGGGCAAGGGTAAAGCGCA
>JAYKIM010000022.1:0-4678 GCA_035286245.1 Cyanobacteriota bacterium | reverse complement strand
GGACAACTTCAGCAGGTGGCCCCTCCCCTGGATCTCTATCGGGCCCCCGCCAACCGGTTTGTGGCGGAGTTTATCGGCTCCCCGCCGATGAACTTTATCCCGGTGCAGGTGCAGGCGCCCTACCTGGTCACCCATCCCCACTTCCGGCTGTCTTTGCCCAGCCCTTGGCATGACCAACTGGGGCCCTATGATGGCTGCTCCCTGTTGTTGGGAATTCGCCCTGAGCATTTGAGTTTGGCCCTACCGGCCCCCAAAAATATCCGCGGTCAGGTGTTGCACCAGGAGGCCCTGGGCAGCGAAACCTACCTAACGGTGGGTAGCCCCGGCCTGACGGTGCAGGCCAGGATCCCCCCCGAGCCACGGGTGACGGTGGGGGAGGAGGTGTGGCTGGCGATCGCCCCCGATCAGGTGCACCTGTTCGACCCCAGTACGGAGCAAGCCCTGCGCAGCATGGCTTAGCCCTCGATGACCCTTACCCTTACCCTTGACCTGGCCATGGCCGCTGACTGGTTTTATCCCTTTCCCCCCCTCTACGCTGGCACCCTGGTGAAGCGCTACAAGCGCTTCTTTGCTGACATTCAGCTGGACACGGGGGAACTGATTACCGCCCACTGTCCGAATACGGGGCCGATGACCGGCATTTGCCACCTCGGCGGCGCCGTGATGGTCTCCCATAACCCCAGCCCCAAGCGTAAGCTTGCCTATACCTGGGAGTTGGCGGCGGTCAATGATACGGTGCCCACCTGGGCGGGCACCAATACGGCCTTACCCAACCGGGTGGTGCGATCGCTGTTGGAAGCCCGCCTACTACCCGACCTGGGACCCTACACCACGATCGACGCTGAGGTGCCCTACGGTCAGGGCCATAGGAGCCGGATTGACTTTCTGATTAAGGGGGAAGCGGTGCCCGCCACCTACATTGAGGTGAAAAACACCACCTGGGCCCAGGGTCAGCTGGCCCTCTTCCCTGACACGGTCACCAGCCGCGGCCAAAAACACCTGCAGGAACTGATCGATCTGGGGGATCAGGGCCGGGGGGTGATGCTGTACTTCATCAACCGGGGAGACTGCACCACCTTTGCCCCCGGCGATCAGGCGGACCCCACCTATGGCCAACTGTTGCGGGCGGCGATCGCCGCCGGGGTGCAGGTGCTGCCCTGCCGTTTTGAGGTCACCCCCCAGGGTCTCCGCTACCTGGGGTTGGCTAGCCTGGCCCTCTAACCCTGTTAAGACCTGACCAGGGCCACCAGGTGGGGCAGTTCCGGCAAGATCAGTTCCCCCAGGGCCAGCTCCACCGCGCCCCTGGAGCCGGGCAGGGCAAAAATTAAGGTGGATTGGTACACCCCGGCGATCGCCCGGGAGGCCAGGGCCCGGCTGCCCACCTGCTGGAAGCTAAGCTGGCGAAACAACTCACCGAAGCCCGGTAGGGTTTTCTGCAGCAGGGTGCTGACGGCTTCGTAGGTGACGTCGCGGGGGGCAATACCGGTGCCGCCGGTTAAAATCACCGCCTCCACCCCGTCGGGCTGGCTCCACTCCTGGCAGAGGGCCCGGATCTGGTCAGCCTGGTCTGGCACCATGCGGTAGCCCTTCACCTGATGCCCCGCCTGCCGCAGCAGGGTTTGAATCAACTGGCCGCTGCTGTCGGTGGCGGGGGTGCGGCTGTCACTGATGGTGCCCACGGCGGCGACTACCGGTCGGGCTAGGGGAGGGGGATGGGCCATCGGTTAGCTTTTGGTAAAGCCCAGACCATTTTGCTCAGCGTAACGACCCATGAAGCGCATGAAGCGGTCCCATTCCTCAACACTTTTCATCACGTAGGTGGCCTCGATGCCCGCCGGTTCGCCGTTGATAAATTTGCCGTTGACCTCCCGGGTGACTAATTCCCCCTCTTCGTCCACCAGGTACATGCCGGTGACCTCGACCCCCTCCTGGCTAAGGGCCTGGGGGTAGTCAAAGTAAAAGGTGGCGGCGCCATTAGATCCGTCCTTAGCCCGGGTGATTCTAACATCGGGGACTACGGGTTCGGCGATTCCACGGGCAAATTGAATTTCGGCCATGCCAAGGTTCCTTGAACAATCAGATAGGTTAGATCCTTGGGGATCATGCTTCCATGGTATCAGTTGCCGATCCGCATCTCCCCGCCTGGCGTCGCCGTCCCTTGTTACACTGCTAAGGCGTAGCTGTGATCCAAGGCCTTGGTTGTAACCGTTGCTCCCGATTCCCTCAGGTTGGTCCTGCCCGGCTTTAAGGCCCTGGCCGACCCCACCCGCCTACAGGTGGTGGAATTATTGCGGCACCAGGAAATGTGTGTCTGTGACCTCTGCGATCGCATCCAAATTGCCCAATCCAAACTCTCCTTCCACCTCAAGGCCCTAAAGGCGGCCAACCTGGTGCACGCCCGCCAGGAGGGGCGGTGGATCTACTACCGCCTCAACCTATCCCAACTCCTAGTCCTGGAGCAGTACCTGGGGGAGCTGCGCCAGAGCACCGCCCTCCGGCCGGCTTGCCCCTGTCCACCGGATTAATGGAATGCAATGGCTTCACTGACTATCTTCGAACGTTACCTCAGCCTCTGGGTATTGCTCTGCATCGTGATTGGCATTGGGCTGGGTCGGCTGTTTCCTGGTCTAGCGGTTAGCTTGGATGCCCTCAGCCTCTATCAGGTCTCCTTACCCATCGCCTTCTGTCTATTCTTCATGATGTATCCCATCATGGTGAAGATCGACTTTTCCCAGGCTAAGCGGGCCGCCCAAACCCCCCGCCCCGTGCTCTTAACTCTCGTGGTTAATTGGTTGATTAAACCCTTCACCATGGTGATCATCGCCCAGTTTTTCCTGGGGGGACTGTTTCGCCCCCTACTAATGGAGACGGAGGTGATTCGGGGAGGACCAGTGGCCCTGGCAGACTCCTACATTGCCGGTTGCATTCTGCTGGGAATTGCCCCTTGTACCGCGATGGTGCTGATGTGGGGCTATCTTGCCTTTGGTAACCAGGGCCATACCCTGGTGATGGTGGCGGTCAACTCCCTGGCCATGTTGGTTCTTTACGCTCCCCTGGGGCGCTGGTTGCTGGCTACGACTAACCTGGTGGTGCCCTGGCCAACCATTGCCCTGTCGGTACTGATCTACGTGGGGTTGCCGCTGCTGGCCGGGGGTCTGTCCCGCCGCTGGATTTTGCGCCACCGGGGTCAGGCCTGGTTTAACCGGGTGTTTCTGCGCTACCTGAGCCCGGTGGCGGTGATTGCCCTATTAACCACCCTGGTGCTGTTGTTTGCCCTAAAGGGGGATTTAATCGTCCGCCATCCCCTGCATATTGGGCTGATCGCCATCCCCCTGCTGATTCAGACGAACGTTATTTTTCTGGTGACCTACGGGGCCGGCCAGAGGTTGGGGCTGGTCTACGAAGATGCCGCTCCCGCCGCCCTGATTGGGGCCAGTAATCACTTTGAGGTGGCGATCGCCACCGCCGTCACCCTGTTTGGCTTGAACTCCGGTGCGGCTTTGGCCACCGTGGTAGGGGTGCTGATTGAGGTGCCCGTCATGCTGATGTTGGTAGAGCTGTGTAAACGGACAGCCGGTTGGTTTCCCCGAGCCCCAGAAAAAGCGACCCTGATGGATCCAAGACTTGAGTGATCATGGGGGCGGTCCCAGGCCTTGCCCCCTAGTCCATCTCCAATCGGTCCCTACTATGGAGCAACCTACATTAAACAACCCTGCAAAGGGGAGTTAGCCCCCAGGAGAAGTCCGTAGAGTTATGCCAGGGTCTCCTAGCCCTTGAGTTTTTGGCTGAGCAGTTGATTGCTGAGCTTCGGATCAACCCGACCGCCACTCTGCTTCATCAACTGGCCGACAAAGAAGCCCTGTAACTTGGTTTTTCCCCCCCGATAGGCCGCCAGTTCCTCGGGGTGGACCGCCAGCACCTCGTCAATCAGGGCGGCAATCTGGGCGGGGTCGGAGATCTGGCTAAGGCCGCGTTTTTCCACCATTTCCCGGGGGGAACCGCCCTGGGCCAGCAGCTCCGGCAATAGATCCTTGCCGATTTTGTTGCTGATGGTGCCAGCGGCAATCAACTGCACCAGCTCCGCCAGGGCACTGGGGGTGAGGGGAAGATCGGCGATCTCTTTTTTCTCGGTGTTAAGGTAGGCGGCCATGTCCTGGGTGATCCAGTTGGCCGCCAGCTTGGGGTCGGCCCCCGCCGCCACCGTGGCTTCGAAGTAGGCGGCAATGCTGGCTTCATCGCTCAGCACCCGGGCATCGTAGGCGGAGAGGCCCAGGTCCTCCTCATAGCGGTGGCGCTTTTGGGCGGGCAACTCGGGCAGCTCTGCTTGCCAGGCCTGTCGCTGGCTAACCGACACCAGAATGGGGGGCAGGTCGGGTTCGGGGAAGTAGCGATAGTCGCTGGACCCTTCCTTGGAGCGCATGCTCTTGGTGCACTGGTTACCCTCATCCCAGAGGCGGGTTTCCTGGGCTATCCGATCGCCGGTTTCGATAGCCTTGACCTGGCGGCTAATTTCGTAGTCGATCGCCCGTTGGATGGCACTGAAGGAGTTCATGTTTTTAATTTCCACCTTGGTGCCAAACTCCTGTTGCCCCACCGGCCGCACCGAGATATTCACGTCACAGCGGAGGGACCCCTCCTGCATGTTGCCGTCGCTGATCCCCAGGTAGCGGACGATGCG
>JAYKIM010000021.1:0-4491 GCA_035286245.1 Cyanobacteriota bacterium | reverse complement strand
CCCGATCGGGCCTGGTTTCGCCGGCAAGACAGCCTCGCCCTGATCTGATTCCACCTGCCCTAGGCCCCTGAGCCCCCTTCCCTGGGCTGACAGTCCTCCGTAGATCACAAAATCCCGTGGCCCTCATCCCCCAGCCCCTGCTCCCAAAACTGGGAGAAGGGGAGCCGGAAGTGCTTCAAAGTCCCTCTCCCAAATTGGGAGAGGGATTTAGGGTGAGGGCTGGATCATGGCAAAGGAGTATAGTCGTGATCTACATGATCCTGGGTGATCTTTCTCCGGGCCACCCTGGCAGCCGACAATGTAATCGGATAGAAAATAAATAAGGGGATACCCCGTCTACAGCCAGGGCCATGGTGCCTGCTGTTACAATACACCTAAACTATCTCTGGTTTGGCTATGGCCACCACCCCACCCACCTACGACGACATCCTGCGGCTTTTTCAAGAAACCGATCGCCAACTAAAGGAAACCGATCTCCTCCTCAAGGAAACCGCCCTCCTACTGCGAGAAAAATCCCTGGAGACCGATCGCAGGTTCCAGGAAACTGAACATCTACTGCGAGAAAAATCCCTGGAGACCGATCGCAAATTCCAGGAAACTGAACATCTACTGCGGGAAAAATCCCTGGAGACCGATCGCAAGTTCCAGGAAACTGAACATCTGCTGCGGGAAAAATTCCTACCTAAGGATCCCCAGTTCCAGGAAACTGATTTGCAAATCCAAGCACTAGGAAAGCAGATTAGGGAGTTAGGGGCTAAGTTTGGTGGTTTCTCCGAGGGCTTAGCCCTCCCCTCCATGGAAACCATCCTGCAGCAGCAGTTTGATGTAACCGTGGTAATGCCCCGGGTGCGGGCGAAGCAAAATGGCGAACATCTGGAAATTGACGTACTGGCCTACGCCAATGGGGAGGTTAATACCGCCTTCCTGGTGGAGGTAAAAAGCCATCCCCGGGAGGAGGCAATTACCCAACTCAAGACCACCCTCAGCCGATTTCGCGACTTTTTTCCTGCGCAACGGGGTAAACAACTCTACGGCATCCTGGCGGCGGTAGATTGGCCCCCCGCGATCAAGGCCCAGGCGATCGCCGAGGGCCTCTACGTCGCCCGCATCCATGATGATGTTTTCGACCTGGAGGTAGGGCCAGACTTTCAGCCCAGGGCGTTTTAGTAAAATAAACTGTTCCCATCTTTTTCGTCCCTCCCCAAGGCCATCCCCCAGACATTAAAGGCCAGTCACCTGGCCATAGCCTGGTACTTTTATTAAAATAAATGCCAAAATTTTTAATAGTCGGAACTCTTATTTAAACGTTTTGAATAACGATGCAGCGTAACTCCGGTAGCTATGTCGAGGGGGTGGCAGGCGGTGAGGTAGTTCAGGCATTTGTGCCCCTACCCTTACCCCCCATTCCTCCCTTGGACCTTCAGGGTGGACGACAGCAGTTGCTAGAGAAGGCAACTGTGGCCCTGGGGCGTTTGGATAGTGTCTGTACGCTACTCCCCAATCCCCAGCTTTTTTTATACTCCTACGTGCGACGGGAAGCGGTGCTATCTTCCCAAATTGAAGGAACCCAGTCATCCCTTAATGATTTATTGCTATTCGAGTTGGATGAGGCTCCGGGGGTACCCTTTGGTGATGTTCAGGAGGTCAGTAATTACCTGGCGGCTCTAGATCATGGGATAAGCAGGCTACAGTCAGGATTTCCCCTGTGCAATCGACTGTTGCTGGAAATGCATGAAAAGTTGATGGCAAGGGGCCGGGGAAGCGGCAAGTTGCCTGGGGAATTTCGCAAAACCCAAAACTGGATTGGGGGAACTCGTCCTAGCAATGCCAGTTTTGTGCCGCCACCGCCACTATATATCAACGATTGTATGACCGCCTTAGAAAGGTTCTTCCACAGAGGAGAGGACGGTCTCCCCATCCTATTGCGAGCCGCCCTAGCTCATGTCCAGTTTGAGACCATTCACCCTTTTTTGGATGGCAATGGTCGCCTGGGTCGCCTATTGATTGTGGTGATGCTTCACCATGGTGAGCTATTGAACCAGCCGTTGCTTTATCTCAGCCTTTACTTCAAGCAACACCGGTTGGTTTATTACAATTTATTGGACCGGGTGCGAACAGAGGGGGATTGGGAAGCCTGGGTAGATTTTTTCCTGGAGGGTGTTTATCAAACGGCCTCTGAGGCCGTACGGATGGTGCAGCGATTGACGGTGCTGTTTAATCAGGACATCAATCGCCTGCCCCAGCAGATTAAGGGGTCCACGGTGCGGAGTGCGGCCGAGGTGCTGGGGGTTTTGCAGGAACGCCCTTTGTGCAATCTTAAGGAGATGGCTAAACGCACTGGGTTGAGTGTGCCAACGGTGTCAAATGCGGTGCAAAGTCTGATCCATGAAGGCATGGTTCAAGAGCTAACGGGACAGCGCCGTAATCGGGTGTTTGCCTATAGGGCTTATTTAGATGTTCTGAATGAAGAAAACCTACCGTAAAGGTTCAGTAGATCACAAACCTGCTCTGTTGTCATGATTCAGCCATCTCCCTGTACCCCGGGGCAGTGGCTACGGTGGTGTGATCAAGAGGGTCAATGGATATTGACCGAAACTGAGCAGGAACGACAGGCTAAGGAACAGGAACGACAACGGGCCGTTCGCGTTAGCGTCCCTAAGGGAATCGTCTGGCGGCTAAGCTCAGGGAACTGGGAATTGACCCAGATCGAGTGGAGTAGGGGCGCGGGGTCGCCGCCTTGACCCTGGCTTAACCCTACCCACCTGGGGCCAAACCTGGGTTATTAGCCTGGTCAGACCCTACAATATTGCTAAACCCCAACCTCAAGAGGTCTATTTCTCCTGACCACTGATTACTGACCACTGATTACTGCCCCCCCTTGAAGCGTCGCCTGATTTACGCCACCTAGTAGACGCCAGCTTGCCCCTCCCGCCCTGCCACCGCCATGACCCCAGCTCAGGTCGAATCAAAATCCTACACCTTCGATGAGTTTATCCACTGGTACCCTGAGGACTCAGAGCGGCGCTACGAACTCCATGATGGCAACATTATTGAAATGCCTAAACCCAGGGGGCAACACTCCACCCTCACCGGTTTTCTCATCGAGCAACTGCTGATCACCATTAGGGCCATGGGCCAGGGCGGTCGGTGGATGATTCCCCGAGAGTCCATCCTTAAACCTCCAGGGCGAAATTCAGGCTATGAGCCCGATATTATCGTTTTGGATCAATCTGCCCTGGCCCTTGAGCCGCGATGGGAAAGTGAATCAATCATCCAGAATAGTGATTCTGTCAAACTAATTGTTGAAGTGGTTTCCACCAATTGGCGGGACGACTATTACACCAAGTTTCGCGACTATGAAGAGATGGGAGTTCAAGAATACTGGATTCTTGACTACGCCGCCCTGGGACCCAGAAAACTTATCGGTGACCCCAAGCAACCTACCCTATTTATCTGTCCCCTGGTAAGGGGAGAATACCAGATCATTCCCTTCAGGGCAGATATCCCCCTGGCCTCCCCCACCTTTCCCCGGTTTAGTCCATCGGCCCAGCAGATTTTTACCCTGACCCCCTGGGGTCCCTTCCCGGTCAGTTAAAAACCCCTGGGTTGAAAATCCTGGGTAGATAGCAAAGTCCTCCTAGCCCTCACCCCCAGCCCTTCTCCCAGGAGGGAGAGGGGTTACCCCGTCTACAGCCAGGGCCATGGTGCCTGCTGTTACAATACACCTAAACTATCTTTGGTTTGGCTATTGCCCGCATCTATGATGATGTCTTTGACCTGGAGGTAGGGCAAGACTTTCAGCTGCATTGCTCGCCCCCCCGAGAGCCGCTACGACCAGCGCCACCCCCGGCCCGAGGATATTTACTGGCTGATCGAGGTGTCTAACTCCACCCTGACCTACGATCTGGGGGAAAAGGCCCAGTTATACGCCCGTCACGCCATCCAGGAGTATTGGGTAATCGACATCAGTGGTCAGCAACTCTGGGTCCATCGCCAACCTCGCCAGGGACGGTACCAGGCTGTCTCAGCCCAGGCCAGCGGTCTGGTGACCCCCCTGGCCCTGCCCGATACAGCACTAACGGTTTCCGCCCTGATCCTGGGTTAACCCTACCCCCAAATCACTGTCACCCCTCGCCCTCCGGGGTTGGTGACGGGGGCGATCGGATAGAATGGGACCATGATGTTGCGGGTGGCTAAACCATGACCCCCTGGCCCCGTCCTAAACCCCTGGCCGTCTCTCCCTTGCGACCGGGGCTGCCCACCATGTACGACCTGCCCAGTGAGTTTCCTGAGGAGCCGGGTTTGCCTGACGTTTTCCACGATTTGCAGCCCCAACTGTTGAGTCAAACCCTGCGATTGGTGGACTACGGTAGTGACAACTACTGCGATGCCTCGGACCTGAATCTTTACTACGACCCGGAGCATCCCCTGTGGCACAAGCGGCCCGATTGGATGTTGTCGGTGGGGGTGCCCTGGCTCTACGGCGGCCAG
>JAYKIM010000020.1:0-6472 GCA_035286245.1 Cyanobacteriota bacterium | reverse complement strand
GCGATCGCCTGATCGTGCAGACCAAGGTGTCCCCCCAGGAAAACCCGGAGGACTTTCGCCGCACCCTCACCCAGTCCCTGGCCAACCTCGGCTTAGACCAGGTGGACCTGCTGGGCATCCATGGCATTAATACGGCCCAGCTGCTGGACTACACCCTGCGGCCCGGCGGCTGCCTGGAGGTGGCCCAGGAGTTCCAACGCCAGGGCCGGGTGCGGTTCATCGGGTTTTCCACCCACGCCCCCCTGGCGGTGATTCGGCAGGCGATCGCCAGCGATCAGTTTGACTATGTCAACCTGCACTGGTACTACATCAACCAAGATAACTGGCCCGCCATCGTAGACGCCCAGCGCCATGACATGGGGGTGTTTATCATCAGCCCCGCCGACAAGGGGGGGCACCTCTACCAGCCCTCCCCCACCCGGCGCCACCTCTGCGCCCCCCTCAGCCCCATGGTGTTTAACGACCTGTTTTGCCTCAGCCATCCCCAGGTCCACACCCTCAGCATTGGCGCCGCCCGCCCCACGGACTTTGACGAACACCTCCAGACCCTCCCCCTGCTAGCCCAGGCCCAGAGCCACCTGGCCCCGATTTTAGAGCGCCTGCAACAACGGGCCGAAGCTAGCCTGGGGGCAGACTGGCTACGCACCTGGCGGGTGGGCCTGCCCACCCCCGAGGAGACCCCTGGCCAGATCAATATCCCCGTCATTCTCTGGTTACATAACCTGCTGCTGGCCTTTGATATGGAGGAGTACGCCAGGGCTCGCTACAACCTGCTGGGCAATGGCGGTCACTGGTTTCCCGGCCAAAAGGCCGATGGGGTGACCCAACAGGACCTGGCCGAGTGCCTACGCCGCAGCCCCCACGCCGATACAATCCCCCGGTTGTTGGCGGAAACCCACCAGCGGCTATCGGGGCAAGCGGTCACCCGCCTATCCGGGGCCTAGGCCCTAAGATCACCCATCCCTGCCGGTGGAAATGATCCTAAATTCACTAGAATTGTTATGCTTGCTCGCAGCGCTGACAGCGCCGGGTTGCCGGGAAAGGCACCCCATGCAACAGGCCCATTAACTGTGGTGATAAGGAGAACCCTGTGAGTATACCTGAGCTTTTTGCCCGGGGCGGTCCGGCCATGTGGCCACTGCTACTATTGTCCGTCCTGGCTATGGGCACGATCCTGGAGCGGATCTGGTTCTGGTCCCGCATTCTTACCCGGGAACGGGAGGTTTCAGGCCGGGTTTTGGAGGCGGCCCGGCGGGAATGGTCGGCGGCGGCGGAAATTGCTGAGCGGGCTCACCAATTACCCATGGGGCGCTTCTTGACCGCCGCCCTAAAGCTCCAGTCTCCCGATCCCGAGGTCTTTCGTCTGGCCCTGGAAACGGCGGCCAATGAAGAACTCACCACCATGGGTAAGGGGGATAAGGTTCTGGAGGCGGTGATTGGGTTGTCGCCCCTGTTGGGTCTGCTGGGCACGGTGTTGGGGCTAATCAACTCCCTTGGCTCCATCCAACTCAGTGATCTGGGCAGTGGCGATGCTACGACGGGGGCTTCCCTGGGCATCAGTGAGGCCCTGATCAGTACCGCCACGGGGTTAATTATTGCCATTGCCACCCTGGCCTTTTACCGACTTTTCCAGGGGTTTATCTTCGGCCAGGCAAAAATGTTCCGCCGGGCCGGTAGCGAACTGGAACTCCTCTACCGTCAGGCCTGGGCCCGCCAAGCCTCAGAACCCAGCCTGGCCGCTAATCCCATACCTCAAGACGCTTCCACCCCATGAAAGTCGATTTGCTAGACACCCCCAGGGAAGATGTGCGGATGGAAATCATTCCGCTCATTGACGTGATCTTTTGTATTCTTACCTTTTTTATCCTGGCGGCGGTGGGCCTGACCCGGCAGCAGGCCATTGATTTAGATCTACCCGCCGCTCAGACCGGCAAACCTCTGCCGGGCCAGGCCAGTCAGGGGGCTCCCGCTGATCGCCTCTACGTCAGTGTGGATAGTCTGGGGCAGGTCTATCTGGATCAACAGCCGGTGACGGTGGACCTGCTCTACGACGTTCTGCAGCAGTTTAACCAGGTTAGCCCCACCGGTTTGATCGTTCTCTACGCTTCTCGGGATGCCCGCTACGAAGATGTGGTTACGGTTTTAGATGTGTTGCGCTCGGTGGGGGGCGATCGGGTGGCCCTGGCGACCTTACCGAGGGATATCAACCTGACCACCCCTGGTGCCGGTGCTAGCCCCTTACCCCCCAGCGGGCAGTCAGAAAAACCCGTCGATCCCTTCGCTCCCAACCAGCCCTCCATTCCCTTTGAGCAACCCCTTACCCCCCAGATTTCCCCCGACCTGCCAACCCTTCCCCCATCAGGGGAAAGGCAAGCTCCACCTACACCTGGGCGTTAATGTCAACGATAATTCGCCTGGGGTCATATCCTTCTCGAGATTCTTTAGTAAACTAAAGTTAATATCTGAATACCTGGCGATTTAGGGAAGGGGTTATCTGCCTGCTTTAACCGTCCTACAGTCCCCACGGACTTTTACTTTTTCATCAACTTTGATCTATAGGGTAGAACCATGGCGGAAGCCAAAATCTTGGTTGTGGACGATGATCCGGCCATTCGTAACTTAATTTATCGTTTTCTGGCCAAACAAGACTACGAGATGGAGGCCGCAGAGGATGGCAAAAAAGCCCTGGAGCTATTTGATAGCTTTACCCCCGACCTGGTAATTCTTGATGTCAACCTACCCGATACCAACGGTTACGAGCTCTGCAAGGAAATGCAGTCTCGCACCGGGGTGTTTGTGCTAATGCTGACTGGCCGTACCGATGAATCGGATAAAATTCGCGGTTTTAACGAAGGGGCCGATGACTATTTAACCAAGCCCTTCAGCCTTTTGGAGCTTGAGGTGCGGGTCGGGGCCATACTCAAGCGCCAGCGTCCGGTTACCGCCCCAGAGCAGCAGTGCCTGGTCTTTAACAGCCTGGCCATTGACCCGGTGCGTCGGGAGGTGACGCTGCGGGATGAGTTGGTGCCCCTGACGGCGCTGGAGTTTGATTTGTTGCATTTTCTGGCCAGTCATCCTGGTCGGGTTTGGCGGCGCTCCGAACTAATTCAAAAGGTTTGGGACTACGACTACGTCGGCGATCAACGGGTGGTGGATGTCCACGTTGGCCAAATTCGTAAGAAAATTGAGAAGGATACCAACGAGCCTGCCCTGATTCAAACCGTGCGCGGGGTGGGGTACAAGTTTGAGCCCCCCCAAATCGAGGACTCCCCCTCTCCAGGCACAGTTTAATCGACTTAATTGGTTTAACCCGGGTGCATCCCAGTTTTGCAGCCCTCACCCTAAATCCCTCTCCCGCTCTGGGAGAGGGACTTTGAATCTGGTTCCCCTTCTCCCACAAAGGGAGAAGGCGTTAGGGTATGAGGGCAAATTTGTAAAAGTGGGATGCTCTCTTTAACCCTCACCCTCTTCGGACTTTTGGTTGCGGTATTGCCAGGCCTGCTTGAGCAGTTGGGTCCAGGTGCGATCAACCTTTTTAGGGGTCCATCCCAATAGTCTGGCAATCGCCTCCTGATCCTGGCCGGAATCCGTCTGCTTGAGTTCAACCAGGCGGCGTTGATCCCGGGGGAGGGTGGCCAGAAAGGCCCCCCACTGGTTTGGGGTCATGCCGAAATTATCCTCCAGGTTAGCCCCTAACCATTCGTGCACCAGTTCCCACTCATACTGGCGGGAAAATCGATCCACGTGGTACCTAAAGCGTTGCTGTAGGTAGTCTCGCTGCCGTGGCGACAGTTCTAAAATGGCCTCAATCTCTGCGGTGGAAGAATCCTCTAGTTTCAGGGCCAGATAATCCAGGCAGTCAGACTGCTGCTGGTCTTTAAAGTAGTCCGCCAGGGCGGTAATCACCCGATCGCGCATGGCGGCGTCTTCCGGGGTATCCTCGTCGGCTAACGTAATTTTTTCCCGCACCTGCTGGATTACCGCCGGATTATCCCCCGCCTCGGCCTTAGGGGCATCCACCAGGGCCAGGTCGATGGAGGTTTCCGCCGGTTGGCGACGGCCAAAGGTCTGGGCTCGCAGCACGATCAGCTGCTGATGGCGACCGTTGGGGAGGTTAATGGTGCGCTTGGCGTACTGCTCGCTAAAGGCCATGAACTCCGCTAGTTCCAGGCGGGTGCGGGGGGTATAGGTGGGGGGGAGTTGGTGTTCCCGCCGAAAGCTATTCAGGGCTTCGATATAGAAGGTTTGCAGAAAGTCTTCGATGAGGGCATAGCGGCCTTGGAAGCTGAGGGCACTGCCCGGCGATACGATGGGGCGGTAAACCATGGCGCTCAGGGCCGCATGGAGCTCCATGCGGCCCTGGGTTGATCCCAGGTGGTAGTAGGTCAGGCACTTGTCGAGACGGTGCTGAATCAGGTTGCTTTGCCAGTGGCGGATGTTGCCGGAGTCCTGGATGCGATCGCTGTGGCTACAGATTCGTTCCACCTCCACCCTCAGGCGGGTGAGCACCCCCTCCAGGCCACCGGGGCGATGGGCCAGACGGTCCCTTAATAATCCCTCAATGATTTCCTCCAGATCGGCGGTTACCCCCGTTGCCGGGGGCGAGGAGGGATGGCCAGAATCGGGAGGAACCCCAGGGGAGGACGATACCATAACAAAACAAGTAGATGCCGCTTTCATAAATACCCAGTCCTTACGTATAGCCCCAACCCCAGGCCACCGTAGTGGCAAACTGGCGTCAGGCCTCTCTACCCACTCCATCAGCGCCCCCGGGGCAAATTTCTGAGCCCCTAGGGCAGTGGTGGAAGTGGCTAGGGTCGGAGTCCAGGTATGGATCTAGTTTAAGAGGGGGGCGACCCCTTGTTCACCCCGGCGATCGTCGTTCCAACCCCTCTAACCGGTAGGGGTTTCCCCCTGATCAGGGTTACCCTGCCCCTGCCCGGGGGAACAACCAGGGCGGCATCCCCCGGGTCAGGGGTACTGTGGCGATTCTTCAACTGTCTCGGCCCCCCAACCTTGGGCCAGTTCCGCCCCCAGGCCGGAACGCAGAATCAGGGGGGGATCGGCGGTCATGTCCAGGATGGTGGAAAGACCGTAGGTGAGGGGCTGATCGTCATCAATAATCAGGTCCACCATCTTCTCCAGGTGATCAAACAGCTCCACCTTATTGAGGCTGAGGCCCTCCTCCCCGACCGTCTTAGCCCCCACCAGGGAGAGGGCGGAGGTGGAAATGATCGGATGCTCCAGGGCCGCCACCAGGGCCAGGCAAATCGGATTGTCAGGCACCCGAATCCCCGTGGTGCGTCGTTTTGGGTTCATTACCAGCCGCGGCACCTGCTTGGTGGCCGGTAATAGGAAGGTAAAGGGCCCCGGAATCAGGCGGCGAATCATCCGATAGGCCGCGTCACTCACCATGGCGTAGTCAGCGATGTTGGAGAGGGAATCACAAAGAAAGGTGAGGGGCTTGTCATTGCTCAGTTGCTTGAGTTGCCGCACCCGCTGCAGGGCGCCGCGATGGTTGAGGTCACAACCAATGGCGTAGACTGTGTCTGTGGGGTAAAGGGCCACCGCCCCCTGCTGCAATGCCTTGACGATCGCCCCCAATTTACGCGGCTCGGGGTTACTAGGGTGGAGGCAATAGAGGGTGGCCATGGCACTAGGTACTCTTACGGATATGAAAACAATAGCCTACCTTGACTGCCCATCGGGAATTTCTGGGGATATGTGCCTGGGGGCCCTAATCGATGCGGGGGTGCCCCTCACCTACCTGCAGGGCCAGCTGGCGGGCCTGGGGCTGCAGGAGCCCTTTGATCTGCAGGTGGCCCCTACCCAACGGCAGGGGCAGCGGGCCCTTAAGGTAACGGTGCAGTTGGGCTCTGGCCCTGAGCTGGCGGGGCATCACCATGCCGTTCCCCACCGCCATCTGCCGGATATTCAGCGGCTGATCACCGCCGCTGACCTGCCGGACCGAGCCAGGGCCTGGAGTTTGTCGGTCTTTCAACGGTTGGCGGAGGCGGAGGCGGCGGTGCACGGCATTGCGGTGGAGCAGGTGCACTTCCATGAGGTGGGGGCCACCGATGCGATCGTCGATATTGTCGGCACCTGTTTAGGCCTCGACTACCTGAATATCGACCAGATCTACTGTTCCGCCCTACCCACCGGCGAGGGGCGGGTGAAGGCGGCCCACGGGTGGTTACCCCTACCGGCTCCGGCGGTGCTGAAGCTGATGGAGCAGCGGGCCATGCCCCTCTACAGCAATGGCTGCCAGGGGGAACTGGTCACCCCAACGGGGGCGGCCATTGTGGCGGCCCTGGCCCAGGCATTTGGCCCGGCCCCGGCCATGGTCCTGCAGCGGGTGGGGCTGGGGGCGGGGGGAAAGGATCTGCCCCTGCCCAATATTCTGCGCCTCTGGATCGGTGGGGAGCGCTCCCTCGGGCTCCAGTCACCCCTTCCCGCCCCAGCCCAGGACAGT
>JAYKIM010000019.1:0-25365 GCA_035286245.1 Cyanobacteriota bacterium | reverse complement strand
ATGCCATGGATGCCCAGCAGGTCCACCTGGTCTAAGCCGAGGTTGGCCAGGGACTGGGTGAGGGTGCGGCGAAAGTCCTCCGGGTTTTCCTGGGGGGACACCTTGGTCTGCACGATCAGGCGATCGCGGGGGAGGCCGGGGAGTACCTGCCCCAGCTGCAGCTCAGAGGTGCCGTAGCCCCGGGCGGTTTCAATGTGATGGATACCCACCTCCAGGGCACGGCGGATGGTGGCCTCCAGGTTGGCCTGGTTGGCCGCCGGAATCTCCCCCAGGGGCAGGTCCTGCCAGCTGTGCTGGTAGCGCATACCGCCACAGGAAAACACCGGCATCTGGAGTTCGGTTCGGCCAAAACGACGGTACTGCATTGCCGGGTCTCTAGGGTTGAGGTTTTCGATCTCGACTGCCTATAGCCTAGTCCATGGATTCTGGGGATGCCAGTCGGGTAGGGCCCAGGCAAGGGCATTGGCCCCTGGCGGGTGGCCAAAGATGGGGCTCCCGCCGACTCGGGGTCTAGGCCTTGAGGCTACGGACGGTCACCTGACCATCCTTGACCTCCCCCACCAGGATCTCACTGGCCAGGCCAATAAACAGGCCATTTTCCAGCACCCCGGGGATGTTGTTAATGGTGGTCTCCAGCCCCACCGGGTCAGCAATGGCGGCGAAGGTGACATCCAGCACCATGTTGCCCTGGTCAGTAATCACCGGCCCATCCTTCTTCACCCCCATGCGCAGTTCCGGCTTGCCCCCCAGGGCCGCCAGGGCCTTGGCCACGGGGGTAACCGCCAGGGGCAGCACCTCCACCGGCAGGGCAAAGGTGGTGCCCAGCTGATCCACCAGCTTGGAGCTATCCACCACCACAATAAATTCCTGGGCCAGGCCGTCGACAATTTTCTCCCGGGTATGGGCGGCGCCCCCCCCCTTAATCAGGTTCAACTGGGGATCGACTTCATCGGCCCCATCAATGGCCAGGTGAATGGTTTCCACCTCGTCCAGGGTGGTCAGGGGAATGCCGTACTGCTTGGCCAGCACCGAGGCTTGAAAGGAGGTGGGCACCCCCTTGATGTGGGTGAGTTCCCCGGTGGCCAGGCGATCGCCAATGAACTGAATGGCAAAGGCGGTGGTGGACCCCGTTCCCAGGCCCACCACCGTATGGGATTGCACCCGGGCGGCGGCCTGGCGGCCCACTTCCTGTTTCATCAGCTTAACCGGATCCATTTCTGCGGCCATGGCCCTATCTCCTCTGGACAAATTCCTGCATCATCCCTTCTAGGATGACCTAAACCGGTCCCCCTGCATAGTCCACCAGGTTTTGAGGTGCGTAGATGGGGGAATAGCTGATTGGGGCAGGGATCAGGAGTTAGGTTTCTGACCCCTGCCATGGCTTTGGCCAGAGTAGGTAAGACATCGTTGCCCGGTCAAGTTCCCCTCCGGTAGCTGACAGGCGCCTTGGGGTAGCCACGGCCATACTAGGGCGGATAGAGACCATAGAACCAGCTGATCAATAGGGGGGTGAGCAGGGTCAAAATCATGTTTAGGGGCAGACCCACCCGCAAGAAATCATAGAACTTATAGCCGCCTGGGCCGTAGACCATGGTGTTGGTTTGGTAGCCAATCGGGGTCAGGTAGCTATTAGAAGCGGCAAAGGTGGTAACGAAAATAAAGGCCAGGGGGTTGAGGCCCAGGGTTTGGGCGACGCTGGCGGCGATGGGCGCCATCAGGACGATGGTGGCATTGTTAGACAAAATTTCCGTCAGCAGGTTGGTGGCCAGGTAGAAGATGATCAGCAGCACCAGGCCGGGTAGATTGCCCCCGATCTGGACCAGGTGACTGGCTAACCAGTCCGTGGTGCCGGAGTTTTCCATGGCGGTGCCCAGGGGGATCAGGCCAGCCAGGAGGAAAATCACATCCCATCGCACCGCCCCGTAGAGTTCCCCGGGTTTCAGACAGCCGGTGATCACCATGGCCAGTACCCCCACCAGGGCGGTGACCAGGATAGGCGCCCAGTTCAGGGCGGCGGCGATAATTACCGCCAGAATAATGGCGATCGCCAACCAGGCCTTATCGGTGCGCAGGTTTTCCGCCTCCCGTTGGGCCAGGACCAGCAACTCCCGGGTGGTTTGCAGCCCGGTCAGGCTGTCCCGAGGCCCCTGCACCAACAGCAGGTCACCAAACCGCAGGGGCACCTTCCCCAACCGTTCCCGCACCAGATCCTGCCCCCGCCGAATCGCCAGCACCGTGGCATTGTAGCGTTGCCGGAAGCGTATTTCCTTAAGGGTTGCCCCCACCAGGCGGGAGTTAGACAAAATCAGCACCTCGGCAATTTGTTCCTCCCCAGTGCTGAGCTCCTTTTCCAGGGGTTGGCTGAACTTGATCTCCGGCACAATGTCCAGGCCGCGCTGGTCCCGCAGATTGAGTAGGTCCTCCCGACCGCTGCGCACCAGCAGGATATCCCCCACCGCCAGCACCTTATCCGCCAGGGGTTGGGCAAAGCGACTGTCCCCCCGGATCAGCTCCAACACGTCAATGTCGTACTTGCGTTGAATTTCGCTGGCCTTCAGGGTTTGGCCAATCAGGTTGGAGCTGGGGCCAATCACCACCTCGGTGACGTAGTCCTTCAGGCCATAGTCACTCAGGTTAGCAATGGGGGCTTTGCGAGCCGGCAGCAGTTTGGGGGCCGCCAGGGCCAGATAGACCAACCCGACGGCGAAGGTGATTAACCCCACCGCCGTAAATTGAAACAGACTAA
The DNA here is from genome assembly GCA_035286245.1 of Cyanobacteriota bacterium. Classification (GTDB taxonomy): domain Bacteria; phylum Cyanobacteriota; class Cyanobacteriia; order Phormidesmidales; family Phormidesmidaceae; genus Nodosilinea. The sequence continues at coordinate 22,619 of JAYKIM010000019.1, read as the reverse complement.
ACTCGCCAAAGCCCAAACTCTTGGATACCCCACTGGCCAGGATATTGGTGGAGGTGCCAATCACCGTAATCATGCCCCCCAGGACGGTGGCGTAGGAGAGGGGAATCAGTAACTTGGAGGGGGAGAGCTGCCGGCGTTTGCACCAGTCCTCCACGATGGGTAGGAACACCGCTACGACGGCGGTGTTATTAATGAAGGCGGTAATCGGTCCCACCAGTAGCCCCATCACCAGGATTTGTTGGCTCGGCTGTTCTCCCCCCCAGACCACCAGGCGATCGCGCACCATTTGAATCACCCCGGTTTTGGCAATACCGGCACTGAGGATAAACATGAACAGCACCGTAATGGTGGCGCTGTTACCAAAGCCAGCGATGCCCTCCTCGGGGGTGACCAGCCCTAGCAGGATTAAAACCGTGGTGATGGCGATCGCCGTTAGGTCCACGGGCAACCACTCCGCTACAAAGGCGATTAGGGAACCCAGCAGCACAACGGAGGTGAGGAAAATGGGGTTTTGAATAAAATCCATGGGGGCTAAAATAAGCCTGGAAAGGTTATGGGAGTGTAGTCCACTTTATCTCAAAGCTGGGTGGAATGAGCTTCAACCCCATTCAAGCTCGAAGTATAGATTTCCTTTCCCGGCTTCCCCAACCCTCCTGGGGCAGCCGCCCGGAGGGCATGGGCTGGGGCCTTGGGGAGCAGACTACCGATCTGAGCTGTCCTGGGGTTCGGCGGCGGACCGAAAGACCTGGCAGGAGGCGGTGGGGCTGACCACCATGCCGTAGAGGGGGGAGTGAATATGGCTGCACCGACCGGCTTGTCGGTGGCGACAATGAAAGCAGTTCTGTAGCGGAGTCGCGTCCTCCAACCCTAGCCAGCGTTGCAAATCCCGCTGGCTCAGCCCCTTCAACACCAGTTCATCCCCCTGCCAGCGGACCTGCACTAAACCGGAGTCGGTCAGGCGTCGCCAGCGGGGATCGGCGGTCAAGGTGTCGGGGAGTTGCAGGCGCACCCCCTCCTCGGCGTCGATGATTTCCGCCTCAACCATCAGGTCAGGGGCGGCCGGTTGCAGGAAGCGATCGCCCAGGGCAAAGTCCAGGGGGGTGCCGGCGGTGGGCAGGTGTAACTGGTAGCGGGTTTGGAGCTCCTCCAGAGCCGCTAGATCCGCCAGGTGATTGGGTTGACCGTGGATCAAGACCACGTGCTGGGGGCGCAGGTTATGGATTAACTGGGCGGTGCCCACCCGATCGCTGTGGCTGGTGAGGGTATAGGTGTGGAGCTGCACCTGGCCATTAGCCAACTCTGGCCCCAGGCCCTGGAGCCAGTCAAAGTTTGAGGTGGGGCCAGCCTTACCCTCCCGCAGCATTCCCTGGGCCAGATCACTGGCCAGGTCAGCGGGCAATAAAATCGACCAGGGCTGGGGGGATGATCGACAGTAGCCGATCAGGTCCGTGGCCTGATCCCCGATCACAATACAAGGTTGGTCCGTAACCGGTTGGGCAGGGTTAGGCAGGCGACGCATCCTGGGGCGGATGCGATCATCCCAGAACAGGGGTTGGTGACGGGCAAAGTTTTGAATGCTGCTGGGCAGGTGGGGCAACAGGTCCAGGTAGGCATCGCAGCCCGCCGCCACCCGGCTATCCACCCAGACGGTGATGTCCTGGCCGGTAAACTGGTGATGACTGCGCAGCAACACCAGCAACTCCTGACCCAGACCCAGGGTGGGTACGGGCAACAGCAGCGATCGCCCCTGGCGCCAGAGGTGATAGAGGGTAGCTGCCAACTGGTTTTCCTGCTGGCGGCGGTGGGGGTGGCGAGCCGTACCGGCACTGCCCTCCAAAATCAACACATCCGGCTTCAGCCCCCGCAGGGCCTCCAGGGGCAGCCCCTCCACCAGGCGAGAGTTGGACATAAAGAAATCCCCCGCGTAAAACACCCGATAGGCGCGCTGGGGGGTCCGGTAGGTGAATAGGGCGGAGGCGGCCCCGGGCAAATGGCCGGCGGGCCAGATCTGGATGGTCAGGTCATCGGTTAATTCCAGGGGGGTATGCCAGGGTAGGGCATGGCCCAACTGGGGGGGGAGGGGCTGCCCCTGGTTTATCCAGTTAAGCGGTAAAAGCTGGGTGGTGACCTCACTGGCATAGATGGGCACCTGGGGAAAGTGCTGGGAAAAGGCCCATAGCCCCTGGGCATGGTCTCGATGGGCATGGCTGCAAAACAGCAGATCCGCCGACTCCACCATGGGGCGGACCACCTCGAGGGCGGCCAAACTGGACAAACCACAGTCCAGCAGGATGCGGCGATCGCCCATTTGTAAATACAGACACACCCCCTCCTGACCATGGCCTAGGGCAAAGGGAAAGCAGGTCAGTTCGCTCACCGATGATCACCCCGGGTTCACCAACAGTTAGCCGCCCTGTCAATGCAAGAACCCATCTGAAAACTCAGATGTCTCTAGGGAGAGACGGCCTTCAATTCGTCTTGAAATGTTGACCTGTAGGCTCAAGGAGTGACCATGGATCACCTAAGCCAAAAGATTAATGGGCGGAACCGTTACCGTGGTAGTTGTCAGTGTCGTAAAACCCATTTTTCGTGCCAAAGAAAAGGGTGGCCACCACGAATAGGCCCGTTAGGATAGCTAAAATGAGTTTAATATCCATTGTGGTATATCCATTGCGGTAATTTGGGGGCAAACTAGCGATGCCCTTAACCATGGGCTGAGACCTACAGCTTTGCTGGGCGCCCTGAGCTAAATCGCTATGGCTATATATACTAGCAACTGTTTACCCCTATACTTTCCGCAATGTAACGCTTTTTGACACAGCCATGCAGCGTACCCGACTCAGCCTTTTGTTTGACGACCTGGGAGAGCAGTTGCAACTCTGGTTGATTAACCCCTGGAGACGGGTGTCTTTATTGGTGATTGGGCTGTTGGGGGGCTATTTTTTTGGTGTATCGATTGCCGCTGTCTCGGGTCAGGCAGCGGGCCAAGATAACCTGGTGGCGCTTTTCCTGGTCATTCTGGCGGAGGCGGTGAGTTGGCTGGTCTATAGTCGGCGCTGGCGTGATCCAGAACTGGTGCGCCGCATTCCCAAACCCCTCTGGCTTGACTGTTTAAATGGGGTCAAACTGGGGGCGGTTTACGCCCTGGCGGTGGAGGCCTTTAAGCTGGGTAGCTAAAGCTACAATTCGGCAAACGCTGAAATTTCCTAGGGGTAATAGGGGTAAATGCTCAGAAAGTTTTGAATTTGAGATGCTAGGATTTGCTAGGTGAACATGCTAAGAGGGCTTGCTGTGATTCGTTCTGCTACCCTGCCGTTGCAGACCCCGCTGTTGCCATCCCTTGGCGACAATAACCGCTTAAAACTATTTTCCGGTTCCGCCAATGTGGAGTTATCCAGGGAAGTAGCCCGATATCTTGGCATTGATCTGGGTCCCATGGTCCGTAAGCGCTTCGCCGATGGCGAACTCTACATCCAGATTCAGGAATCCATCCGCGGTTGCGATGTTTATTTGATTCAACCCACCTGCAACCCCGTCAACGATCACCTGATGGAACTGCTGATCATGGTGGATGCCTGTCGGCGGGCCTCAGCTCGACAGGTTACGGCGGTGGTGCCCTACTACGGCTACGCCCGGGCTGACCGTAAAACCGCCGGACGTGAATCGATCACCGCTAAGTTAGTGGCTAATTTGATCGCCAAGGCCGGAGCTAGCCGGGTTTTGGCCATCGATCTCCACTCCGCCCAAATCCAGGGCTACTTTGACATTCCCTGCGACCATGTCTACGGCACACCGGTGCTGATCGACTATATTTCCAGCAAAAAACTGACGGACCTGGTGGTGGTGTCCCCCGACGTGGGAGGGGTAGCCCGGGCCCGGGCCTTTGCCAAAAAGCTCAACGATGCCCCCCTGGCCATCATCGACAAACGCCGCCAGGCCCATAATGTGGCGGAGGTGATGAACGTGGTGGGGGATGTGCGGGGCAAAACCGCGGTGCTGGTGGATGACATGATTGACACCGCCGGCACTATCTGTGAGGGGGCTCGCCTGCTGAAGCGGGAGGGCGCCCGCCAGGTCTACGCCTGCGCCACCCATCCGGTGTTTTCCCCACCGGCGGTTGAGCGGCTCTCCAGTGGTTTGTTTGAAGAGGTGATTGTCACCAACACCATTCCCATGGCCGCTGACCGCGAGTTTGACCAGCTGACGGTGCTATCCATGGCTAACTTACTGGGTGAGGCGATCTGGCGCATCCACGAGGAGAGTTCCGTCAGTAGCATGTTTCGCTAGGCAGCAGGCGGCTCATTAAAATGGCCTGGGGTTGGTAGCCGAGTTTTTGATAAAGGGATTGGGCTGCTTGGTTGTGGCTCAGCACCTGCAGGCTGATCTGCCCATAACCAGCCTGCCGCGCCCAGCGGTGGGCCGTTTCCAGCAGGGCGCTGGCCAGACCCCGGCGACGATGGTCGGGGTTGACGTATAACAGCAGTAGGTACGGATGGAGTTGGCCATTGTTTTGATCGGTGGCCCAGCCCAGCCAAAGGCCGGCGATCGCCTCTGAGCTAGCCTGAGACTGCACCCACCAGAGGGGGGTATCGGCGGAGAGGTAGCGATCAATGGTGCTGACCAGGTGCTGGCGGGGTTGATCTGGGGCCAGTTCCCCCCAGTTACGCTCCATGAACTTTACCAGCCTGGCTCGGTCTAGGGGCGATCCACGCTGAAGTTGATAGCCAGGCACAGCAAAACCGGTCATAGGCAGAAACGGTGGTGGGTCAGCATCAGATTCGGGTCGCCGTATCAACTTTTGCAACCAGCCCTGGTAGGGCCAATCCCCTATGGCAAAGTGGGAAGGTTCTCCGTTGTGAACCCTAGGTTCTATGCAACCCATGAAAACCTATTTTGGCAGAAATCTGGCCCTGGCTTTGGTGGTCAGTCTCGCTACTCCCCTGCTGTTTACCCCTACCCTTACCCTCCCTGCCATGGCCCAAGAAACCACCATCCGTAGCTTAACTGTCACCGGTCAAGGGCAGCAGGCGGTCCAGACCACTAAAACCCAGGTGAGTCTGGGGGTGGATCTGGAGGGCACCGATGCCGCTACGGTGCAACGCCAGGTGGCCGAACGCACCAGTGCGGTGGTGGAGCTGCTGCGATCGCGCCGGGTGGAAAAGTTACAAACCACCGGTTTACAGCTCAGTCCTAGTTATCGCTACGACAATGGCCGAACCGAGCTGGTGGGCTACACCGGCAGTAACACCGTTAGCTTCCAAATGCCCACGGAGGCGGTCGGCACCCTGTTGGATGATGCGGTCAAGGCGGGGGCTAACCAGATCCGAGGGATTAGCTTTATCGCCGACGATGCGGCTCTGGAAGCGGCCCGTCAAGAGGCCTTAAAACGGGCCGTGGCGGATGCCCAGGCCCAGGCGGCGGCAGTCCTCGGTGCCCTTAACCTGCGGTCCCAGGAGGTGATCAGCATTCAAGTCAACGGCGCTGCCCCACCCCAACCCATTCCCATGGCCCGTCAGGTAGCCGCCGCCCCCGCCGCCGACATGGCGACTCCGGTGATTGGGGGAGAACAAACCGTAGAGGCCCGGGTCACCCTGCAAATTCGTTACTAGCCAGCGGGGTGGGGCGTTAGAGCTGGCGCTCCACCCGCACCATGCGGCGGTAGGCCAACCACCCCATCGCCACCATGGCCAGGGCGAAGAGGGTGAGGAACTGGATATGATCCGCCACCTCGCTCAGGGATTCGCCACTGGCCACCCCGGCCATGGCTTCGATCATGTGGTAGATAGGGTTAAACCGGGTGAGGTTAAGGAGGGATTCAGGAAAGAAATCCGTCGGCAAAAAGGCGCCCCCTAAAATCATCAGGGGAATGCCGAAGGCGGCCACCACGGAGTTGACATCCTCGGTGCGGCGGGCCAGTTGGGTGCCCAGGACGAAGCCAACCCCAACGTAGGCGGCGATACTCAGAGGATAATCACCAAACTGGCCAGGGGGTTGTCCTTTAAGCCGGCCCCCTGGGAAAGGGCAATGGCATACATCAGGGCGGCCTGGGTCAGCCCAATCACAGTGTAGGCCAGCCCAATTCCCAGGAAGTAGGACACCCCGCTCAAGGGGGAGAGAAACAGGCGCTTGAGGGTCTGCTGTTCCCGTTCCGAGACTACCGCCGCCAAACTGCCCCCCAGGGCGCTGAAAAACAGGGCTGCCCCCACCAGGGTGGGGGGCAGGGCGTTGGCGTAGGCCTGGGCCAGGGACACCTGGGTGCGTTCCTGCAGGATCAGGCTATTGAGGATCAGGAGCAGGGCTGGGAAAATCGCCCAGAAAATCAGACTACGTTTACGACACCAGAGCTCCGCCAAAATCCGTTGAGCCACCGCCAGGGTTTCTCGCCAATATTTCATTGTTATGAATTGTAAAAGTAGTTTGATACTACCCCGTTTCCGGTATCCCGGCTAGCGGTGGGGTTTCCTGTCCCCCTGCCCCATCCCCGGGTAGGCCAGGGAGACCCGGTAAACCTGAAGAAACTCCCAGGCCTGGGCTAGTCCTGGGGGGGCACGCGCTATGGTGAAGGGGATGGACGTTGCAGTGATCGCCCCATGACCCTATCTCCCCCAACCCTGGCCTGGACTGCCCTACAAAATGGTTCCGATATTCGCGGGGTGGCCCTGGAGGGCATCCCTGGGGAGGCGGTTAACCTCACCCCCGCCGTTGCCACCACCCTGGGCCAGGCCTTTGTGTCCTGGTTGAGTGACCAGTTGCAAACCCCCGCCCCACAGCTGACCATCGCCATTGGTCGGGACAGTCGCCTATCGGGCCCAGCCCTGATGGCGGCGGCGATCGCCGGCATGGCAGCCCAGGGCAGTCGGGTGCTGGAGGTGGGCATGGCCTCCACCCCGGCCCTGTTCATGAGCACGGTCCTACCGGAGTTTAACTGCGACGGCGCCATCATGCTGACCGCCAGCCATTTACCCTTTAACCGCAATGGCTTTAAGTTTTTTACCCGGCAGGGGGGGCTCAGCAAGGAGGACATTACCGAACTGCTGCGCCGAGCCGAGGCCGGGTCCTTTCCCGATCACGCCCGCCCCGGTGCGGTGGAAAGTCGCGATTTAATCTCCGCCTACGCCGCCGACCTGGTGCAAACTATCCGGCGGGGGGTTAACCACCCCGATGATTTTGACCACCCCCTGCGCGGTCTGCACATTATTGTGGATGCGGGTAACGGCGCCGGCGGCTTCTACGCCCACCAGGTGCTTGCCCCCCTGGGGGCGGATATCCGGGGCAGTCAGTTCCTGGAACCGGACGGCACCTTCCCCAACCACGTCCCCAACCCGGAGCACCCCGCCGCCATGGCCGCCATCTGCGCAGCGGTGGTGGCCGAAGGGGCTGATTTTGGGGTGATTTTTGACACCGATGTGGACCGGGGCGCGGCGGTTGACGGCACCGGTCGGGAGTTGAACCGCAACCGTTTGATCGCCCTGATGGCGGCGATCGTCCTGGGGGAACACCCCGGTTCCACCATTGTCACCGACTCGGTCACCAGTGATGGCCTCACCCGCTTTATTGAGACCGATCTGGGGGGCATCCACCACCGCTTTAAGCGGGGCTATAAAAATGTGATTAACGAGGCCCTGCGCCTTAACCAGATCGGCCAGCCCGCCTGGCTAGCGATAGAAACCTCCGGCCACGGCGCCCTGCAGGAAAACTATTTCCTCGACGATGGCGCCTACCTGGTCAGCAAATTACTGGTGGAGTTGGCCAGGGCCCACCAGGCGGGTCGTCCCTTGACAGATTTAATTGCCCCCCTCCAGGAACCGGCGGAAAGTTACGAGTTTCGGTTGACGGTGCGGCTGCCTGACTTTAAACCCTACGGCACGGAGGTGATGGCACAGTTGCAGAGCTTCGTGGCCACCCAACCGGATTGGCAGGAGGTGCCCAACAACTACGAGGGGGTGCGGGTCAGTTGCACGGCCCCGGAGGAAAGGGGCTGGTTTCTCCTGCGGCTCTCCCTCCATGACCCGGTGTTGCCCCTGAACATTGAGTCCGAGGTGGTCGGCGGGGTGGCGGCGATCGCCCAGCGCCTGGCCACCTTTCTCCAGCCCTTCACCGACCTGGACATCAGCGCCCTGGGGTAGGGGCTAGTCCACCCCCGGCGCGTTTATCGGTGTACACTGTAAATAAATGTAAACATCCTGGGACCTATGACCATCGTTGATCTCGACCACATTGCGGCCCAGCTGAAAAGTCAAGACTCTAAGGATCGGATGCTGGCCCTGGCCTCCCTGCGCCATGTGCCGGCGGCCCAGGCGGCACCGCTGATTCGGGAGATGATCCACGATAGCAATTTACAAATCCGTTCCATGGCGGTCTTTGCCCTGGGGCTAAAGCCGGATGATCAGTCCCTGGATATCCTGGTGAACCTGTTAAGCACCGACCCCGACTACAGCATTCGGGCGGATGCCGCCGGTGCCCTGGGTTACCTGGAGGATGGCCGCGCCCTTGGCAGTCTGGTGCGGGCCTTCTACGAAGACGCTGACTGGCTGGTGCGCTTTAGTGCGGCGGTGGCCCTCGGCAACCTGAAGGACCCCCGGGCCCACGCGGTTTTACTGGAGGCCCTGGAGAGTGAGGAGGCGGTGATGCAGCAGGCGGCGATCGCCGCCCTGGGGGAAATCGGTGACCCCGGGGCCGTCCCGGCTATCCTTAAGTTTGCCCAATCTCCCGATTGGCTGGTGCGCCAGCGTCTAGCGGAGGCCCTGGGTAACCTACCCGGACCTAAAACCGTCGCCGCCCTTCGCTACCTCGAAAAGGATAGTCACTTCCAGGTGGCTGAGGCGGCCCGACTTTCCCTGGAGCGTTTTTAGACTACTCCTCCGAGTTGGGGTCTAGCTGCCTGAGATGAATATGTTTGTACCCCAACTTAATGGCGAACTCGTCTCCGGGTTTTAAATTCATTTCCTCGGTGTAGGTTGCTCCAATCACAATTTGTCCATTTTTATGCACCGTAACCCGATAAGTTGCCTCGCGACCACGGCCGTCCTTACTGGTTTCTGAGTCTAAATTAATGCCCTTAGCTTCTAGCAACGCGTCATAGAAGCTAGATAGATTAATCCTAGGCTGGCTGTCTTTAGTGAAGCTGTAATAACCACATTCCTTAGCGGTTTCACGCTTGGTTAAGTGGGCAAGTTCCTTCACTTTTTGTAGGAGTGCTTTTCCCGTCAGTGGGACCGGTTTTTCTACCATGATCAAAGGAATTCCTTGTTAATCAACTAGGAAGGCCAGGGAGACGATTAGGATTATCTACCTCTAGGCACCGCCCATTATAGTCATGGCCTTCAGTTCTGTCACAGAAAATTTTCTAAAGACTGGTTTAGCACTTTATAGCGGTTCTCGGTTCAATCAGATACCGTTTTTTTCGGCTTCAACTCCCCTAGTTTTTTGTCTGCTAAACTCCACCCTTTAGCTCCCCAAATTATGCCCTCCGGGCGGCGGCGCCAGGTGGGGTTTGGGGGGTTCGCCGTGTAGTTCATTCAAAAAACGATGCCAGGAACCCCTGGCATCGGTGGTGGGTTTAGGAGAAGAGACCCCTGGCTTTACCGCTGGAGGCAGGCTAACTTTCTCGCAACTGCTCCAGGACAGCCTGGTCCTCCATGGTGGAGGCATCACCGGAGATCGCCTCACCACTCGCTAAACTACGCAGAAAACGACGAATGATTTTACCGGACCGGGTCTTAGGTAGGGCATCGGCAAACTTGATTTCCCCCGGTCGGGCAATAATGCCAATTTCACTAACGACGTGATCCTTGAGTTCCTGCTTGAGCTGATCGCTGGGGCTATAACGACTTTCCAGGGTGACGAAGGCAAAAATATCCTCCCCCTTAATGTCATCCTTACGGCCCACCACCGCCGCCTCCGCCACCGCCGGATGGGAAACCAGGGCCGATTCAATTTCCATGGTGCCCAGGCGATGGCCGGAGACACTAATCACGTCATCCACCCGGCCCATTACCCAGAAGTAGCCATCCTCGTCCTTACGGGCGCCATCGCCGGCAAAGTAGAGGTAATGACCATCCCGGGGGGGGATATGCTCCCAGTAGGTGCTGCGGTAGCGTTCATCGTTCCCATAAACCGTGCGCATCATGCTGGGCCAGGGATATCTAATTACCAGGTAACCCCCTTCGTTAGGGGCCACCGGGTTACCCTCCAAATCCACCACGTCCGCCAGAATCCCGGGGAAGGGTAGGGTGGCGGAGCCCGGCTTGGTGGCGATCGCCCCCGGTAGGGGGGTAATCATAAACCCACCGGTTTCGGTTTGCCACCAGGTATCGACGATCGGGCAATGCTCCCCACCAATCACCCGGTGGTACCACATCCAGGCCTCGGGATTAATCGGTTCCCCCACCGTGCCTAACAACCGTAGGGAAGAGAGGTTACGGGCCTTGGGTAGGTCATCCCCCAGCTTAATAAAGGTGCGAATGGCGGTCGGGGCGGTATAGAAAATCGTCACCCCATACTTTTCCACCACATCCCAAAAGCAACCGGGGTTAGAGGGCCGTGGCACCCCTTCGTACATGAGACTGGTGGCCCCATTGGAGAGGGGACCGTAGACAATATAGCTGTGGCCGGTAATCCAACCAATATCGGCGGTACACCAGTAGACATCGGTGTCCTTAATATCAAAGGTCCACTTAAAAGTCATGTGGGTGTAGAGGTTATAGCCACCGGTGGTATGGACCACCCCCTTGGGTTTGCCGGTGGTGCCGCTGGTATAGAGAATAAACAGCATATCCTCCGCCTCCATGGGCTCCGCTGGGCAGTCGGCGGAAGCGGCGGACTGTAACTCATGCCACCAGTGATCCCGGCCCGGCACCATGGTCACCGCCGCCTTAGTGCGCTGCACCACCAGCACATGCTCAACGCTGGGCACACTATTCTCGGCTAGGGCCTCATCCACCGCGGCCTTCAGGGCCACCACCTTATCTTTACGGAAGCCCCCATCGGCGGTAATCACCAGCTTAGCCTGGGCATCGTTGAGGCGATCCTTCAAGGCCTCCGCACTAAAGCCGCCAAAGACCACGGTATGGGGGGCGCCAATGCGGGCGCAGGCCAGCATGGCAATGGCCGCCTCTGGGATCATGGGCATGTAGATACCCACACGATCGCCCTTTTTTACCCCCAATTGCTTCAGGACATTGGCAACCTGGCACACCTCCCGGTGCAACTGGGCGTAGGTCAGGGTACGACTGTCTCCGGGTTCGCCTTCCCAGATCAGGGCCGCCTTATTACGACGCCAGGTGCTCAGGTGCCGATCCAGGCAATTGTAGGAAATATTTAGCTGGCCACCGACAAACCACTGGGCAAAGGGGGGCTGCCAGTCTAGAACCCGTTGCCAGGGTTTGAACCAGTGTAGTTCCTGGCTGGCCAGGTCAGCCCAAAACTGCTCAGGATCCTTTTCGGCTTTGGCCGCCAGAGCCTGGTAATCAGCCAAGCTTTTAATGGCGCAGCCCTCGGTAAAACTGGCGGGGGCGGTAAATAGCCGGTTTTCACTTAAAACGGATTCAATCGTGGGGGTAGCCATAGGACTTGCTCAATCTCTTCTTGAAACATACGTTTTTTTAGGGTCTCTTTGCTTAACCTGTAGGGTTTCTTTAAGGAGTTGGACAGGACATGGACTCCATCCAAGCAGCTCAGGTCCGTCAGTTGGCGGAAAATTGAGATCCGACATACCACAATGGCAAGGGTGTGGCAAAAATAGAGAAGAGAGGCGGTCTACCGATTTGTCCCCCTTGAGTTAGGGGTGGCCTTCTTGAGAAGTAACTGGCAAAACCTGTGTCCGATCCCGATTGGTTAAAACAAACAGAGCGGACTCTACTGCTGGGGGCTGGTTTAGGTACGGCGGCCTCCGTGGCTGGACAAAATGCTGCTTTGGCCTACGCACCCCTGACCGCCCTGGTCGCCCTGGGGCTCTGGCAACGCCAGCGCATCGCCGCTGAGTTACTGGCCGCCCAGGCTAGCTTGAAAGACCGTCAACAGCAGTTAGATCGAGAGTTAAGCGGTTTGGCTCAGCAGGTTACCGCCCTGCCCGCCCCAGAGGTCTTGACCAACCTCCCCCGATCCCTGGAGGAACGGGCCCAAAAACGCCACCTCCAGTTCGTCGCCGAGTTTAAAGAGCTGCGGCAGGCTCTCTATGGGCAGACTGAAGCCCTGCGGCAGGATACCCTCATCCGGGTAGAACAGGAAATTGGTCAGCTCCGCGATCGCTATACCGCCCTCTCCCGTAACCTCCGCCAACTGACTGGCCAGCTCGGTCAGATGGCTAGCCGAACCCAGGTCGAGCTTTTAGAGCGGCAGTTATCCCAAATTAGCCGCCATCTGGGCCAGCTCGCCCCCCTCCTAACTGACCAGGAAACCCCCTTGCCAGGGAGTGAACCCGCCGCCGAACCCCTACTCCTGGAGCCAGGGGCCTGGGCTATGCCCCAGAACCTGAATAACCTGATCGCCTATGTTAATCTCCTGCGCCGCCAACAATGGAGATTGGAGCAAGCCCTGGGGCAGATCTCCCCATCCCCCGGTGGCGAAGGTCTAGAACCCCAGGATCGCAGGGAACTGCAGCGGCTTCTGGCCCTGATTAACCGCAGTCGACAGGCTACCCAGCGCATTTATGAGCTGTTGGGCCCCCTGGCCGATCGCCTGGGCTACCTGGAAGAGGAGGTCAGACGCCTGAGATCGGAGTTCAGGGCTTCCCCCGGCGGCTGGATGCTGGATTTTTCCACAGACCAATCCCCCCTGGCCAGCACCGCCGCCCTGCACCAGGCCTTAGCCCAGGCAGAAGGACGGGTGATCCTGGTCTGGCCCTGGAACCATCACAGCACCCTGGACGAGGCCTTGCTAGATCGTTTTAGACAATTTCTTGAGCGCGGTGGACAGCTGGCCCTGGGCTGGTGTCACCCTGGAGACCAACAACGGGGCCGCTGGGTTGAGGCCATGGCCCCGGACCGACCCACCAGCTCAACTGCCCTGGCCAACCTTCGCCAGTTACTCCCCCTGCGCCAGGCCCACGGCGATCGTCTACAGTTCAAGGTGATCGGCACAGCGGAGCGCTATCTGATCTGCGATAGCGGCCCTCAGGGCCACCCCGATCGCACCTACGCCATCCTTAGCCTGCAAACCCTGAATACCCTCAGCACCGTGGTCCCAGGCGTTGAGGCGAAACTGCAAACCACCCACCCTCAAATTGTACAGGCCCTGATGGAGGCGTTTGACCACCCCCGCACCGATCTAGAGGATGCTACGGCACTCTTTAACCGGGCCACCACCTACCATGACCTAGGCGATCGACCCCGGGCCATTGATGACTACAGCCGCCTGCTGGATCGCCATCCCCACCATAGTGTGGCCATTAACAATCGGGGGGTGGCCTACCAGGAACTGGGGTTGGTGGATCGGGCAGGTCTAGATTTCAGCACCGCCATCCTCCAGGCCACTGACCCGGTGATTGCCTACGGTAATCGGGGATGGCTACAGCTAAGCCAGCAGCGCTACGCGTCGGCCATCAAGGACTTCAGCCAGGCGCTGGCATTGCAACCCCAGTTGCCCCTGGCCTATCTCTACCGGGGCCGGGCTCAGCAGCAAGGGGGCAACAGGGCGGCGGCCCTGGCGGATTACCATCAGGCGATCGACCAATTACCTACCTACGGCTTGGCCTATGCCTATCGTAGTAGCGCCTACGAAGCCATGGGGGACCGGCCAAGGGCCATGGCAGACCTGCGACAGGCCAAAGCCCTGCTCCAGGTTCAGGGAGACCGGCGCACCCTGGCGATAGTTACCCGTAAGCTCCAAAGTCTAGAGCAGACAATGGCCTAATCGCTTCTTCCATATAGGATATGAGTTAGCGCCACCTTCCCCTAGGCTGTTACCTGTCGGGCGCCCTATGGCGAAATTCAGATAGACATGTTAGGTTAATCCAGACCATAGATACCACGCTTAATCCAGCTCTAGCTGGAGCGGAGGACCCAATTTCTGGGGCTTATCCTGAGGGGATCTGTCCTCCCCCAGGAAGGGGATCTCTCACTCCTCGCCCGTCAGCTAACTCCGTCAGCATTGAGAGAGAACGTACTGGATAGCTTTTTCCTCGCTTCCGTAGTTCTCCGGCTTAGGCCCCCAATACCGATAACTACGATCAGTCACACTTGGTTAACCAACACTTGGCTAACTATGCTGATCGCAGTCCAATCCTATCGGCATTAATAACACCGTAACGGAGATCAACCATGGCAAACTGGCCTGAGATCACGGCCTTTACTATTTTTTTTGGCGTTCTAGTTCTGATCATTACTGAACGTATACACCTAACCATTGCCGCCTTTTTAGGGGCGATGCTACTGATCTTTCTCCATGTACTGACCCTGGAGGAGGCGATCAGTTACATCGGCAAGAGTCACGCCACCCTGGCCCTCTTCTTTGGCGTCATGGTCATGGTGAGGGCCTTTGAACCCACTAATATCTTTGCATACCTGGCCACCCAGATGGTCTTCAGGGCCAGGGGCGAGGGCAAACGACTGCTGTTAGGCATTGTGGCGATTACCACACCGATCTGCGCCGTTTTACCCAATGCCACAACGGTGATGCTGCTGGCTCCCCTGATTCCCCCCATGGCCCAGGAGATCAATGTTAACTTTGTGCCCCTATTGATTTTGATGGTGTTCGTCGCCAATAGTGCTGGTTTGCTTACCCTGGTCGGGGATCCAGCCACCTTTATTGTCGGTGACGCCATTAACCTGAGTTTTTTAGATTACCTACTTAAGCTTAGCCTAGGAGGGGTGGTGGCCCTGGCGACCATCGTGGCGCTGCTACCCATTCTGTTTCGACCGATCTGGAACACCAAGCTAGCAAACCTCGATCAGCTGCCCCATCCGGTGATTAACCATCCGCGCATGTTAGCCCTGGGGGGGGTGATTATCGCCCTGGTGTTGGTCCTCTTTGTGGTGGGTGAAAGTTTGCCGATTCCGATTTCACCGGCGGCAGTCGCTCTGTTGGGCGCGGCCCTTTGTCTTCTGCTTACCCACCACAGTGGCATTGACTCGGTGCAGCCCATCCTCCGGGATGTGGACTGGAGTACCTTGGTCTTTTTCATGAGTATCTTTGTGCTGATTGGTGGCCTGCAGCACACTGGAGTGATTAGCCATGCCGCCGACGGCCTTAGCTTCATCCTCGGTAAAAATCTGATCCTGGGAACCCTACTCCTGCTGGTTGCCACCGGATTACTCTCCAGCGTGATTCCCAATATTCCCCTGGTGGTGGCCATGGTGCCGATGTTGAAGGAATACCTGGTTACGGCTAACCTGGCGGGGCCAGAGCTGCTTTCCCAGGGGTTTGCGGGTCAGGTGCCACCCGAAACCTTTCCCCTGTTTGCCGCGATGATGTTCGGGGCCACCCTGGGGGGCAATGGCACCCTGGTGGGGGCCTCTTCCAATATCGTGGCCGCCGGGATTGCGGAGCAACACGGTAAGTCGATTTCCTTCCAAACCTTTCTGGCCTACGGCCTACCAATGATGACCCTGCAGTTGATCACCATTGCTGGCTTTGTAGCGGTCAGGTTTCTCTTTTAGCCCCGTCATCGGTAGGGTAAGGGTTCGAGCCCCGCCCTGTTACACTGGGCTACGGCTATTAATATCGAACACCTATGCTGCGGAAATCCCTGATCGCTGCTCTGAAGCTGGGGCTGCTGTTTCTGACCCTCCCCGCCTGTGCCCCCTCCAATCCGGTGGCGGTGCCAGACACCAGCCCCGCTGTGGAAACCGTGGAGGGGCGTTCCGCCTACAGTGAAGTCCCCCTACCCCCTGAGGATCAACGGCTTGGAGCCGATCCTCAACAAATTGCCTTGAATGCCTTTGGCCTGACGGACCCAGGGGAAGGTAACTTTAGCCAAACGGTAGAGGTTGTGGAACAAACCCCAACCGAGACAGTGCTCACCCTACTCCAGACCGGCCGGCCTGACGATTCCGTAGAGGGCATGCGCTACCGGATGGAATTTGAGGCGAAGGGCGCCAAGTGGCAGTTGGTGTGGGTTGGTCGCCAGGTGAGGTGTCGTCCAGGCCGTGGTTCCCAGGAGTGGTCCACTGACCTCTGTAGCTAATCGGAACTGCCCCCCGGGAGACTCAACAGAATGCTGACAAACCCGCTGTCTCCAGGGCGATATATGCTTTCTTTGACAGATCTAACTATGATCACGGTCTATGATCACGGTCATAGTAGCACCGGCTGACTAACACCGGCGGTCCTCCCTATAGCGGTTTTCGATAGAGTGAGACACCCAATTGCTCAGTCCTACCGCCCAGTGGCTGCCCGTTAGGGTTTCACGCTGTACCCCCCTTGATAAAGGGGCAGGGGGGGTGATCATATCGCACTTCACCCGAGTTAAATCCGCTCTGAGCGGCCCCAGAGACCGAGTTGCTGGGGCCGTTCAGAGCGCGAGGAGCTAGACTAATTTTTCAAACATAATGTCTCAAAATCATTGACACATTCCGCGAGGTGCAGCCGTAAAGCGGATCCTCTGGGAGTGGGTAGGGCCTGCTTTGTCACTCAATCAACTTTCTCGGTGTCTTGAACGACATCACCACTACCATAGGTCTGCCAATAATCTGGCTTAGTGTCAGACCTACCAATGCACCAGTTATAAATCTCCAACATTTTTTGACTCCGAACCTCCCAGGAATAGTATTGCAGTGCGTGCTCGTGAGCCGCCTTTCCTAGCCTGACAACCTCATCCGGATGGGCAACTAAATGTTCAAGGGTAACTTGATACTCATGGGTGAGATGGGAAAAATCACCCATGGCAATTTTCACCCCTCGATCAGTATCAATGAAAGTAGCTGGTCCGCCGTAGTCTACAACCACACAGGTTAAGCCCACAGCCATGGCCTCTAGAATCACATTTCCTCCCAACTCTCGAATTGAGGGAAAAGCAAAAATATCCGCCTGTTGCATGACTCGAGCAAAGTCATCATAGGGAACTGATCTCAAAAACTCTACACAATCTTCAAGTCCATAATCTTGAACAATTTGCTCTAGCCTGGGCCGTTCTGGACCATCTCCGATTATCACCAAGCGATGGCGTTGTAAAATGGGACTATTGGCAAAAGCCTGTAGCACGACCACTGATTGCTTGTAGGGCACCAGGCGTCCGGCAAATAAAACCGTCATGCGATCGCTACGCCTACGCTCAACCATAGGGAACAGGTTGGGATCGTATCCATTCTCTGGAAAATTGATCGCCTTACTTCGGCTTGAGACCGGCAGGTCATTAATAGTATGAGCATGGGCTGCCAAAATAGCCTTAGGATTCTTGTAGGTGGGACGATAATAGGGAAAAAGTCGATAAGCTTCCCGCAGGTAAGTTATTTGTTCTTGCTCTCGCTTTAATTCCTGAGTAAACTGTCGAGGCCAGGGCAGCCCCCCGTTAAGGGGACCAATCACGAAAGGAATTGGGCATTTACTAGCCATATAACTAGGCGTGGTTGGCGTCATCGGGGTAAGCCGATGGACCACGTCAAACCGACCGTTACGCAAATCTGCCTTAAACCGATTCCATACTGCCCGCTCGAAGGCAAGATGGGTCGGATAGTTGACCAACATTTGTATGCTCCAACCGACGTCCTTACCTTTCCGCAGGAACCGCCCTAGCTTATCCAAGAGAGCAGCAACGTTTTCAGTATCAAAGTAAACAACCTCAGCATTACCCAACCCTTCCTTGTCAATCGCAGGTTTATTACGGATTTGGGTAGCTAGCACTAACTCTACCTGTTGCGATATACTTCGAGCGAACTGGTAGCCTAAAAGAGGTAAGGAAGGCATGTTTGGATTACAAGTCTCAGCCAGCATCAAAACCCTCAAGGGTTTTGATGCTGGCTCTGTGGCATGGCGAGCCTGCTCAGAAATATTAACGTTCATAACCTTATAAATAACTTTGCCAAGAATTTTATCGGAACTTAGTGAATGGGAGCTACGTAGACCTGTCAGCCAAACGACTGATCCTAGGAAAAACGCAATATCTCCATACTTTCAGGAACAACCTCAAATCATTTAGTAAATCTTTTCCTGGGGAAAATGATGTTGTCTCTTAATACTATAACGGTTCTTGAACTAAGCAGGTGTGATCGCAGTGGTGTGGCCATCAACGACATCATCCGGTCTACTAAAAGTTCCGGCTGTTGACGACTGCTACTGCTAATCCACTGGAGTCCTGGGACCTTACCAATTTGCCTGGTCCAGGTTCGTGCAAGCTCCCCCGCTTCCCCACCCTACTGACAGCAGTGGGGATTAATTAACCACAGTCAGACCCCTGGTTAGCCATGAGGGTTCATCTCGATCAATCTATAGCCCCAGCCCCCTGGCGGGGGCTGGGGCGCTACCGGAGGATGAGGGCGACCTAGGCCCCCAGCAGTTGCTGGGCCCGGGCCACGAAGTTAGCAGCGGTGAGGCCATTTAAAGCCATGATTTGGCCGGCGGTGGCGGTGGTTTCGCCCCGCTTCCAGGCAAACACATCCCGGGGTAGGGTACTGCGCAGCAGCAGCGGTTCCAGCATGGCACTGGAGCCACCGGTGACCCCAATCAGGGCATCACCGCCAAACAACCGTTCAAAGCCCGCCCCATCCAAAAACTCCCCATCCGGTTCACTACAGAGGTCCCAGGCCACATCGCTGGGGCGGTAGAGGCGGCGGGGGCTAACCACCGACACAATCCGACTGCCCACCCCCAGCTCCGCCAGGTGGTCGGCGGCCTCAAACACCGGCAGTAGGGTCATGTCGCCGATCACCGCAAAGACCACGGTTTGGCTACCCGATTGGCTGGCCAGCTCCACCGCCCCCTCCGCCAGGGCCTGACGGGTTTGGGCGAAACTGGTGCGAATCGGCAGGGGGGACTTACTGGCGGTAATCGGGATGCCCTTATTGCGGCTGGCCAGGGCCCAGTCGTAGCAGACCTGAATGCTGTTGGCATCGGTGGGAAACAGGGGAAACACGTTGCCATTGCGCATCATGGCGGCAAAGTAGTTTTCCACCTCGGGGCGCTGGTGGGTCCAGCCATTGCGGCCCTGCTCCAGGGCGCCAGCGGTAAACAGGGTGACGGTGGCGGGAGTGGGGCGGCGCAGCTCCGCCATGGCCTGGGTGACGGTTTGCCAGATGGGCAACCCGTTGATCGCAAAGGACTCGTAGGAGCACCACAGGCTGCGGGCCCCAAACAGGGCCTGGGCCGCCGCCAGCCCGGCACAGGCATCTTCGCTGAGGGGTTCGTAGACCTGCCCCTGGGGTTGCTGGAAGTAGGTGGGGTCAGGGGTGGGGTGGATGATTTTCAAGGCCTGGTTAATGTTGTTGATGCCGGAGGCGGCGTTACCGTCCGCATTGGTGACCACAAACTGGGGGTCCTGCTGCCCCACATGGCCCACCAGGACCCCCATGGCGGTGGTGGCCACCTGTTTGTCGCCCCCCACCGGAAACTCCGTCAGGGGCAGGGTGGCCAGGTCTGGCAGGGGCAGGGTGGTTTCGGTAACGGCGGTTTGGGCGGCGGGCCCGCCCATGGCCCGCTCGTAGTTGGTGCGCACCAGTTGCCAGGCGGCGGGGGACAGGGCCCGCTCCTCCAGGGCCTTCACAATATAGTCCCGAGTGAGGGAGTCGCCGGGGTAGAGGTTGTGGGACTGGGCCCCCCGCTTGTGTACCCCCGCCCCCTTTAGTTGCTTGACGATCAGCACCGTCAATTGCCCCCCCAGGGCCGATCGCGCCGCCTGGTCCGTAGCCTCCAGCACCGCTTTGGTAAAGGCCAGCCGCTGGGGGAAGGAGAAGGCGGTGCTATCCACATAGTCGCCGCCCTGGTGGGCATCGTCGTAGTCCTTGGCATCCACCAGGATCACCTGGGCAAAGCCGTTGCCCCGCCAGTAGTCCACCATTTTGGCATTGCTCTGGGTGGACACCATGCTGTGGTGCTCCTGGGAGTAGCCATTCCAGACCAGGATGGGCAGGAAGTTGGTCACCTGGGGGTAGGCGGTGTGGAAGTGGGCCATGCTGCTGACCACGTAGGGTTCCCCCAGGCCGCCGTCCCCAATGGTGACCGGGAACAGGACGCCGCTGTGGAGTTTGGCCCCCGCCATGGCAAAGTGCTGGCCCTGGCCCAGGGGGCCGGCTGGAGCCAGCAGGCCGGGGATTTGCCCCGAGAGGTGGCCCAGCAGACCATGGGTCTCCCGGAAGCGATCGCACAACTGCTCCACCGTGGTAATCCCCATGGCCTCCAGGGAGCGGTCTAGAAAGCCATGGCTGTAGAAGCCCGGAGCATGGTGGCCCACCTCGGTGACCAGGTTTTTGTGGCCCAACATCACCAGGGCGGCGATCGCCTCGGCAATGCTGGCAAACCCACCGGGGTGACCCGATTCCTTACTGGCGGTCATTTGCAGGGTGAGGTAGCGGAGGGCGTCGGCGGCCAGCAGGGTCTGGTACACTGCCCCGGGGTCCTGGGGGGAGCTGATGGCGGTGTGGCCAGGGGCAATGGCCGGGGTCTGGCCGTAGCGGTCAAACTCCGGTAATGGTGCGCCAAAATACTGAATCCCCTGACAAAACGCCGTTGTCGTTGCCGTGTTCGCCCCTGCCATAACCTAACCCTCCACTGTGAAGAAACCGCGCCCATCTTCCCTAATGACCCCAATGGGTTCCATAGAGTTAGCCAGGGAAGAGAAGGAGCGCCTTCTCCATCCTATTTGATTTGATGGTCCGGATACACAGACCCCGAGACCACTTCCAAGCCATGGAACGAGGCTGGCGCATCTGGAGAAGGGCTGGTAACCAGCTCAGAAGGGTGCTCAGGGCAATCCTGGCGGATCCACAGCCAGGGTAACCATGGCCAACCCCGATGGTTTTGTTCCATACCGAGATCCCCCCAGGGGTTTGATATTCTCTAGGGGACAGGCTTAGAATCGGGGCAGTTGACCCCCCACCTCCCCCCGGGCTTGACCATCCATCGGCATCACCATCGCAAACGGGCAAAGCCATGATTCTTGACGATCAACACTACGACGTAATTATCGTCGGCACCGGTGCCGGCGGCGGCACCCTGGCCCAGCGGCTGGCCCCCTCCGGTCGGCGGATTTTGCTGCTGGAGCGGGGGGAGGCCATGGCCCTGGCGGATCAGAATGTCAGTGGGGTCGATATCTTCCAAAAGCAGCGCTACCATGCCCCGGAGGACTGGTACGACGACGCCGGGGAGCCCTTCACCCCCCAAACCCAGTACACCCTCGGCGGCAATACTAAAATCTACGGCGCCGTTCTGCAACGATTGCGAGAAAAGGACTTTGGGGCGGTGACCCTGCAAACCGGCCAGTCCCCCGCCTGGGGCCTCTCCTATGGCGACCTTGAGCCCTACTACAGCCAGGCGGAGGCCCTCTACCAGGTGCATGGTGACGGTGACCCGGATCCCACCGAGCCGCCCCACTCTGGCCCCTACCCCTACCCGGCGGTGCCCCACCCCCCCCTGATGCAGCCGGTGGTGGAGGCCCTCCAGCGCCAGGGCACCCATCCCTACCCCCTGCCCCTCTCCCTCTCCCTGCGGGAGGATGACCCCACCGGTGATGCGGAGGTGTTTGGGGTGGAGCCGGCCCTCACCTTTAGCAATGTCACCCTGAAAACCGGCGTCCTGGTCACCACCATCCTGACCAACCCCAGCGGCACCGCCGCCCGGGGGGTGCAGGCCACCCTCCAGGGTCAGGTCTATATTTTCACCGCCGACATGATTGTGCTGGCGGCGGGGGCGATCAACTCCGCCGCCCTGCTGCTGCGATCGACCAGCGATCGCCATCCCCAGGGCCTGGCCAACGGCTCCGGCCAGGTGGGGCGCAACCTGATGAAGCTGCAGCTCACCTCCATTGTGCAGGTCACCGCTGAGCCCAACCCCGCCAGCTTCGCCCGATCCCTGGGTATCAATGACTATTACTGGGGCGACGACCAGTTTGCCTACCCCATGGGCCACATCCAAAACATGGGTAGCGTTTTGCAGGATGCCATCTTTGCCGAGTCGCCACCGGTGCTCTCCCTGGTGACCCGGCTGATGCCCAATGCCGGCCTGAGGCAATTGGCCACCCGCTCCATGGCCTGGTGGGTGATGAGCGAAGTCCTGCCGGACCCCAACAACCGGGTGGAGGTGAAAAAAAATAAACTCTACGTCCACTTTACCCCCAACAACCTGGAGGCCCACGATCGCCTGGTGTACCGCTGGCTCGATCAACTCAAAACCCTGGAGGCCCAGAGCCCCCTGTTCGTCAAGTCCCAGGTCCACCCCCGGGGGCAGGCCCCGCTGTCGGTGGTGGCCTACCAGTGCGGCACCTGTCGCCTGGGGCCAGACCCGGCCACCAGCGTGCTCAACCTTGACTGCCGCACCCATGAGCTAGATAACCTCTACGTGGTGGACAGCAGCTTTTTCCCCTCCAGTTCTAGCCTGGGGCCGGCCCTGACGGTGATCGCCAATGCCCTGCGGGTGGGGGATCACCTGCTGCAACGGTTGGCCTAGGGGCGGTGGCGCTGCCAGCGATCGCCGATCACCTGGGCCGCAAACAGCAGCACAAACAGGGGATTATTCACCAGGTAGCGGCGCCATAG
>JAYKIM010000018.1:0-5926 GCA_035286245.1 Cyanobacteriota bacterium | reverse complement strand
AATTGTTTGATCCGCTCCCCTTGTTGCGTCACCTGATTTTCCAGACGCTCAATCATTTCCTGCTGCGACTGGATCTGCTGCTGTTGCTGGCGCACGACTTCCAGCAACCTCTCGATCTCGGAAAGCATCTCTGATGGCGACATGGATTTCAGGGCCTCAGGTACTAGACTCATTCCTTTGTTAGACCAGATCTTTGCTCTCTTGACAACCCCCTTCCCAGTTCCACATCCGCCGCCTTACCAGCGGTTATTGAGAAGTTACAAAACGTTAACACATGAACTTTCTAGAACCTGCTTAGGCAAGACCGAAGGGGCGGGTTAACCTGGAAACTAGACCGGTTCTAGCAGGGGTCACCACCGGTAGGGGAAGACCTATCCCTAGAACCTTAACTAGCCCGCTGTGAGGGACATTAAGGAGTTGACCATGACCGGGAATGCTGTTTCAGGGAGCGTCTTAGAACGACGCAATATTGCCCTGGTGGGCACCTATGGCAGTGGCAAAACCACCCTGCTGGAAAGTATTTTATTTGTCACCGGTGCGACCACCCGCAAGGGTAGCGTGACCGATGGCAACAGCATCGGGGATAGTACCCCTGAAGCTCGGCAACGCCACATGACCGTGGAGCTGAATGTGGCTAGCACCCGCTATGGTGACCTTGAGTTTACCTTCCTTGATTGTCCAGGTTCGGTGGAATTACAGCAGGAGAGCAACCACGCCCTGATCGGGGTAGATGGGGCGATCATTGTCTGTGAAGCTGATCCCGATCGGGTGCTCACCCTGGCTCCTTTGCTACAGTTTCTCGATAGTTGGGAAATTCCCCACCTGATCTGGATCAATAAACTAGACCGGGGGAGTGGTAGTTTTGCTGAGGTGCTGGCGGCGCTCCGCCAGGTGTCGAGGCGACCGATTATTCCCCAACAGTATCCCATCCGTCAGAACCACGAATTAGTGGGTTTTATTGACCTGGTGACCGAGCAGGCCTTTCACTACCACCCCGGCGCTGCCCCTGACCCGGTGCCCCTGCCCGCCTCCCTCCAGGCGGAGGAACAGGCGGCTCGGTCAGAGATGCTGGAGGCCCTGGCGGAGTACGATGATCATCTGCTGGAGGAGCTGTTGGAGGACATCGTGCCACCCCAGGAGGAAATTGTTCGGGATCTGCGCCTGGAGCTAGGGGCTGATCTGATTGTGCCGGTGTTCTTGGGAGTGGCCCAGGCGGACTACGGTGTGCGTCCCCTGCTGGAGGCCCTGGCGAAGGAGGCCCCAGCCCCAGAGGTGACCCGCCACCATCGAGGCATTGAGGCTGGGGGTCAGCCCCTGGGTCAGGTGCTGAAAACCTTTTACACCCCTCACGGGGGCAAGCTGTCCCTGGTGCGGGTCTGGCGGGGTGAGGTGAAGGATGGGGATAGTTTAAACGGCGATCGCCTGGGGGGTATCTACGACCTGATGGGCAACCAACAAACCAGCCTGACCCGGGCCGAAGCGGGCCAGATCGTGGCCATTGCTCGTTTGGATCATGCCCAAACCGGCCAGACTCTGGGTGCCGGGGCTACTCCGCCGGCCCCTTTACCCCAGGCTCCCCGCCTTGATCCGGTCTATGCCCTGGCGATTATGCCGGCCCACCGCAGTGATGAGGTGAAACTGTCGGCGGCGATCGCCAAACTACTGGAGGAAGACCCCTCCCTGGCCTGGGAACAGCACGGCGATACCCATGAGGTGATCCTCTGGGGGCAGGGGGACGTTCATCTTAACCTGGCCATCGATCGCCTGCATCGCAAATATAACCTGCCCATGACCAGCCACCTGCCCCAGGTGCCCTACAAGGAAACCATTCGGCAGGGGGTGGAGTCGGTGCATGGGCGCTATAAGCACCAGAGCGGCGGCCATGGTCAGTTTGGCGATGTTTACCTGTCCATTCAACCCCTGCCCCGCGGGGATGGGTTTATCTTTAAAGACACCATCGTTGGGGGAGTGGTGCCCAGGCAATATATTCCCAGTGTGGAGACCGGCGTGCGGGATTACCTGCACCAGGGGCCCCTGGGGTTTCCGGTGGTGGATGTGGCGGTCACCCTCACCCATGGCTCTTACCACAATGTTGATAGCTCCGACCAGGCCTTTAAACAGGCGGCTCGCCTGGCCATGCAGCAGGGCATGGTCACCGGTCAACCCACCCTGCTGGAACCCATTGTTCGGGTGGAGATCTCCATTCCTAATCCCTACACCGCCAGTGTGTTGAAGCTAATCAGTGGTAGACGGGGTCAAATTCTTGGCTACGATGGCAAGGCTGATTGGTCTGGGTGGGATTTGGTCTGGGGCTACGTGCCCCAAGCGGAAATGCAAACCATGATCCTGGAGCTGCGATCTCTGACCATGGGGGTAGGTTTCTTCCAGTGGAGCTACGATCACCTTGATCCAGTGCCGGAAAAACTAACGGAGAAAATTCTGGCGACGACGGTTGGCTAATTCTTTAGCGATCACCAGTCGGCCCCAGCCCTGTTACAATCGGTAGCACTGTCTTTCCTGCCATTCTAGGCAAACCTATACCCATGGCCTCAGAAATCTATAATCCCTCCCTGCAGCAGGTGCCCCGCAGTGCTAAGGCGCCCATCCTACCCTCCCCCGGAGATGTGTCGATTTTGGCCTGGCTGGAGCGGATTGGTCGCCTGCGCAGTCGGGATACGGGGGAAAATTTCCCAGATGAGGCGGAGAGTGAGGAAATCTCCGATCTGATGGGAGGCGATGACAGCTTTGAGGAAGACGACGACGACGATAGCCTCGATTTAGACGACGAGGATTAGGCCCCTGTCAGTCATCCGGGGTGCCCTGACCGGTCTACCCCCCACCG
Source organism: Cyanobacteriota bacterium (assembly GCA_035286245.1). Lineage (GTDB taxonomy): Bacteria > Cyanobacteriota > Cyanobacteriia > Phormidesmidales > Phormidesmidaceae > Nodosilinea. The sequence goes on along the minus strand of JAYKIM010000018.1, from coordinate 3,084 downwards.
GTTAAGCCGAGCTCTACTGCTTCCTCCCTCCCTAGCCATGGCCTCTGTCTCCCTCCCCGAACTATTGGCCCCTGCCGGCAATTGGGACTGTGCCAGGGCCGCCGTTGAAAACGGCGCAGATGCCATTTACTTTGGTCTTGATCGCAGTAATGCCCGGCTGCGGGCTGATAACTTCACCCTCGCCGATCTGCCGGAGCTAATGGGTTTTCTACACCAGCGAGGGGTGAAGGGTTATCTCACCCTCAATACCCTGGTGTTTGCCGATGAACTGCCGGCCATGGAAGAGGATCTACGCCACATCATGGCGGCCGGCGTTGATGCCGCCATCGTCCAAGACCTGGGGCTCTGTCGGTTAATCCGTCATCTTTCCCCCGATTTTCCTCTCCATGCCTCCACCCAAATGACCATCACCAGTGCGGCTGGGGTGACCTTTGCCAGGTCCCTGGGGTGCGACCTGGTGGTGTTGGCCCGGGAATGTTCGATCCAGGATATCCACCGCATCCAACGGGATCTGGAATCCCAGGGACTGTCCCTGCCGGTGGAGGTGTTTGTCCATGGAGCTCTCTGCGTGGCCTATTCCGGCCAATGTTTGACCAGTGAGGCCCTGGGGGGGCGCTCCGCTAACCGGGGGGAATGCGCCCAGGCCTGCCGTCTCCCCTACGATCTGATTGTGGATGGCCAGCTGCAGGATTTGGGCGATCGCCGCTACCTGCTCAGTCCCCAGGATCTAGCCGGCATCGATGTCCTACCGGAGTTGATCGCCACCGGTGTCCGCTCCCTGAAAATCGAAGGCCGCTTAAAAAGCCCAGAATACGTCGCCAGCGTCACCCGCACCTATCGCCGGGCCCTGGATCGTTGCGCCCAGTCTGCGGTGCCCTGCCCTGCCGATGCCGAGGAACACTACGAACTGGCCATGGCCTTCTCCCGAGGACTTTATTCCGGGTGGTTACGGGGAGTAGATAACCAGGCCCTGGTCCATGGGCGCTTTGGTAAAAAACGGGGGGTCTACCTGGGCCAGGTCAGCCGGGTCACCCCCCAGGGGGTTTGGCTCCAGCCCCAGGCCCCGGTCAAGGCGGGGGATGGGGTAGCCTTTGACCAGGGGGATCCGGCGGCGGAGCAGGGGGGCCGGATCTACCACGTTATCCCCCAAGGGCAACAGGTGGAGCTACAGTTTGGCCGCCACAGCCTTAACCTAAAGCGCATCCAGGTGGGGGACCGGGTCTGGAAAACCAGTGATCCGGCCCTGGAAAAGGACCTCCAGCAGAGCTTTCGCGGATCCCAACCTCATCACCGTCGCCCCCTTAGCCTGGCGGTCTATGGGGATGTCGGTCAACCCCTGAGGGTGACCGGCGATGACCATCGGGGCCATCGGGTGGAGGTCTGCTCCACCATGCCCCTGGTGGCGGCCCATTCCCAACCCCTGACCACCGATCGCCTGGAACAGCAGCTGGGGCGCTTAGGCCAGACTCCTTTTTTCCTCGAGCATCTGGCCAATCACCTGGCTGCCCCGGTGATGCTACCCCTGAAGGATCTGAATCAACTGCGGCGATCGCTGGTGGAGCAACTCCAGGCCCAGCGGGCCCAGCCCCCTGGCTGGCAGCTGCGATCGGGGGCAACCCTTGCCCAACTGTTGCCGCCAGTTGCGGCGGCGGCCGCGGCGGCTCCCCGGTTAACCGTCCTGGTGCGCCAGCGGTCCCAACTAGAGGCGGCGATCGCGGCGGGACTGGAGGTCATCTACTATGAGGCCGAAAACCCCGCCACCTACCGGGACACCATCGACTGGTTCCGTTGCCACCGTCGCCATGGGGGCCAAACCCTCTGGGTCGCTCCCCCCCGCATTAGCAAGCCAGGGGAAACCTATATCCTTGAACAGGTGCGGCGTTCCCACGCTGATGGTTACCTGGTGCGCAACTACGACCAGCTCCAGTACTTTGCCGACCACCCCTGCATTGGCGACTTTTCCTTCAATGTCGCCAATCCACTCACCGCTGCCCACCTGATGGAGGGCTACGGTCTGGAACGGCTAACCGCCTCCTACGACCTCAACATCGATCAACTGGTGGATTTACTGGCCATGGCCCCCCCCCAGTGGTTCGAAATCACCCTGCACCAGCACATGCCCCTCTTCCATATGGAGCACTGTGTGTTCTGCGCCTTTCTTTCCATCGGCAAGGACTTCCGAGACTGCGGCCGGCCCTGCGAACGCCACCAGGTATCCCTGCGCGATCGCGTAGGTGTCGAACACCCCCTGCAGGCCGATGCCGGTTGTCGTAATACCCTATTTAACGGTGTCGCCCAAACCGGGGCAGACTATGCCCACCGCTTGATCCAGGCTGGGGCCCGGCACTTCCGCCTGGAGTTTCTGCAGGAGTCCCCTGAACAGGTAATGGCGGTGATTGATCAGTATCACCGTCTGCTAGCAGAAAAAATTACTGGCCCCCAACTGTGGCGCCAGTTCCATCTCCAGAGTCAACTGGGGGTTACCCGCGGGTCCCTCAACCCATCCGTCGGCCTATAACTGCACCGTATAGCCCGCCTTTTTAATGGCGGCGGTGATGGCGACCTCGTGAATATTGGCGTTAATCTCCACTAGCTTAGTATCCAGGTTAGTGGTGACCTTAGCGGTAGGGTCTAAACTTTGGATCGTCTGGGTGATGGTTTCGGCACAGGCGCCACAGGCCATGTTGGGAACGGTTAAACGAAGGATAGTCATGATCAGTAGTGGGTCAGAATGGAGAATAGGCATTGGAGAGGGGATGGCAAAATGCTGACAAGGGGCTACCAGTCTTGTCGTCACTGGACTGGCAACCGTCCTATGTGATCAATGTCACCTACGGCTGTGAGGGAAACGCTAGGCATTCTTTGCGCTTAGCCTGATACTAATTAGCGACTCAGCCTTATTCGAGTCATCTACAGGGAACACAAGACTCACCGACGGTCTACTCAGGCCTGTCGGTTTTTTTTAGGGCTGGTAAAGATACATCGCCTTATCCTGCTGCGCATAACCTGGTAGATCCTGGTATAAATTCGCCTATTTCTCCTAGCTGCTGAGCTCTGACTATCCCCCCCTTAAAGGATCCCCTA
>JAYKIM010000017.1:0-21645 GCA_035286245.1 Cyanobacteriota bacterium | reverse complement strand
TCCCCAGCCTCTTTGCCAACCTACCTGCCCATCACCTTCACCCCTGGCCCCCACTCTCCCAAGTCTCCAAGCCGAGAGCAAAGCGAAGCGAGGGGTCAGTGATCAGTGGTCAGTAATCAGGAGCCCTTGCTACCGACTCCCTCACCCTTAGATAGACTTCTCTATCCGCCTTACGCCCTGCGCCTGTAGCCCCCTCCCCCAGGTCTACAAGCTGAGAGCAAAGCGAAACGCGATCGCCGCCCTCCTACAGACAAAGCCAGCTAAAGCCACCTGTGATCATGGGTTTTCTAGCTACTGAGGATAATGGAATGACGTTATCAGGTAACCCGTCAACCCCAGGCAACCGCCGTCGCCGCTAATGGCTAGGGCGATAGGGCCCTAGGGTTTCCAGGACCGCCCCAGGCTAGCCTGGGGCACCGGGAAGAGGTTACTATACCCTAGCCTCCAGTCCTCAACCCCAGTCCTTTGACCGATGTATGCCAATGACTTACCCAATCAGCGCACCAGCAGACTAAGGTCAATTTCCATTCTCCATTGGCTCAGGGCAAAAAACCGATTGACCCTGCCCTACTACCTCCATATCCACCAGGGGACTGTCGAGATTGGCTGGCAGGCGCAGCGGCACCTGGTTTGTCTCAACGGTGAAGCCGAGGGTCCGCAGGACTGGGTGGCCATGGTTAAGGATCTCAGCCAGCAAGCGGCAGCCCAGGGGAATAAACTGTTTGGCTATATCGGCTTTGATGCCTGGGATAGCAACCAGGGGCTGGCCCCTGACAAAAGTACGGCCTTTCCCCTGGTGCAGTTTTTTATACCGGCCCATCGGTTATCGATCACCGCCGAAAAGGTCGAATATTTTGGGAAAGATGACACCATTTTACCCCTGGCCCTGGAGGCTCCCCCCTGCTCGCCACCGGTTGACTTCCCCCCCATGGTGCCGGATGGGGAGTTTTCGGAGGCCGCCTTTATTGAGGCGGTGGCTACCGCTAAAAACTACCTGTCCGAGGAAATTACTAAGGTGGTGATCTCCCGCTACCTGGGGTTTAACCGCGACGTTGATCTACTGCCGCTATTTTCTGAATATTGTGCCAGGCAAAAGTACACCGATGCCATTTTGATGGACTTTGGCACCGTGGGGGCGGTGATCGCCTCACCGGAGCTATTCATCAATATCGATCAGGGTAAGATTACCGCTAACCCCCTGGCGGGCACCCGGATTATCGGCAAAGACGCCATGGAGAATAGTCGGATTGCTAAGCAATTGCTTACCGATCGCAAGGAGTTGGCGGAACACACCCTGGCCCTGCTACAAATGCTGCGGGAGTTGGGCCCCTACTGCGAACCCGACAGCCTGGTGGTCAATCGCTTGCTGGAGGTGGTCCAGCACAACCAGATTATGCACCTCAGTTCCACCATCCGGGGCCAACTGCGCCCCGATCAAGACTGCCTGGATGCGGCCCTGGCCCTGTTTCCCAGCACCATGGTCAGTGGGGTGCCCAAGTCCCAGGCGATCGCCCTGTTGCGGCAGGTGGAACCCTTTCCCCGGGGGCTGTTTGCCGGCACCGTGGGCTGGATCGCTGGCCGCAATTGCCGTTTTATTCTCACCATTCGGGGTATGTACAAATACGGCCCCCGCCTGTTTGTGCAGGCCGGAGCGGGGGTGATGGCGGAATCGGACCCGGCTCGGGAAAATACCGAGGTGGAGATGAAGATGGCGGCCATGCTGGACACCCTGGGCGGCGATTCTCCCAGGGAGACAGGTTGTGAGCCCCTGGGGGAAAGGGATGGCTAGGGCGATGGGGCATTAGTAGTCAGGAGCCACAAGGGGTGGGTTAACTTGGGCCTCGCCCCACTAGGGTTGCAGGTCCAGAGCATTGTAGAGGTTCATGGCCTTTTCCACCCCAGCGGTAATACAGGTCTCCACCGCCTCCAGGGCCGTGTCCACCACCCTATCCATAATCTGCCGCTCCGCCTTAGAGAAATTCCCCAGCACATGGGAAATTACCGCCCCATCCCGGTCGGCGGGCTGGCGACCGGCCCCAATACCAATGCGCAGGCGACTAAAGTCCTGGGTTTTCAAGTGGTCAATCACCGACTTCATGCCGTTATGGCCACCGGCGGAGCCCGACAGCCGCAGCCGCAGACGACCCACCGGTAAATCCATATCGTCGTAGATCACCAGGAGGGCGGCGGGGGAAAGCTTGAACCAATCCAGGGTAGCCCGCAGGGGCTGGCCGGAACGGTTCATGTAGGTCTGGGGTTTGATCAGATGCAGGCGTTGGCCCGCACCCCGGCTGCCAACCCCGTACTCCGCCTGGAAGCGACGATCTAGCTTAAGGGGGATGAGCCAGCGCTGAGCCAGGCGATCCACCACCTCAAAGCCAATATTATGCCGGGTGCCGTCATACTTAGGTCCAGGGTTACCCAGGCCCGCCACCAGACTAATCGGGGCGGGGGGTAGCGGCGTTGACGAGGTCATGGTGGGGAGGAGGCTAGGGGGAACTGGGGGACTCAACCCCAGGATCCACGGCCTGGGCCGCCACCAGATCGCCGGAGTCATCGCTGGTTGGCCCCTCCCCATCGAGGTTGGCGTCCTGGGGAGAGAGGGCTTTGGGGGGTTCGGTCTCCAGGGAGGCCTTCATGGGGCTGGTCAGGGTTTTCTCCAGCTGTTGGGCTTCCTTCTTAAACTCCTCCTCAAACTCCTTAGAGGCCTGCTGGAAGCCTTTTAGCGCCTTACCTAAACTGCGGCCAATTTCCGGCAGCTTCTTAGGCCCAAACACCAGTAGGGCCAGCACTAAGATTAAGGCCATCTCTGGCAAACCCACACCAAAAACGTTCATCACCAACTCCTCTAATCGTTGCTTGCTGACCAGTGTAGATCGTCAGGGACGGGTTTGACGGCTTTGGGGTGTTTGCAGTCCAGGGAGGATGGGGGAAAGGGCACCCGTCAGTCAAAAACTCTAACCGCCAGTGGGAGACCTTGAGCAAGGTCTCCCACTGGCGGCTGCACGTCCCTATAGAATTGGGTTTTAGCTGCCGATACTGCGCCAGTCAACGTCAAAACTATCCAAAATAATGGAGGAGTTATAGAGCTGCAGGAGAATCAGCAGGAAAACAAAAAACAAGCCAATGAAGACCCCCATCAGGGGTGTGGTGCCCCAACCGGGAACCACCTTACCGTATTCGGAGTTGAGAGGCTTAAGGATGTCTCCTAACCAAGTCCGTTGCGCCATGGATCCTTACCAGAATTAAAACTTTAATAGTTCGTAATATTATAGGATGGAGAGGATTCCTATTCTGATCGATTTTATGGAACCTGCAACAGTTCTTATTATTTCTGTGGGAGCGGTTTTGGTGGCCGTCACTGGCTTCGCCCTCTACCTCTCCTTTGGGCCCCCGTCTAAGCAGCTCGCCGATCCCTTTGATGACCATGAGGATTAGGTTTGGTGTCGCTGCCAGAGTGATTCTGTCCGCGATTCTTTCCGCCATGGGTTTGACTAACTGCCCCCGCCCAGCCGGGGCTATTGATCGAGGGCAGTAACGGGTATCTTGTCAAGGTTTCTACGCGCTGTTACGATAGAAAACTGGCTTACCCTGTTTGTGATTAGAATGACAGGGTATGGCTATCAACTTAATTTCTCTCTGGCAATGGTGCTGTTAACCCATGATTAAGCTGCGATTAAAGCGTTTTGGTAAGAAGCGAGAGGCTAGCTACCGGATTGTTGCTATGAATAGCGACGCCCGTCGCGACGGCCGTCCCCTGGAGGAGCTGGGTTTTTACAACCCCCGCACCGACGAAACTCGCTTAGACATGCCTGCCCTTGTCCGTCGTTTGCAGCAGGGGGCCCAGCCCACTAAGACCGTGCGCCATATACTGGAAAAAGCTAACGTGTTTGAGCAGGTCAAGGCTCAGTCCTCCGCCTCCTAAGATTCTCTCTCCCCAGTGCCCGATCTGACCCTGTGAGCCTCTGTTGTAACCATGAGCACCCCTGATTTCTCAGGATTGGTTAGGTTTTTAGTGGAGCCCTTTTTAGACTCTCCGGAGGCTTTGCGGGTGGACTGCGAAACCAACCAATCCCTGGCCAAGGTGTGGATTCGCATCGCCTTTAATGGGGAGGAGCGGGGTAAGGTATTTGGCCGGGGTGGCCGCAATATCCAGGCCATTCGCCAGGTGGTGCGGGCTACCGCCATGCTCTGGGGTTGGTCAGCCCACTTCGATGTTTATGGAGCGTCGGGGGTAGAGGGGGCTGACGGTTCCCACGATAGTCGTCCCCATCGCTCCCCGCCCAAACCGGCCAAGCCTCAACTCCGGCCCAAGCCCTAGTCTTTAAATGTCTTCCCCCACGCGGATTGAAATGCCTACTGCGGATAGCGCCATGGCGCTATCGGGGTATGGCAATGAAAACCTGAGGTTTTTGGCCCAGCAAACGGGGGCCCAATTGGTCTTGCGGGGGCAGGAGCTATTGATCTCCGGCAGTGAGGCGGGGGCACTGCTGGCCCAGCAGATTGTGGAGGCGTTGCATCCCCTCTGGAGCCAGGGGCAGACCATCACCAGTGCGGATATTATCACTGCTCGTCAGGCCCTCCATAGCGATCGCCTGGGGGAACTGCAGGATCTGCACCAGGATGTGGTGGCCCGCACCCGCCGGGGCCAGGTGGTACGGGCTAAAACCTTTCGGCAAAAACAATACCTAAAGGCCCTGCGCAGCCATGATCTGATCTTTTGTGCGGGGCCAGCCGGTACGGGCAAGACCTTTCTGGCTACCCTGGTGGGCATGCAGGCCCTGCTCAACAATGAATACGAACGGCTCATTCTCACCCGACCGGCGGTGGAGGCGGGGGAGCGCCTGGGCTTTTTACCGGGAGACCTGCAGCAAAAGGTCAACCCCTATCTGCGCCCCCTCTACGATGCCCTTCACGAACTGGTGGATCCGGAAAAGACCGCTAGCTTAATGGAGCGGGGCATCATTGAGGTCGCCCCCCTGGCCTACATGCGGGGGCGCACCCTGAGTAATGCCTTCGTGATTCTCGACGAAGCCCAGAACACCACCCCGGCCCAGATGAAAATGGTGCTGACCCGGTTGGGCTTCCATTCCCGCATGGTGGTGACCGGCGACACCACCCAAACCGATCTGCCCAATTACCAGAGTTCGGGTCTAGCGATGGCCCAGAAAATTCTCCAGTCCGTGGAGGGGATTGCTTTCTGCCGCCTGGGGCAAGCCGATGTGGTTCGCCACCCCCTGGTTCAACGCATTGTGGCGGCCTACGAAACCTATGAAAGCCACTCCAAACCCCAGTCCTAAGCCTGGCTATGCCGCCCACCGGAGGGGAGGAGCCTAGCCATGCCCCCCTGGTCACTACAACAGCTGCGTCTGGTGTTGGTGGAACCGGCCGGTCCTCTAAATGTGGGATCGGTGGCCCGGGTGATGAAGAATATGGGGCTAACCCAACTGGTTTTGGTAAACCCCCGCTGTCACCTGCAGGACCCCCTGGCTCGGCAGATGGCGGTACATGGGGGGGATATCCTGGACCAGGCCAGGGTGGTAGACAGTTTAGCGGCGGCCCTGACCGGTTGTCAGCGGGTGGTGGCCACCACCGGTCGCCAGCAGCCCCAGGCCCAGCGGTTAGAGTGGCCGGAGGCGGTCTTGCCCTGGCTATTACCCACCGATCCCGAAGAGCAACTCCGCTCAGCCCTGGTGTTTGGTCCGGAGGACCGGGGTCTGAGTAACGAGGAATTGCTCCATGCCCAGCGCTGGATCAGAATTCCCGCCAGTGATACCTATCCCTCCCTTAACCTGGCCCAGGCGGTGGCGGTGTGTAGCTATCTGCTCCATCGGCAGGCGGTTACAGCATCTAGCCCGGCATCCAGGTCCACCGATCCACCGGCGGATTGGCAGCAACGGCAGGGATTCTGTCAAGATTTAGAAGCCATTTTGCTAAAGATCGGTTATCTTTACCCCCATACCGCCGCCTCACGCATGGCTAAACTACGACAATTGCTAGATCGTAGTGATCCCAATTCCCAGGAGTTGGCTATGCTTAGGGGCGTTCTGCGGCAGATTAATTGGGCCCTAGCTCGCGGACAGGATCTCCCCTAACCCCTGGTGAGGTCTACCGCAGGGACAGTAGCCCGGGTTAGTAGTGGAGTGGTAAGGCATCCTATGGCACAGTTTGGCGATCGCAGACCGGCCTCCTTTCGAAGCTGGACTAACCCCCTGGGACGTCCCCAGGCTAAGGCCCCTGATCCCCCTAGCCCCCTCCCCCAGGCTGGCACCTACGGATCCGTCCCCCAAAATGACAATCCCTTTGTCCAGACCCCTGAGGTCACCCCATCCGCCGCCGCTGGCGGTCAAGGCGAGGGCGTCGCCGTCAATCCCACGAGGGCCGACGCAACGCTGTTGTCTAATCGTCGTAACCAGTGGCGCCAGTATAAGCATATGACCTTTGATATGGGCTCCAGCGCCAACCCAGCCCAACCTACCGCCACACCCCCTAGCCCCCCGGGGGAGGAGGTTAGGCCCAGGCTCACCATGCCGCGCCTACCGGCCCGTCCTAGGGCTGTCAGGCCTACCCTCCGCTCGGGGTTGCGGCCCTCTGGACCAGCGGATCTGGCCCCAGCCTCGCCTAACGGGACTGAAAAGGCTCCTCAAGCCAGGGGTGTTTACCGCAGCTCCCCATCCCGTTTCGAGACCAACCAGGGTACCTATCCCGAAACAGCTTTTCCTCAGCAACGCCGGCCCCAACGTTCTGGCCCAGACTATGGTAAGGTCACCCCGCTGAACTCCTCCCGATCTGCGGCCTCTCAGCCTCAGGGGGCAGACCGGGGGGGCTATGGCCAATCGGGTGATCCGGTGCCGCTGCGATCGCCAGATTCCCGACAAAACCCCACCCCTGGCGCCCCATCCGCGGTCGCCGGGCCCGACCAGGTCCGAATCCGACGGCCGCGGGCCGTGGTTCCTAACCTACCCAGGGCCCCCCGTTCCGTTCTTTATCTGATGCGTCTGCTGATCCTCGGCGTGGGTGTAGCCGCCATCGCCGGCACTCTGTTGGCCGCCCTTAGCCCCGCCAAGCAAGATGCCAGCGCCCCCGAGCCCCTGACCGCGGCCCAAGCCCCCGCCAATAGCGGTAGGGGCCTGGCCACGGGGCGTCTGCCCCACCAGGTCACCGATCTGCAGCTCAGCAGCGAGCTCACCCGGTTTAAGGCCCAGGTGGAACAACTGATTACCCTCACCCCCGGCCTCACCCCCTCGATCTTCGCCCTTGATTTGGACTCCGGCCACTACCTCGACCTCGAGGGCGACCAGGCCCTGCCGGCGGCCAGCACCATCAAAGTGCCGATCCTGGTGGCGTTTTTACAGCAGGTGGATGGTGGCGCCCTGGCCCTCAACCAAACCCTGGCCCTGCAGGAAACCCAGGTGGCTGGCGGCTCTGGCACCCTGGCCAATGAGGCGGTTGGTAGTGAGTACAGCGCCTTGGAGGTGGCCAGTCGCATGATTATCAACAGCGATAACACCGCCACCAATATGATCATCGACGCCCTGGGGGGCGTGGAGGTGCTCAATCAGAAATTTGCCGAGTGGGGGTTAACCGCTACGGTGCTGCGCAACCCCCTGCCCGACCTGGAGGGCACTAATACCGCCAGCAGCCGTGATTTGGCCATGCTCATGGCCCTGGTGGATCAGGGCGGCCTGCTGTCCCCCCGCTCCCGCGATCGCCTGCTCAGCATCATGCAACGCACCGCCAACCGCAGTCTGATTCCCACGGGTATAGGTAATCAGGATGGCACCATCGTGGCCAATAAAACCGGCGATATCGCCACCCTGTTGGGGGATGTGGCCCTGGTGGATACCGCCAATGGCCATCGCTATGCCCTCGCCCTGCTGGTGCAGCGCCCTGACAATGATGGACGAGCCAGCGAGTTAATCCGCCGTTTAACTGAAATTACCCACAGCGAGATTAATCAGCCCCTGTCGCCGGTGGGCCGGCCCCCTGCCCCTGTGGCCCCACCGTTACCCCCCGTCGGTGGGGAAGCCCCTGCTGAGGGGGCTGCTTCCCCCGCGCTGGAGCCCCAGCCGGCCCTGCCGGCTGACTCCCCGGGCCAGTCTGGTAACGCCGTACCGCCGGGTTAGGGCCCTGGGTGCTTTTTGACTAGTGGTCTAGCAAGATTTAAGTGAGCAGTAAATCCCTCTCCGTCCCCCTATCTCCCCGTCCCCCTATCTCCCCGTCCCCTCTGCTGGTCTCAACCCGTCACGTTAAGGTTGATAGAGTCCTAGCCCTCCAACGCCCCGGCATCCATTTCAGCGGTTAGGCCATAGTCCTCTGGGCCACTGGTAATGTTTTGCTGCGGTATGCCGATGGTAATGTTGGCTTGCTCCAGGGCCAACCGCAATCGGCGGCGAAATTCCCGCCCTACGGCGTACTGCTTTAGGGGCTGGGTACGCATCCAAAGCACCAGGGTCAGGCCGGCATGGCTAATGCCATTCACCCCCAGTATCTCGGTTGGGGTAAGGATGGTGGACCGCCAGGTGGGATCGGCGGCCATGGCGTTGGCGGTATGGCGGACCACCGCCAGGGCCTCATCCACGTCGGTACCGTAGGCGACATCAATGGTGATCACCGCCCGGGACCAGTTCCGACTGAGGTTATCCACCTGGGCAATCAAACTATTGGGCAGGGTGACCAGGCGGCCATCCTCCCCCCGAATCTGGGTAATGCGCAGGTTCAGGTTTTCCACAATACCGGTGGTGCCGCCGGTGGTGATCAGATCTCCAATGGCGTACTGGTCCTCTAGCAAAATTAACACTCCATTCACCAGGTCCTTCACCAGGTTCTGGGCGGCAAAGGTGAGGGCCAGGGCGGCTAGGGCGCTAAAGGCCAGCACCGAGGCTGGGGCTAACTGGAGAATTTGCAGCAGTGACACTAGCGCCAGGGCATAGATCAACACCGTTTTAACCCCCTTGGCGGCATTGATAATGGTGGAAATTCGCATGGACCGGTGTTCCAGATTCCGGACCGTACCCAGATCATTTTTCTCCCAGGCCTGGGCGATGCTATCAATGCCAATGTTGGCCAGGCGGTTAAGCAGGCTGGCGATAAACCAGGTGACCAGTAGCAGCACCGGCACCGTAAATAGGCTACTGGCGTAGCGCCGGGTTTGGGGAAAGAGGTTGAGGATAGCGGCCAGCCCCCCGATCCAGACAAAGGCAATGCCCCAAAACATCAGCCAACGGAAGAAGGCCACTAGCTGCAGCCGTTGCTCTGGGGAAAACCAATGGCGGTAGGGGGAGGCGGGCAACCTGGCGGGATTGGCGGCGGTGCTGTGATCCTGGCCTTCCAGGGCCTGTTGCTGCTCCAGGGCCTGTTTCCGCCAGCCCAACACCTGCCAACTACCCGCCAGGGCCAGGGTGAGCACCAGGCTAGCCAGGAGGATTAACAGCAGTTGCTGCACCTGTCGTTGCCGGGCCTCTGGCTGGCGGCTGGCCCAGGTCCGCTGAAAAGCCTCCTGCAGGACGGCGGCCCAGCGTTTGGCCAGGGCCGCCTCCGATAGGCCATGGTACTGAGCATCGCTATCGGTGACGGTTAACAGCACCCTAGGTTCCGCCAGGACATCCACGGTGCCAAACAACACCGGCAGATCGTTAACGGTCTCAATGGTGACCTCGATAAAGTCCGCCGGGGTGGCCCTGGTCGCCGCCACCTCGGGAACCAGGGCCGCAGGGTTGAGGGCCTGGTTAATCACCTGGTTAAGGTTCACTTCAATTTGCTTAGCCCGCACCTCCACCGGCACCTGTTGCCCCGGTTGCTCCCGGTTGAAGACGGCGGGGGAGGCAATTTCAAACAGCTCCCGACCGTCCAGGGTAACGGGGCTCACCTCCAATACCCCAACCCGCTGCACCCCCAGGGGGGGGGCCTGGTTAGAACCGCCCAGGGGGTTGGGTAGGGCCGCCTGAACCGGCTCAGGCAGCAGGGCCTGGGATAGGGGCCTGGCCCCGGGGCCAGGGTGGAGCCCCAGGGTGAGGCCCAAAACCAGAACCGCCGTTAGCAGGTACCGGGCAAGGAGAGTTGGGGATAGCCAAACTGCCATGGTGTCTGTCCTGATAAGATACAGGGGCGCTGCCCTATGGCCCGTTTTGAGGATAACCAACCCCAAGCCGGTCTGGCGACCCCTGAGCCGTAGATTTGATCATCCCGACGGGATTGATTGCTCTACTGGCTATGACCAAATTCCTAGCTTGAACCCCCCGCCACCCCTATGCTTATCCTTGAGAACCTTTGCAAATCCTATGGATCAAAACCCGTTCTACAACACTTGAGTTTGACGCTAGAGCCGGGAGAAATCTACGGTTTGCTAGGGCCTAACGGGGCTGGGAAAACCACCACTATCAATATTATCTGTGGCCTACTGCGGGCTGACTCGGGACGTGTCCTGATCGAGGGGCAGGCCGCCGGTGCCCAGACTAAACCGTTAATTGGGGTGGTACCCCAGTCTAACCTGCTCTACGGTAGTCTCACCTGCCAGCAAAATCTCCGTTTCTTTGGCCAGCTCTACGGCCTATCGGGTCAGTATTGCCAGCAGCGGGTGGCGGTTTGCCTGGAGGCGGTGGACCTGCTAAACCAACGCCATACCCCGGTAGAACAGCTCAGTGGGGGCATGCAACGGCGCTTGAGTCTGGCGGCGGCGATGCTGCACCGCCCTAAATTAGTGATTTTAGATGAACCGACCACCGGCCTTGACATTGAGGCTCGCCATGAGGTCTGGCGGTTGATTCGCCAGTTTAAGGCGATGGGGGTGACGGTGTTGCTCACCAGCCATTTGTTTGATGAGGTGGAGCGGTTATGCCAGCGAATTGGCATTATTACCCAGGGCCAACTGCGGGCGGAGGGGACGCTGGATCAGCTGCGATCGCGCATCCCCGCCTACGAGATCGTCACCGTCGAAACCGACAGCCCCAATCTCGCCATTGCCCGGGCCGAGCAATGGGGCTACGCCCACCGCTACTACGGTGGTGATCTGGCCTTCTGGGTGCCCGATCAGCTCGATCTCAAGGACCTGATTGATCGCTTTGATGGGGTACCCCTAGACTCCATTGCCCGGCACCCGGTGAAACTCGAACACATCTACCTGGAGGTCACCCGCCAGCACCACAACTCCCTACCGGGGGGCATCCCGGCCCTGGCCACCTAGCCAGGGCCCTGGGGCTAACCGATACCATCGATACCGGTCAGCCCTGCCCCCGCAGGCCTCTACCAGGGTTTCCACTGGGTCCAGTCTTCGTTGAAGATGGAGGTGTTGGGAAACTGCACCGGATTGCCACTGGCCTGGATTTGGTGCCGCAGGGCCTCTAGCATCGGTTCCTGCTTGGGTAGGTCATCCACCAGTTCGTAGGGCAGTACCCCCTGGCGCAGGGAGAAATCGATGGTGTGGGCGGCGGCGGCCCCCACCGACCACTCAAAGGAGTGCACCCGGTAGGCGGCGGCGGCACTGTAGCTGGTGGCGATGCTCTTGCTGCTGACCAGCAGGTTATCGATCTTTTGGGGGATCATCGCCCGCAGGGGAATCTGGGCGGGGTAGGCCTGACCGTGGGCTTGACGCACCCCAGGCCGCTCAATGTTGCCCGGTTTTTCCGCCGGGTACTCCGCCATACAGGGGTGGAAGTCAATGGCGTACTGGGCGATGCCGACGGAGTCGGGGTAAATTCGCGAACGGCCGCGAATCGGGAAGTCATTGGGGTTGCCATCCTCGGCAAAGGTGTCGACGGTGGCCAGGCCCGCTAAAAAGCGACGCATCGATCGATAGGTGTCGCTGTCCAGGGTTTGCTGGTAGTACTCGGAGGCAAAATCATTCCAGGAAAAGTCCACCTCACTGATGGTGAAGCCCTCCTCGTAGCCAAAGGAGGGGCGGCCAATGATCCGGCGCCCTTCCCGAATGTAGGGGTACTTAGACAGGCCGTGGACCGTGCCCATGGGGGAATCCAGCCCCTGCAGGAAGACGTTGTAAGGGTCGGGCTGTTTCCAACTGGCATCGATCTGGGAGTCGGTGGTGCCGGTGGTCAGCCAGTAGAAAAAGCCCAGGGCGTTTTCCTCCCCCTTGCGCAGGGTTTCGGTGCGCAGCCCCCCCATCCAGCCACCGGGTTCTAGCTGGCCAGAGGCCTGTAACTGGTCCTGACTGAGGATCAGGTTGTCCTGCTGGGTGCCGGGGCGATAGTCGTTACCCCAGGTCCAGTTCTGCATGGAAATATCGCCGACCTGGGGTCGAGACACCCCGGAGATGCGGGCCTCAGCCTCGGGGTCGGCGCTCCACAGGCGACGGTAGGTAAAGACAAAGTCAAAGTGGTCCTGGGGGGTTTTCAGGCTATCCCGGGTTTTTTCCCAACTGTAGTAGGGGGCGTAGGTGGAGTAAAACTCGGGCACCTCATAGGTCTGGGGTTCGGCGGTGCGCTCCATGGCGAAGGTGTAGGTGAACCCCTGGGTGCAGTAGGGGTCCCGTTGGACTACGGGGGAGGAGGGGTTGAGGGGCGATCGCGGATCTAAGCCCAGTTGGTAGGGCACCCCCGCCAGGGCGATCACTTCCCCGGTTTCCGTGGCCTCGACCACAAACCAGTCCACCCGCTGGCTTACCCCAGCCTGGGCGATGTGGGGGTTGAGGCCCGCCGGTACAAATTCAATAATGGTCTTGGTGAAGCGATCGGAATCCTGGTAGGTGTAGGCGTCTGCGATGGTGGCGGAGAGGGGCTCACTGTTGAGGGGAGGGGCCCCTGGGGCAGGGCTGTGCTGGATGGCCGTCACCTGGTCGATGTGGTTACCGGCTTGATTCAGCTCCACCTGCTTTACCACCGTATTGGGGAACCACTGCAGGGTTCCACCCCCGCGTTTTTCCGCCTCTTCTAGCATCTCCATGAGGATGGTGTGGGCATCGTAGGGCATAAAACAGGAGGCGCTGACCCAGCACTCACCGGGGTTGAGCCGGCCGTACTTGGCTTCGACGCGATCGCGCAGTTCCTTATAGCCCCGGGAGTAGAACAACTGATTGCGTTGTTCCCGCGATTCATCCAGGGCGGTGGTACCCTGGGAGGAGATCTGCCCCCCCACCCAGTCGGTCAACTCGGTCAAGCAAACTTGATGGCCCAGCAGCAGGGCTTCGTAGGCCGCCGCCGTACCCGCTAGACCGCCCCCCACGATCAGGACTTCGCAGGGCACCACCTGGTCAGGGGTGGGGCTGACCGCCGTAACAACGGGGCTCACCGAGGTTTGGGCCTGGGCCTGACCCAAGGGGAGGGGAAGGGAACCTACCAGTAAACTCGAGGCCAGCAGTGGGCTAGCCAGGGCACGACAGAGAACATTCATAGGTGACAGGGGTAACCATAATTGACTTCAGGGTACTTACTATAGCGAATAACCGCTGGCGTCCCAAGTTGGCCGAGGGGTGGGCCGATCCCCCTAACGGGGAGCATGGAGGCAGAAAATTAACGCCGACAAATGGCGTTTATCGGGGCCTAGACCGGCCCTGGCGATGCTGCCAAACAGGAAATCTAGTTATCAGACCGTTCCCCACAAAAGTCGCAGATCTGGAGCAACGGCCTTTGGCTGAAACGGTTATTCTGCTATGGAAGGAATTCAGTCTATGGGACGGTTAAGGTGATCGAAAATAGTTCAGGGGTTTTGCCATGGGCATGGTTAACTGCCATAGGCCAGGCTGGAGGCTGGGTTAGAATTAACAATAATTTGCATTTTACCTTCCCACCTTCCATGAGTGAATCCGATCCCCAGACCCAGGCAGCGCCTCCCAGTTTTGTTAAGCTGGCTATGCGCAATATGGTGCGCAAAGGCAGCAAATCCCTGTTTCATTTCTCCCTCACCAGCATTGGTCTACTGGGGTTGATGGTGGGCCTCGCCTACCTCACCCGTTAGCCAGGTCTGCCTCGCATTGATGGTGATGCCCCCTACCCCAACCCTGGATCTGAGCCTTGATTACCACCACCCTGGGGCGGAGATCGTCGCCCCAGAGACCTGGCAGCAGTGGTTTCAACACTGGGCCACCCAGGTGCAGCTGACCGGTTCCCCCCTGGGGACCTACGAGGTCTCCCTACGGTTAACCACGGATGCTGAGATCGCCGAGCTCAATCAATCCTTTCGTCAGATTGATCAGCCCACCGATGTGCTGGCCTTCGCCGCCCTCGAGCAGGACTTTCCCCTGACCCCTGACCTACTGAACACCGAGCCCCTTTATTTGGGAGATATTGTCATCTCCCTGGATACGGCCCAGGGGCAGGCGGCCCAGGCGGGTCACTCCCTGGACTGGGAGCTGGCCTGGCTGGCGGCCCACGGCTTCCTTCACCTGCTGGGGTGGGACCACCCCGATGAGGCTAGCTTAGCGGTGATGATACAAAAGCAACATGAACTCCTGGCAGATCTTAATCTATGACCAGCCCAGTTAGGGTACATTGACCTTGACCCGCTGGCGGCTAGTCAACAGGGCAACTATGTTGAGGTTTGACCACCCGGTGATTTTGCCCGGGGCGCTCGGGTTCCCGGTGCTCTCCTATGTCCGCCGCTTGGGGAACCCAAATCTGGGCCCTTAAGGCCATTGTTGATGGGTTACCGGCCGGCGATGCTATCCTGGGGCCAATAGTCAACCCAGACTTAATATTTCGGTTTGATTTATTATTTTATTCATGGCTATTTACAGTGAAAACTCTGACTCCCTGACTACGCTGCCAGATCCAGATATTCCATCGATTCGGCGATCGCTCTCCTGGCGTGTAGCCGGTAATCTCCTGGTCAGCTTCAAATACGCCTGGCAGGGGGTATCCTACGCCTTTCGCAGCCAGCGCAACTTTCGTATCCATGTCCTGATTGGCACCCTGGCCATATCCCTGGCCCTTGGCCTACGCCTCAGCCCCATGGAGGTCTCGATTATTAGCCTGACCTGTGGGGCAGTAATGACCATGGAGTTGATCAACACCGCCCTGGAGTCCGTGGTTGACCTGACGGTGCAGCAGACTTACCACGAACTAGCCAAAATCGCTAAGGACTGTGCGGCGGCGGCGGTGTTACTATCGGCCCTGATATCCCTGTTTGTGGCCACCTGTCTGTTATTACCGCCCATCTGGCAGGTGTTCAAGGCCCTATGATTTTAGTGATCGATAACTACGATAGCTTTACCTATAACCTGGTGCAGTACCTGGGGGAGCTGGGGCAGGAGCTGCCCCTGGCGTCTGACATCCAGGTTTTCCGCAATGATCAGATCACCGTACCTGAGATTGTGGCCCTCCAGCCCGATGCTCTGGTGATCTCCCCAGGGCCCGGGACTCCTGATGAGGCGGGGGTTTCCCTGGCGGTGATCGCCGCCCTCAGCCCCACCCTGCCAATCCTGGGGGTTTGTCTGGGCCACCAGAGCATCGGCCAGGTATTTGGTGGCCAGGTCGTCCGCGCGGCAGAACTGATGCATGGTAAACCTTCCCCTATCTACCATACCGGCAAGGGGGTGTTTGCTGGCCTGGAAAACCCCTTCCCGGCGACTCGATACCACAGCCTGGTGATTGATCGGGCCACCTGTCCTGAGGTGTTGGAGGTTACCGCCTGGGTGGAGGACGGCACCATTATGGGGGTGCAGCATCGGCAGTATCCCCACCTTCAGGGGGTGCAGTTCCACCCCGAGAGCATCCTCACCACCGCTGGTAAGTCCCTGCTGCGTAATTTCCTCCAATCTCTTCCGGCACAGTAAAATCCATGGATCGGTCTCAGGTAAGCACCCATCAGTGGCTCTGGCGCGGCTTCCCCATCCGTTATCAACAGGCGGGGGAAGGGGGAGCCAAGGTGGTGTTGATCCATGGGTTTGGCGCCCACAGTGATCACTGGCGCAAAAACCTGCCGGTGCTGGGGCAACACTATCGAGTCTTTGCCCTCGATCTACTGGGTTTTGGCTTTTCAGCGAAACCCTCCCCCGGGCTCGTCCTGACCGCCGATCAGGTGCCCTACGGCTTTGAGACCTGGGGCCAGCAACTGCTGGACTTTTGTCAGGAGGTGGTGGCCGGGCCAGCCTTTTTGGTGGGCAACTCCATTGGTTGTGTGGTGGCCCTGCAGATGGCGGTGCAGGCCCCCGCTCTAGTGCCTGGCCTGGCCCTGTTGAACTGTTCCCTGCGCCAGTTCCATGAACGGAAGCAGGCCACCCTGGCCTGGCATGAGCGCCTGGGGGTGCCCCTGATCCAGACCCTCCTGACCAACCCCCTGATCAGCCGCAGTTTCTTTTCCCTGGTGGCCCGGCCCGCCACCCTGCGGTCCATTCTCCGGCAGGCCTACGTCAACCCCGAGGCGGTTACCGATGAACTGATCAACCTGCTGCTGGCCCCCGCCCAGGAGCCAGGGGCGGCGGCGGTGTTTACCGCCTTTCTGCGCTATTCCCAGGGGCCCCTGGCGGAGGACCTCTTGCCCCAGGTAGAGGCGCCGGTGTTGATCATCTGGGGGGAGGCCGACCCCTGGGAGCCGATCGGCTTGGGTCGGCACCTGGGGGAGTTTGCCGCCGTGGAACGGTTTATCACCCTGCCGGGGGTGGGCCACTGCCCCCAGGATGAGGCGCCCGATCAGATTAATGCCCTGCTGCGGCAGTGGATAGATGGGCACCAGGCCCAGCTAGGGCTGGCGGCACCGGGGCCGGGTTAGGGCCCGGGCTAGAGGGGGCGGCGGCGAAAGGCCAGGCTAGCCAGGCTGAGCAGCAGGGCGATGTAAACCACCCCGTAGACCAGATCACCGGTCAGGGTGGGGAGGTCGGGCAGCAGGGCGGTGCCGTAGACCGCCTGATTGCGCAGGTTGAACCGCTCCAGGTCCGGTAAAACTAGATACAAAGCGTGGGCAACCCGGGTCAGGCCTGGGCTATCACCGAGGCTAGTCAGGCTGACCACATTAGCGCTGAGGTGCCCCATCAGGTAGGTGGCCAGGCTCAGGAGGGTGGCCAGCAGGGTACTGGTGAAGGACCCAAAAAACAGGGCGATCGCCCCCAACACCACCGCTTCCATCGCCGTAAACCCCAAGGCCCACAGCAGGCTGGCCAGGGGCAGGGAAATCCTCTGGAGGGCCATCAAGGCCAGGAACACCAGCCCCAGGGCCGCCACCAACACCGTCAGCACCGCCGCCAGCCCCAGGTGCTTACCCACCACAAATTCGGCGGGGCTCACCGGTTTGGCTAACAACACCAGAATGGTGCGCCGATCCACCTCCTGATTAATCAAGTTGGCCCCCACCAGGATCGCCGCCAGGGCGCTAAAGCCATGGATGGTCGCCAACCCCAGGTCTAGCAGGAGCTTATCGGCGGCACCGGCCGCCACCTCCGGCAGGAGCAGGCCGGCGGCGACCAGCATCACGGTAAACAGAGCCACCAGGTAAAGCAGGCGATCGCGCATCACCTGTCGGTAGACATTGCCGGCGATCGCCCCCAGGCGTCGGGGGAGGGGGCTAGGGGTTGGCATGGGCAGTGGTTCTAGGATGACCAGGGCGACGGGGGGTTTCCAGGTTACAGGTGAAACTGGCCCAAAGGGTAGGGGGCAGGGCGGTGGCGGTCTGATCAACCGGCTCGGCGCTCACCGCTGGGGGGATCGGTCGCAGTTGGCAGGATTTCTCCAAATAATAGCTGGCCTCGGTGGCCGCCGGCCCAGTCCACACCGCCCACAGGTCTAGCCGGTAGCCATTGGCTTCGTTGTTAACCTCCAGATCCAGGTCCCACAGTCGGTCCTCAGGGGAGGGGGAGGCACGGTTTTGCAGCTGGGTTTGTAAGGCCTGCCGCTGCCCGTCCCGATTGAGTAACCACCGTTCCACCGAGGGCCAGGGTTGCCCCTCCAGCTGCGATTCGATCAGGGCCTCCGCCTGGGTCAGGTGGGCTACCCCAACCGATAGGGGGACCTCCTGACCTGGCATGCGATAGACAAAGTTACTCTGGTCCAGGCGATCGGCCACCACGCTAGGATAGGCCTCTACCCAGGCCTGCAGGCGAAAGTAAAATTGCAACCAGCTACTGAATAACAGGCTGAGGAGGAATAACAGCACCAGCTGTTGACGCACCGGTGGGCTGGGGGTTTTCCAGTTCAAGTCCCAACTGACCAGGTGGGGCACCGCCGCCACCCCAAAGGAGACCAGGGGCCAGCAGACCAGAGCTGGCTCGAGCCAACGCCCTCCCCAGGTGCCAAACACAAACATACATAGCACCCCACCCGCCACCCAGGGGGCCAGGTTGAGTCCAAAGGGTTTAATCCGGCTAGCCTGAATTCCCCAGCCCAACCCCAGGGCCAGAAAGATCCAACCCCCTGAGGCCAGCAGCCCCACGGTGAAGGTACTGGCTCCCAAGAGGCGGCCCAGCAGGGACATGCCCCAGGAAAAAATACTCAGGTAAAGCACCATCTGCCAGGAAAAGTACTGGGGTGGCAATAGCAGGGTGTAGATCTCGACAAGGGTCTGGCGCAACCACTTGATCATGGTTTTCCTCAGGCAACTAAGCGGATCAGTAAAACTAGCAGCATGGCCGTAAAACTTAAGGCGTTGGCGTGTAATACCGCCAGGGTAAGGGAGGGTTGGCTAGGGGCGGTTTGGTCACGGGCGGCTCGATAACGCCCCTGCCGGTCGCCCCTGGCGGTGGGGGGGCTAGGCTGTAACCCCAGTAAAACCATTAACCCCCTTAACCCCTGCAGCTTCACCCAATAGGTGAGAAAAAAGGCCCCAATCGCGGCTACCACCACCAACACCGGTAGCCTGTTGCTCCAGCCATTAGGGTAGAAACGATTAAATAGGATGTAGCTAATCACCTGTTGGCGTAGTTCCACCGGTAACAGCCGTTCCAGGGCCAGGAAACTGAGCCAGCCCAGGGTGGTGGCCAACAGATTAATGCTGGCGGAGTAGCGGATGCTGGTTTGATAGCCCAGGCGCAACCGCTGCCGCAGCACCATGGCCTCTAGACTGGTCGCCAGCATCAGCAGCACCGTCTGAAAAGCAATGGCCCGTAGGGGCATCAGCCCCAGGTCAGCGAGTAAGTCGGTCAGAAACATAGACAAATCGATGCCGAGTGGCTTTAAGCATACTGCTAGGGTCGCAATTAGGCACACCGACAGCCTGGGGTTGGATAAGATTATAAAGTTGGCCAGCTATTCCGTGCTCGTGGCTGGGGAGACTGACTAGGGTAATCCGCTATGGTGAGAACCGGTATTGGCATTCGTACGGCGCAACAAACTAATGAGCGGCTGACGGGGCAGATCCATGTCTACGATGGGGAGGGTAAGGGTAAGTCCCAGGTGGCCCTGGGGGTGGTGTTGCGCTCCATTGGTTTGGGAATTCAAAATTTCCTCGAGAGTCGGGTGCTACTGTTACGGTTTTTAAAGGGGCCGGGCCGCACCTACGACGAAGATGCCGCCATTGAAGCCCTGCAGCGGGGTTTTCCCCACCTGATTGATCAGGTGCGTACCGGTCGGGCGGAGTTTTTTGGCCCGGAGGCCATTACCAAATTTGACAAGCAGGAGGCCCAACGGGGCTGGGATGTGGCCAAGGGGGCGATCGCCTCGGGGCTCTACTCCGTGGTGGTACTGGATGAAATCAACCCGGTGCTGGATCTGGGCCTGTTGGCGATCGAGGAGGTGGTCAAAACCCTGGCCCAAAAACCCGATCACCTGGAAATCATTGCCACCGGCCGGGGGGCGCCCCAGGCTCTGCTGGAGATTGCCGACCTGCATTCGGAGATGAAACCCCAACTCCATGCCAATACCATCCCGGGGCTGGAGGGGATTGAAATCTATACCGGGGCGGGCAAGGGTAAGTCCACCAGTGCCCTGGGCAAGGCCCTGCAGGCCATTGGCCGGGGCATCAGTCAGGACCTATCCCACCGGGTGCTGATTATCCAGTGGCTGAAGGGGGGCAACGGCTATACCGAAGATGCCGCCATCGCCGCCCTGCGCAAGAGCTACCCTAACCTGGTGGATCACCAGCGCTGTGGCCGGGATGCCATTGTCTGGCGGGGGCAACAGCAGGAGATTGATTACGTGGAGGCGGAGCGGGGTTGGGAAATCGCCCGCACGGCGATCGCCTCGGGCCTCTACAAAACCATCATTCTCGATGAACTCAACCCCACCGTTGACCTGGAGTTGCTGCCGGAGGATCCGATTGTCCAGGCTTTGCTGCGCAAACCCCGGGACACGGAGGTGATTATTACCGGTCGGTGTAACCATCCCCCCGCCTACTTTGAGCTGGCCAGTGCCCATTCCGAGGTGTTTAACCACAAGCATTATGCCGAGAAGGGCATTGACCTCAAGCGGGGGGTAGATTTTTGATCCCTACCTGACCCCTCGATCGGGTCTGACTGAGCGGCCATCACCCATCCATGGGTGAACAAAGCCACCCCAGCCGGTGCTCACCCCGCCAACCCCAGGCCATTGACCACCGCCAGGGCCTGGCTCACCACCTCCAGCCCGGCCCCGGGCCGGCAGGATTGTTCCGTTAGGTGCTGCTTCCACAGGCGACTGCCGGGTTGACCGGCAAACAGCATCAGCATGTGGCGGGTAATTTTGTTGAGCTTTAGCCCGTGCCCCAGCCAGGTTTCGATGTAGGGCAGCATGGCCTCCACCACCTGCGGCCGCGATCGCCCCGGCTCTGTAGCCCCCAAAAACCGCCCATCCACCCCGGCAAACAGGTAGGGATGGTCGTAGGCAGCCCGACCGATCATGGCCCCATCCACCCGCTCCAGGTGGTCCTGCACCTGGGGCAATTGGGTAATGCCGCCGTTGACTTCAATCCACAGGTGGGGGAATTCCTGCTTGAGGCGATAGACATCCCCGTAGCGCAGGGGGGGAAGGGTGCGGTTATCCTTGGGGCTGAGGCCCTGCAGCCAGGCCTTGCGGGCGTGGACCGTGAAGTGGCGACAACCGGCGGCGGCTACGGTGCTGACAAAATCCGCCATATCTTCGTAGCGATCGCGATCGTCCACCCCAATCCGGTGCTTGACGCTGACCGGCAGGGGGCTGGCCGCCACCATGGCCGCCACCGCCGTCGCCACCCGCTGGGGTTGGTACATCAAACAGGCGCCAAAGTTGCCACTGCGCACCCGATCGCTGGGGCAGCCCACATTCAGGTTGATGCCGTCGTAGCCAAACTCCGCCGCCAGGCGGGCGCAGGCGGCCAGGTGGCTGGGGTCATCCCCCCCCACCTGCAGCACCAGGGGCTTTTCCTCTGGGGTAAAGCCCAGCAGCCGCTCCCGATCACCATGGAGAATGGCCTGGCTGGTCACCATCTCGGTGTACAGCAGGGTACCCGGGGTAATCTGGCGCATGAAATAGCGATAGTGGCGATCGGTGCGGTCCATCATCGGCGCAATGCTGATGGGGATTTCTATTGCCCCTTGGCCCGATCTGACTGCTGGCTTTTGCTCCACCCCCAGGATCATTGCTCCACCCCACCCGGCTACCACTGCCCCCTTCAGTGCAAGGGCTGAAGCTCCAGTATAGCCCTACCGGTTCAAGCAATAGCTCAGGGTATCCAGGGCGTAGGGGGTGTACTGGCCCAGCCAGGTCGTCCAGGTCTGCTGCCCCGCCTCCGCCGCCAAAAACCGATTCACCGTCGCCACCCACTGGGGGTCATCCTCCGGTAGGGCCAGGCCATAGTATTCGCAGCTCAGAGGCAACT
>JAYKIM010000016.1:0-27342 GCA_035286245.1 Cyanobacteriota bacterium | reverse complement strand
TACCCCCTGCCCGGGCGAATACTTTCGGGTGCAGTTCTTTAACCCAAGCAGCAAAAGCTTTAGCGGTCCCACGGGGACGGTGCGCATTCCCCAGCAACCCCGGATGAAGGGCGATCGCTTCTTCTCTAACCTGCAGGACCTGGAAAACTCCCCCGCCGGGGTAGAGGGCTGGTATATCTATGGTTCCCGGGATAGCCAGGGACTATTCACGGTCCAGGCCCTCAAGCCCCGCGCCCTCTTTAGGCTACAGCCTGACCAGGTGATCTTAACGGAACGGGAAGGTTTAAAGTACCTGGATCGGGGCAACTGGAAAGAGACCCCCCAGCGCAAGGGCACCCTCCAGCGGGTTTTAATCAGCCCCAACGCCGGCAGCTCCGATGCGGCCAGGGCCCAGTGGCAGGAGGGGGATAGGGCCCTGGTGATCCACCTGTTTGGCGGCATCGGTGGAGACAACAAGGAATTTGCTCCCCTGGGGACGGTGACTGGCCATTTTGCCTACGGCCTGGCCCAGGTGGTGCGGGAACCGATTACCCAGGAACTGCAATTTGCCATCCAGTATCAGCAGATCTATGCCCATAACTCCGGGGGCGTCGTTTCCGGCACCCACGACTGGCATGAGTATATGGGGGACCTGCAACGGGGCTGGATGGGGCTGCGACCGGTCTCCGATGTGGTGATTAAGTTAGATGCCTTCATCGAACCCTTTCAGTTTGGGGACACGCGCATTTCCCTGTTTCGGGAGTTGCTGATTCAAGCCCAGGTGCTGGCGGCTCGCTATCGCACCGGCGATGGTACCGGGGTGGCGGCGGTTACCCCCGCCACCTCCTGTGTGCAGGACTCTAACCAGGCCCTATTTATTGCCATTCAACAGATTAAAAACAAAATTGAAGGTCAACCGGAAGTTGTCCAGTGGCTGCGGGATCACCCCGAGAGTCTAGAGACCCAGGAGGCCAAACAATTTGTCAACCTGGCCCGGAACCTAGAGGCCATGCTCACCCCCTATGGGGTGATTCGACCCGACTGGCAAAATAACGCGGCGGCCCTGGCGGGGGTGGTTCCCGAGGGAAACTTCATCCGTAATCAGGGCTTACTGAGTGGAGCCCTCAGCTGGCATAGTATGATGCCCCGCTGGGGTCAGGATCAGGTGAGCCGCATTTTCCTCCTCAACGGCGCCCAGCTCTGGTTTTTACGTACCAACATGGTGGGGGGAGATGATCTCAGTATTGAACCCATTCCCCCCACCACGCTGATGGGGGGAATTCCCGTGGTGGGGCGGGTGATCCAGCAGTTTGCCGATGCCTTTGCCGTCTGGCCCACCTGGCCGATGGTGGGGTTAGCCCTGGCGGCCCTGGCCCTCTACGGCTGGCTCGCCCTCACCTTTGGCCTGGGGAATGGCTTTTTGATCAGGCGCAATGCGATCGATAATCCCCTGGGTTTTTTGCTGAATGGTGTGCGGCTATGGTTTATTCCGGCCCTGCTGGAGGAAACCCTGTTCCGGGTGATGTTGCTGCCCCACCCGGTGGAGGGGGTGCCCGGCCCCTGGTGGTTGTTGTGGGCCATCATCAGCTTTCTGGCGGGGATTGGCTATCACCTACTATTGGGTAAGACGTTTTATCGTCAGGCCCGGACTACCTTTTGCGATCGCCGCTTCCTCACCTTAATGGGCTGGTTGTCCTTGCTGCTGATCGGACTATATTGGATTAGCGGATCCCTGTGGCTGGTGACCTTTAGCCATTGGGCGGTAGTCATGGTCTGGATCTATGGATTCGACGGTTGGTCACGCTTACGAAACACTCCCTTTTATAGGGACTCTTCCTCCCCTGGGGGCTAGGTGTTAGTTGGGCCGGTTTTCCCAGCTCTGGTTTACCCTACTGCAGAGTCTACAGGATAGTTGGAACTAACTAATATAATTGCAGGCAATAGTTGTACGCCTGTCTAACGCGACACAGACGAGCCAAACTACTAATACTGCTACGGTAAGCAGCTGAATGGGACTAGACCGATGACTTCGATGATCTCTTTCCCCTGGGCTGTCGCGGGCGTCAAAGTGGCCACGCTCATAGAGTCCTCCCTGACCCTGCAAGCTTCGTCTGAGGCCAGGATAACCACCTTCACTCGTTATTCACAGAGGAAAATTGCAATTTATACAATTCTTATGGCTCAATACTGTAGAGTTGGTATAGTAACTCTTAAACAATCTAAGGAGTAAATGTTTTCTATAAAATTTTCCTAGGGATACGATTTTATGATAAATTAAAAGCTTTTAAATTTTTATTTCGATTTTCCCTAATTACCAATTAACTTTCTCGACACGTCAATTACTATTTAATTGATTGATTTAATCATTTAGGTAATTTTCTTAGCTTTCCAAAGAAAATCTATTTTCAGGTTACTTTTCAAGTTTACATGACAATTTTATTGTGAGATACACAATAGGGGCTTTATCGTTCGTCAATTCCCCCTTTTTTGAGCAGTAATTTCTATTTTTTGAATTTTCTTATTTTTTTGATTTAGGGTGTTAGTTATCTGTTGTGTGGTTGAATAATAGGAATTAGATAGCTTGGCTTAAGTTTCATTGGATAAACGTTGATTTTTTTAAGAGTCATCGTTCTCAGTAGTAGACTGATTGATTACCATTTGAATCTAGTTTTGGAGCCTTATGAAAGCAGTTATTCTTGCCGGCGGTCTAGGAACCCGATTAAGTGAAGAAACCAGCGTTAAGCCTAAGCCCATGGTTGAAGTGGGAGGCCGGCCAATTCTTTGGCACATCATGAAAATTTACTCTACCCATGGAATCGATGACTTTATTATCTGTTGTGGCTATAAAGGTTATGTAATCAAGGAATATTTTGCAAACTATTTCCTACACATGTCGGATGTAACTTTTGACCTCCGATACAATCAGATGAATATTCACAATGGTAATGCAGAACCCTGGAAGGTTACCTTGGTAGACACTGGAGATAGCTCCATGACTGGAGGCCGTCTTAAGCGTGTTAGAGAGCATATCGGGAGTGAAACTTTTTGTTTGACCTACGGTGATGGCGTCAGCGATGTAAACGTGTCCGAACTAGTCCGTTTTCATCAACATCAAGGCTTATTAGCGACCCTGACGGCGGTTCAACCCCCTGGTCGTTTTGGAGCCATTTCCCTTGGTGAAAAACAAACTACTATCTCATCCTTCCAAGAGAAGCCTGAGGGAGACGGCGCCTGGGTTAACGGAGGTTTTTTTATCTTAGAACCCCAGGTGATTGACTTCATCGACGGAGACAGTACGGTTTGGGAGCAGGAACCCCTGCGCAAACTGGCAACTCTAGGTCAACTTTCTGCCTATAAGCACCCTGGTTTTTGGCAACCTATGGATACGCTGAGAGATAAGCATTATTTAGAAGAGCTTTGGGCAAAAGATCAAGCGCCTTGGAAGGTTTGGTAATGGTGACTTGAATAGTCAACTGCCGGTGACATAATATCTGGCGGTTGACTTTACATGTATGACGCGTTCTCAGAATAACAATTTCCCGTACCCTTATTTTTATTCTCTATGGATATCAACTTTTGGCGTGGTAAGCGTGTCTTTGTAACAGGACACACCGGATTCAAGGGCAGCTGGCTGTCTCTATGGTTACAGCAATTGGGAGCAGAGGTGGTGGGGTTCTCCCAAACGCCGCCGACCCAACCCAACTTATTTGAGGTGGCCAGCGTGGCAGATGGCATGACCTCTATGATTGGTGATATTCGTGATCTCAACGCCCTGGCTACTGCCATGGCTACAGCTCAACCAGAGATTGCCCTGCATTTGGCTGCCCAACCCTTGGTGCGCTATTCCTATCAGAATCCAGTAGAGACCTACAGCACCAATGTCATGGGCACCGTACATTTTCTGGAGGCTGTTCGCCAGACCCCAAGCGTGCGGGTAGCGGTAGTTATTACCAGTGACAAATGCTATGAAAACCGGGAATGGATCTGGGGTTATCGAGAAAATGAAGCCATGGGTGGCCATGACCCTTACTCCAATAGCAAAGGTTGTGCTGAACTGGTCACAGATGCCTACCGTTCCTCCTTCTTTTCGCCTGAGACTTACGACCAGCATCAAGTAGCCTTAGCTTCAGTTCGGGCTGGTAATGTCATTGGTGGAGGTGACTGGGCCTTGGACCGTTTAATTCCCGATATGATCAAAGCCTTTCATCAGAAAAAGCCCGTTTTGATCCGTAATCCGCACGCCATTCGTCCCTGGCAGCATGTGCTAGAACCCCTGGGGGGTTACTTGCTACTGACCGAGAAACTTTGGCTCCACGGTTCTGAGTTTGTCGGCGGGTGGAACTTTGGTCCTCTCGATGAAGATGCCCGCCCTGTTTCCTGGATCGTGGATCGATTGACCACCCTGTGGGGCAACGATGCTAGTTGGGAATTGGACGGAGGATCCCACCCCCATGAAGCCAATTATCTTAAGCTCGACTGTTCTAAGGCCAAGACCTTGCTTGGCTGGCAATCCAGGTTAACATTGGCCGATACCCTGGAATGGATTGTAGAGTTTTATCAGGCCTACTACAGAGGTGAGGCGGCAGGTCTGATCGCATCTGATCAAATTGCTCGTTACCAGGCCAGGTCCACTGGCCTAGAGATTTTGAAGGTTACCGAGCAATCACCGGCCCTGACTATTCCTACGGTTTAAATTCTCGTCAAGGGGCTACTGTGATGATTTTTACCGAAACGCCTCTGGCAGGGGCCTATTTGATTGATATTGATAAAAAAGCAGATGACCGGGGTTTCTTTGCCCGTATTTTTTGTTCCCAGGAGTTCTCCCAGTTAGGAATTAACCCCGAAGCGGTCCAACTCAACCTCTGTCACACTGACATTGAAGGAACGGTACGGGGGCTCCACTATCAGATACCTCCAGCTTTAGAGACTAAGCTATTGCGGTGCGTCCGGGGAGCCATCTACGACGTCATTGTCGATATGCGTCCCAACTCTCCTACCTATGGCCAACACTATGGAATAGAGCTGAGTGCGGATAACTACCGGGCGCTTTATGTTCCTGCCATGTTCGCCAATGGCTATCAAGCTCTGACCGCAAATGCCGAAATTATTTACGTAGTTAGTCAGGCCTATACCCCAGGTTGCGAGCAGGGGCTGCGCTATGATGACCCCTACTTAAAGATTGACTGGCCCTTACCCATAAGTTTGGTATCAGAAAAGGATAGTACTTGGCCTGATTTCCCCCTAACCTAGCATCTACCGGATTATTTACGGTCTCCTTAATCACCTGATGGTGCTAGCCAGAAGAATTAGGGTTTTGCCCTGCGCCAGGATGAGAAAGTTACCAGGTCCCAGGGGAACAATCCATTGCTTTCACTCATCCCTTCGACTAATTGCCGCATTCATAGTGATAGAACTAGTAGTCGTAATCTGGACAAGGGTATTGAAGAGATCGTCCGATTCTAGCATAATCAAGCTGGTCGAACTCCTATGTATTAGCCCCCAGGCCTTAGAGAATGCCAACAAAGTGTAGGGGGCCATGGCCGCTGACCAGTTCCAGTAATAGAGCCAAAAACCCTACCATCGCCAGTCGGCCATTCCAAACTTCCGCCACTGGGGTTAACCCCCAGGCGGAGCGTTCTGGGGGATAAATTTTGACTCGTTTCTGCGGCTGAACGACATCGGAAAAGAGTTGTCGAGGTGCAGCCATAGCCTCCAGCACCATATCCGCCATGTCCTCAATGAATTGGGGGTGGGTATTGAGGGCGGGCACTCTATGAAACCCTGGAATACCGGCCTCGTGGGCCAATTCTCGGTATTCCATATCAATCTCCTGCAAGGTTTCAATATGTTCTGAAACGAAGCTAATCGGCACCACTACCAGGTCTTGAACCCCTTGGGCGGCTAGGTTAGAGATCGCATCTTCGGTGTAGGGCTGTAACCACTCCACCGGCCCCACCCGACTTTGGTAGGCCAGGGTGTAGGGGTTTGGCCGGTTCAGGGCGGCCATGATTAACTCAGTGCAATGTTCAATTTCCCGCTGGTAGGGATCCCCTGCCTCCTCGACGTAGCTCACAGGCACGCCGTGGGCACTAAAGAAAATATGGGCCTGGTCGGGAGACCCCAGCTTATCCAACTCCTGGGCGATCAGATCGGCCATCGCCTGGGTATAACCCGGGCGGCTATACCAGGAGGGAATCACCGTATAGGTAATCCGATTGAGGGAGGGATCCTCCGTCCAAATTCGTTCCAGCAGACGGAAGCTAGACCCACTGGTACTGATGGAAAATTGAGGGTAAAGGGGAAGCACCACCAAGCGTTCAATGGCATCCCGCTTAATTTGAGCCACCGCCTCCTCCGTAAAGGGGTACCAGTAGCGCATACCAATGTAAATATTAGCGGTCTCGCCCCGGCGGGTTAGGGCCGATCCCAAGGCTTCCGCCTGTTGTTCAGTGATTTTCCGCAGGGGAGAGCCACCACCAATTTGTTGGTAGTTCGCTTGAGATTGTTTAGCCCTAGAGGTGGAAATCACCCAAGCTAGGGGGCGTTGTAACCAGGGCAGGGGCAGGCGAATAATTTCTGGATCCGCAAACAGGTTAAAGAGAAAGGGGCGAACATCCTCTAACTCCTCTGGCCCGCCTAAGTTCAGTAATAAAACCCCAAGCCTATCCATGGCACTGTACGTCATGTATGTTCAAATGTCCCCTGAAATCACCAGAGCCTACGGCTAGTGATTCACGATTAGTTATGGCCGATCTCGAACTTTTGATCTATTGTAACCAGTTAGCCCTCGATCCTTGAGGCTATGCTGCTAGTAAACCTTCATGTATTCTACAGGTTTGCTGGTGGGTTTATTCGATCAGGGGCTTGAGTATAGGGGATAGTTAATGAGTACTCCAGACCTAATTGATGGGGCGATCGTCCAACTCAATCAGCGATTCCGATCGACTCGCCTGGGGTTGACGGTAGAACGGCGCGGCGATCGCCTGAATTTGCGCGGCACCCTACCGCCTCGACCCCACAGCCCTAGAACCCGATCCCATCAACAACGCCTACCCCTGGGGTTACCCGCTACCAAGGCTGGCCTGAAGCAGATTGAACAGGAAGCTAAGGTGATCTCGGCCCGTCTGATTGAGCGCCGATTTGATTGGGCCGATTACCTACCTACCGCCGAACCTGATTCGGCGGAGTCCCCCAGTCTCGACCATCAGATCAGCCGATTTGAGGACCACTTTTACCACCGGGATGGGGCCGAAATCGCGGCTCGGTCCTCCCTGAAAACCACCTGGGATAAGGCCTACGCCCCCTACCTGAAAAAGCTGCTGGCCCATGCCAGCGACCATCCCCGGCATTCCCTGGGGGAGGCGATCGTGGCCACCCTGGAGGGCTTGCCCCGCCAAAGTCGTAGTCGCCAGGTAGGGCTGACCGCCCTGAAAGCCTTTGCGGAGTTTAGCCAGATCCATTTGCCCGTGCCCCTGGAGAGCCTGGCCGGCAGCTACGGCCACCGCCATACCCAGCGGCGGGACTTACCCACCGATGAGGAAATCCTGCAGTGGTACGATCGCATCCCCAACCCAGCCTGGCAGTACGTGTATGGGTTAATGGCCACCTATGGGCTGCGCAACCATGAGGTGTTTTTCTGCGATCGTAGCCAGTTAGTTGATTACCCTGGGGAGGCCCGTCTGACGGTGCTGGAAACCACCAAAACGGGTCTCCACGATGTCTGGCCCTTTTACCCGGAGTGGGTGGAGCGGTTTCACCTGGCTCAGGGTCAGTTGCCCAACATCAACACCGACCTTAACCGCACCACCCTGCAGCGCATCGGCCAGCAGGTGGCCATCCAGTTTAAGCGGTATGGATTGCCCTTTTCTCCCTACAACCTCCGCCATGCCTGGGCGGTCCGCACCATTCATTTTGGCCTACCGGACACCGTGGCGGCCCGCATGATGGGCCACTCGGTGGCCATCCACACCCGCACCTACCACCGCTGGATTACCCTGCGAGACCAGCGGCAGGCGGTGCGCACCGCCCTTGAGCACTATTCCCCGATCTCTGGCCAGGCCCCGCCCCCCTAACCCAGGACCCGGTGACCGATATCCCGTCGGTAGTAAAGCTGATCAAAGTGAATCCGATCGATCGCTCCGTAGGCCGCGGCCAGGGCAGAAGGAAAACTATCCCCCAGCCCGGTTACCCCCAGCACCCGACCACCACTGGCGATGGTCTGATTCCCCTGATACCGGGTACCGGCTTGGAAAACCAGAGCCCCTTGGGCGGCGGCGGCCTCCAGGCCGGTAATCACCATGCCCTGGGGGTAGGGGCCGGGATACCCCTGGGCGGCCAGGACGACGCAGGCCGCGGATCCGGGCTGCCACTGCAGGGGAGGTAAGTGATCCAGCCGACCCTCAATGCAAGCCAGCATAATGTCCTCCAGGGGGGTTTGGAGTAGGGGAAGTATGGCCTGGGTCTCCGGATCGCCAAAGCGGCAGTTAAACTCCACCACCCGGGGTTCTCCCTCGGGGGTGATCATCAAGCCAGCGTAGAGAATACCCCGATAGTCAATGCCGCGATGGCGCAGGGCGGCGATCGCCGGCTCCAACACCCGGGTCTGAATCTTGGCCATCAGTTCCGCAGTGACGATGGGAGTGGGGGCGTAGGCCCCCATGCCACCAGTATTGGGACCCCTATCTCCCTCGCCAATCGCCTTGTGGTCCTGGGCTGGCAGCAGGGGTCGAATGGTCTGGCCGTCGGTGATCGCCAGCACGGAGGCCTCCTGGCCGGTCATATATTCCTCGATCACCACCTGCTCACCGGCCTCGCCGAATTTGCCAGCGAAACTATCCACCAGGGCCTGGATGGCCTCCTGGCGACTATGGGCAACGGTCACCCCCTTGCCCGCCGCCAGCCCATCCGCCTTAATGACAATGGGAATGGGCTGGGTTTCCAGATAAGCCAGGGCGCTGTCTAGGTCAGTAAACACCTGGGCGGTGGCGGTGGGAATGCCCGCCTCCCCCATCAGGGCTTTGCACCAGGCTTTGCTGGCCTCTACCTGGGCGCCCGTCTGGCTGGGGCCAAATACCTTCAGTCCCCGGGCCTGCAGGTAATCGGTGATGCCCAGGGCCAGGGGCTGCTCCGGGCCGATCACCACCAACTCCGCCCCCGCCTCCAGGGCGGCTTGGGCAATGCCAGCAAAGTCCTGCTCCGCCAGATCCAGGTTACGGCAGTGGGGCAGGGTGGCGGTGCCCCCATTGCCGGGGATACAGATGACCTCCTGCACCTGGGGCGATCGCAGCAGGGCCCAGGCCAGGGTGTGTTCGCGGCCACCACTGCCAACCACAACAATTTTCATGGCGAATCCTCCCGGGATGGGTCAAGTAGTACAGGGTTGGCCACAATGCCATGGCCATTGTGCCATGACCCAGGGCCGCTTAGGCGGTCTGACTAGCCCAGGGGGGCCGGTGGTGGTGCCAGGGATGGGCCTGTTCCAGTTGGTGAGCTAAGGCCAGCAGTTGGGCCTCGGCCGCTGGTCGGCCCACCAACTGGACCCCCACCGGTAAGCCAGTGGGGGTAAACCCCGTCGGTATGGCCAGGGCGGGCTGACCGCTGGTGTTAAAGGGAGGACAGGGGGCCACCCAGTTAATCACCTTCTCTAAAATCTGCGGGGATGGCAGCCGCTTCCACTCCCCTACGCGAATGGTGGGATGCATGTAAACCGGCAGGATTAGGGCATCGTAGCCATGGCAAAACTGGACTATGTGGCGAGCAATCTGCTGCAGTTGAGTAACGGCCCGCAGGTAGCTACCATTGCTCACCCGCCAGGCCCGCCAGTAGAGCCAGCGATTCAGCTTCTCCAATACAAACCAGGGAATGGTGGATTCCGCTAGCACCGACTGCCACACCAGCACAAAGGGCTCCACCAAGGTCGCCATGTCGGGGAAATCCACCGGCTCCACCCGATGACCCAGGGCCTCCGCCCGTCGCGCCGTTGCCAAAATGGCCTGACAACAGACCGGATCCACCTCCCCAATCGGATCAAGGCGAGTCACGTAACCCAGGCGCAGGGGGGTGGCCGGGGCTGCCAACCCCGCCAAAAAGCCCGGCTCCGGGTCTGGCAACCAGTAGGGGTCGCCAATTTCGTAGCCACTCAGGGCGTCCAGCAGGGCCGCCGTATCAGCTACGGTGCGCCCCAGGGGGCCATTCACCGCCAGACCCTGTAACCGCTCCCCCAGGGGGGCGAAGCTAATCCGCCCCCGGGCTGCCTTTAAGCCCACCAGTCCGCAGCAAAAGGCCGGCCCCCGCAGGGACCCTCCCCCATCGGAACCCTGGGCAATGGCACAGAGCCCCGCCGCCAGGGCGGCCGCCGCCCCCCCACTGGACCCCCCCGGGGTGTAGTCCAAATTCCAAGGATTGCGGGCTGGGGGGAACCCCGGAGGTTCAGTGTAGGGCAGGCTACCCACCTGGGATGTGGCGGTTTTGCCCAGAATAATTAACCCGGCCTGGCGCAGCTTACCAACGATATAGTCGTCCGCTGAGGCGATGCGATCGCGGGCCGCCCGAATCCCGTAGGCACAGGGGGCCCCCGCCACCGGGTTGAGGTCCTTAACCGACACCGTCACCCCAAACAGGGGGGGCAAATCCCCTGGGTCTGTAACCATCAGGGCATCGGTTTTCCGCCGGGCCTCAGTGCGAGCGGCCGCCGCCATCACCGTTACGTAGGCCCCCAGCCTGGGGTTGAGCCGCTCAATCCGCTCCAGGTAAAGGTCTACCAATTCCAGAGGAGAAACCTGTCGATGGCGAATCAGCCGAGCCTGTTCCAACGCTGGCAAAAAGGCTAGATCGACGGCATCCATAGGCTATCCCTAAGAGTTTAGCCCCCAAAGGCTAGCAGATTTCTACCCCCGTCTGGGTTGGTCCTATTCCCAGACCCGGCCACCTGGAGTAAAATCGATAAAAATCTATACAAACTTGATGGTTCCCAGTACTATGGGCTGGCGATGGTTAAAACCATAGATACAGCGATCACCCTATCCGGGCAAAAACCATGACCCCCGATGGATTCTCCCAAACCTTACAAAAAGGATTCCACCTCACCCTTGGGACTGGAGCCGCACTTCTAGAGGCGATTCAATCTCCCCAGCAGGCCAGCCAGAGATTTGCCGACCTCGGTAACGACGTGGCTCGAATTACGGCGGAACTGGAAACCATGGGGGCGACGACGGAACGGGAAGCTCGCCAGGTAGTGGATACCCTGGTCAGCCAATTACCCTTTCCCTTTCCCCAGCCCCC
Source organism: Cyanobacteriota bacterium (assembly GCA_035286245.1). Classification (GTDB taxonomy): domain Bacteria; phylum Cyanobacteriota; class Cyanobacteriia; order Phormidesmidales; family Phormidesmidaceae; genus Nodosilinea. The sequence continues at coordinate 16,083 of JAYKIM010000016.1, read as the reverse complement.
GTCAGGGACCGATTCTGCCACCGTGGATACGGTGGCCAAACCAATCACCGACACCACAATCCAGGATGATTTAGCTAGTTTGCGTCAGGCCCTTACTGAAATCCGTCAAGAACTGGACGCCCTCAGCGATCGCTCCAGCCAGGGTTAGGCAACAGCTATCCCAGCCAGAGGTGTGGGTTTGATAATTTTATTGCAGGGAATACCTGCAATGTTTTTTTATACCTGATTATCAACTCAAATTTTGCTATAAAGGTTAGTATTCGCTGTTTACCTAACTTAATTCTTTTGAGATAAAAATTTTATGAGTGATTCCAAGCGGGCTCTGATTACCGGCATTACCGGCCAGGATGGTTCCTACCTGGCGGAGCTATTGCTGGATAAAGGCTACGAAGTTCATGGCATTATTCGTCGTACCTCTACCTTCAACACCGATCGCATCGACCACGTCTACGTAGATCCCCACAGTGAAGAGGCTAAATTATTTTTGCACTACGGCGATTTGACTGACGGCACCATGCTTCGTCGGATTTTAGAGCAGGTGCAACCCCAAGAGGTATATAACCTGGGCGCCCAGTCCCATGTGCGGGTAAGTTTTGATTCCCCAGAATACACCGTTGATGCCGTAGGCATGGGTACTCTCCGTATTCTAGAGGCTGTACGAGACTACCAGCAGCGCACTGGCCTCGAGGTCAGGTTTTACCAGGCCGGCTCCTCAGAAATGTTTGGTAAGGTCCAGGAAATTCCCCAAAAGGAAACTACCCCCTTCTACCCCCGCAGTCCCTACGCCTGCGCCAAGGTCTATGCCCATTGGCAAACCATTAACTATCGGGAGTCCTATAACCTGTTTGCCTGCAATGGCATTTTGTTTAACCACGAATCACCCCGCCGGGGAGAGACCTTTGTGACCCGTAAAATCACCCGGGCCGTGGCCCGGATCGTGGCTGGTCAGCAGAAAAAGCTTTATCTGGGCAATCTGGACTCAAAGCGGGACTGGGGCTACGCTAAGGACTACGTCCAGGCTATGTGGCTGATGTTACAACAGGAACAGCCAGACGACTACGTTGTGGCTACCAACGAAACCCACTCAATTCGCGAATTTCTAGATATTGCTTTTAATCACGTCGGTCTGAACTGGCAGGATTACGTCGAGTTTGACGCTCGCTACCTGCGCCCCGCCGAGGTGGACTTACTCATCGGTGATGGTACCAAGGCTCGCCAGGTGCTCGGCTGGCAGCCCAGCGTTAGCTTTGAGGAGCTGGTTCACCTGATGGTGGAAGCTGACCTGGAGGCGATGGGCATCAGCGACTACAGTAAGGGCCAGCACCGGGATACGGCTACGCTGCGCCGGGATTTGCTCAGCCTCATACCCCAGGGTTAGGGGAGCGAGAGTATCCCACTTTCGTAAGTTTGCCCTCATCCCCTAACCCCTTCTCCCTTTTTGGGAGAAGGGGAACCGGATTCAAAGTCCCTCTCCCGCTCTGGGAGAGAGATTTATGGTGAGGGCGGCAAAACTGGAATGCACCCACGGGAGCGGGTGAGCTCTTTTTGGGTTTGACCTATCCTCCCCTAGGAGCTTTACCGTACTATGGATAGGGAGCAAGGGTAGATTAGTTTTCCGTTGCTATCTTTGCCCCTATCTCTGATCTAAACCTTCTGCATCCTATGGCTGACGAAAAAACTACCCCTTCCCCCTCTGCAGCCCCAGCTAAATCCCAAGACTCCCAGACTGGAGCCAAAGCAGAGGAGGCCACCAAACCAGTGGCTAAGGCAAAACCGCCGGCGATCGAAGATAAACCCTTCACTGAGTTTATTCAGCAAGATTTCTTGCCTGCCTTAACCAAAGCCCTCAAGGAACAAGGCGTTGAAGACGTAGACCTGAGCTTTACCCAGCAGCCCCTAGGGGTGTTTGGGGTAGGTGGTACCGAACCCTACTGGCAAGTCCAGGGGCTATGGCGCCAAAAGATGCGCCACTTTGCCATTGCCTTTACCAGGGACAATATTAACGGCCCCAAGTTGTTTTACTGTTGTGATCGGGGCTCCCAACCCAGTACCATTGAGCAATTCATGGGGGATGAACGTAAGGCTACCCTGGACCTAATGGTGTTGTTTGCCCTAAAACGGCTGAACGGTCAAAAATGGCTGGCTCGAAATTAGTGCTTTTCTGGCTTCTGAGTGCTAACTCCAGACTACCGTTGAAGGGTTGACAAACTTATACCTTGAAGTGCTAACTAATCAAGCACTTTAAGGTGATAGACAGTTACTGACTAGTTGCAATCCTGATCGGAGGAATGGCTGAGTGGTAGTGCTAGTGCTAATCGGCCTACTAGTAGGGGCCTATCTACTGGGTTCCTTTCCCACTGGTTATCTGGTGGCCAGGGGCATCAAGGGAATTGACATTCGTCACCACGGCTCCGGCGGCACGGGTGCCACTAATGTCCTGCGCACGGTGGGTAAGGGGCCTGCCCTGATAGTTTTTATCGTGGACCTAATCAAGGGTGCGCTGGCGGTGCTGTTGGTCGGAGTAGTATTCTTCCTATGGGTTAGGCCATGGCAGGCTGGCTCCTCTATGGCAAACCTCCAACCCTGGTGGGAAACAGCGGCGGGGTTACTGGCCATGGTCGGCCACAGCTGGCCCCTATGGCTAGGGTTTAGGGGCGGCAAGTCCGTGGCCACTGGCTTGGGAGTGTTGCTGGCTCTGAGCTGGCCCGTTGCCCTGGCGGCCCTGGGGGTGTTTGCCTTGAGTTTGAGTGTGAGTCGGTTTGTATCCCTAAGCTCGATGTTGGCGGCGATCGCTACAGTAATATTAATGCTAGTGACCGCCCAACCCCTACCCTACCTGCTGCTAGGAATCCTGGGCGCTTCCTATATTATCCTTCGCCATCGGCCCAACATTGATCGACTACTGGCAGGCACAGAGCCCCGACTGGGTCAATCCAGTTCGCCACCTAGACCAAATTCACCCTGACCCAGCTAAGAGGTTGTTTGATGAACTAACTCTGTCGTAACTCTTTAGAGCGTTGGTAGGCCGCCCTGACCGCTGCCATGAGGGCAGCCCTGAATCCTGCCGTCTCCAACTCAGCGATACCGGCAATGGTGGTGCCCCCCGGGCTAGTCACCCGGTCCTTCAAAACCCCAGGGTGAAGCCTAGTCTCTTGCAATAACTGAGCAGTACCCTTAACGGTCTGTAACGCTAATTCCATGGCAGTTGTCCTCGGTAGGCCAACCGCAACCCCGCCATCGGCAAGGGCTTCAACCAACAGGGCGATATAACCGGGGCCAGAGCCCGAGACCGCGGTCACCCCATCCATCCATCCCTCAGGCACATCAACCACAGATCCGACACTAGCAAAAATTTCACGAGCCTGTCGCCATTGGTCAGAGGTTACCTCTGGCCCTGCCGCCAAGGCGGTCATACCGGCACCAATGGTGGCAGGGGTATTGGGCATGGCCCTGACAATCGTCCAACTGGGAAAGCAGAGGCGCAAACGATCCAGGGTTACCCCGGCCAAAATTGACAGGGCAAGGGGGGAGTAGGAGGTAGGCAGGTCAGCCAAATCCTCTGAGACGGAGCTGAGCGTCTGCGGTTTGATAGCCAGCAGCAAAACCTGGGCTTGACTAACCACCGTGGCATTGCTCGGAGTAGTTTTAACCCTGTAGGTTTGTTCCAGATACTTCAATCGTTCAATCTGGGGATCGCTAACCACAATGGACTCGGGTAGGAAAATGCCCTGAGCAATAAGGCGGGACAGGAGAGCTTCCCCCATGATCCCGCCACCAATAACCCCAAGTGTTTTTTCTGGCATAGTGCTAACGTCAGGGAAGACTAACCGTAGTCTTCAGCAAAACCTTACCAAAGCCACAGATAACGGGTTTACCAAAATCCGTGAGGTAGCCGCCAGAACTTACCCGTAAACGCGGTTACACCATGGATAAGGTCAGCTTGTCCAGCCTTAGGCTAGGCCATACGAGCCATAGCGTCCGATCCCCAAGCAGGGGCAGGAGGCATTTGACCGGTCATAGGCATAGATTGGGGCTGCCCCATAAATATATCCTCTTCGTATTCGGCAGGGGTGCTCACCTGTACACAATTGGGCGTAAACAGGAAAATGCTCTCACCAATACGCTCTTGATGGCCATCAATGGCGTAGGTACCACCAGCCACAAAATCAACGGCCCGTTGCGCCTGATCAGGATCCATAATGGTCAGGTTTAAGACCACGGACTTACGTTCCCGTAGGGCTTGAATGGCTTGAGGCATTTCCTCAAAGGAGCGGGGTTCCATCACCACCACTTCGGAGGTACCATTCATGGCACCTGGCATACCAATCACATTGCTGGGCATAGGGGTAAATCCTGTATCAGAAACTGGACGTTCCCGCAGGCGGCGGCGACTACGGGGCTCTTCAGCGATAGGCTGAACGGTTGGCTGGGGATGTTCTTCCTGATATAGGTTTTGGTACTCCTCACCATCCGTCTCTTCGTACTCGTACTCATAGTCTGCTGGATCGTTCAGTCCAACGAAATCCCGCAATTTGGCAAAAACACTGCTCACAATTTACACTCCACGATGACTGTCGCGCCTATAAGCAAGGAATGACTTTACCCAGCCCGGCTGGAGCCACTACCTTTGGGGTTATCCGATGGTCATGATAGCGCCTATTTTAAAATTGCTCACGGTTTTTCTAAAAATTAGTTAATAGATGAACCGGCAACAAGTTTTCCGAGGGTTAGTTTGGGATACCGATCCTTCGGATTAGACCTCTAGACCCTAGCATCTTCTGGTAACAGAATATTGAGTGTGAAGTATACACGAAATTTCAGAAACAGCTCGCTATTTTACAATGATTTATAAAGTTGTTAGACGCTACCCTGATTCCTTTGCATGGAAGTCTTGGGGACGGGGACCGAATAGGGTGGTACCGAGGCGAATCATGGTGGCCCCAGCGGCGATCGCGAGGGGATAGTCTGCTGACATACCCATGGAGAGCTGGTCAATATGCAGCCGAACAAAATTAGCTTGATTAACCCTACCAGCCAAGTTCTTAGCCTGACCAAAAACCTGTTCAATGGTGGCCCTGCTAGCCCCCTGGGGAGGGATAGTCATAACTCCGCGAATAACCAAATGGGTTAATTGGTCTAGCTGGGGTAGGGCAGCCTCAAGCTCCGGCAGTTCAAAGCCATTTTTGGGGGGGTCAGGGACAAACTTCACCTGTAAACAACACTGGGGCGATCGCCCCAATTCCATCGCTGCCTGATCGAGCTTCTGAGCCAGTTTCAAGCTATCTAGGGAATGAATCCAGTGAAAATGTTCCACCGCTTTACGCACCTTGTTGGTCTGTAAATGACCAATCAAGTGCCAGGTAATATCTGACAGATCCATCAGCTCGGCTTGTTTCTCCAGCGCTTCCTGAACGCGATTTTCACCAAAGTGTCGGAGACCCGCCCCATAGGCAATACGAATCACCTCTACCGGTAACAGCTTAGTAACGGCCACCAAAATCAACCCAGAGGGTAGGCTTTGTTGAAGCCTGTGAATACGCTGAGTAATGTTCTGAGGGTCCAGGATAGCCATTCAGAGGTTCTATTGAAAGGTTCTTTTATAGGTGATTTGCAACTGATTAAAATCCGCCATACGACCACTGCGGCGGAGAATGCGGAGCCGGTTTTCTAACATTTGCCGGGCGTTACTGCGACCCAAGGGTTGAAAGACTAGTCCGTCGACAGCAGAATTACTAACCAGAAAAAAGAGTCGCTGGGCGTAGAGGGTCGCAAACAACTCCTGACCCTCTTCTACCATACATACCCTAAACAGTAGACCAAAGTTGGGGTGATTAAGATAGTCTTCTGTGCTCATGCAGGTAGGTAGGTAGGCCAATGGGAACAGATTGACAACGGCTAATTATAGCTTTGGCCGGAACGCTTAGGACTAAGTTCATCGGTCAAAGCGCATCCTTGCCAGGTCTTCAGACTGACTGTCGACCCGTTGCCCGTGACTACAGCTTCTCAGCTTATGTGAGTTAAATGTGCCATAAGCCAGTTAAAAGCCCTTGGGGCTGCGGATTTTTTTCATAACTATCTGGAATAGAGGTACTTTCCTGCTATTCAACAGGGCCCTAGGCCTAGTCAAGGTTCAAGCCTAGGGCCAATAGCTGGGCTCTGGCCTTTTGGAGAGACTCTAACCACTCTCGCTCAGGATCGCTATCGGCCACGATGCCAGCCCCCACCTGGCCCCACACCGGAGCCAGGGGCTGACCATGGCCACATAATAGGGTGCGAATCAGAATGTTGAGATCCATCCTGCCCCGGTGGTCTAGGTAGCCACAGCTACCGTAGAAGAGACTCCGACGCACCGGCTCTAGCGCCTCGATAATTTCCATGCAGCGAACCTTGGGGCAGCCAGTAATGGTTCCCCCCGGAAAAACAGCGCGGATTAAATCCACCGCGGTTTGGCCCGGAGCAAGCTGGCCGCTAATATTGCTGACCAGGTGCATAACGTGGCTATAGTACTCCACCGTCAGCAACTCCGTAACCTCTACGCTGCCCCAGCGACAGACCCGTCCCAAGTCGTTGCGTTCCAAATCCACCAGCATGATGTGTTCGGCCCGCTCCTTAGGGTGATTAAGCAGACTTTGGCGGTAGTAGTCATCCTGGGCTGGTGTTTGCCCCCTAGGGCGAGTACCGGCGATGGGACGGGTCTCAGCTTGGCTTCCCTGCAGGCGCACCAGCCGTTCTGGAGAACAACTGATCAGATCTCCCCAGGGGGTACGCCAGTAGCAGGCAAAGGGAGAGGGGTTAATGGTGTGGAGCTGGCGGTACAGATGCCAGCTAGGGTGGCTGGTTTGGCTGCTAAAGCGCAGGGAGAGGTTAACCTGAAACACGTCACCCGCCCGAATATGGGCCTGGGCCTGGCGCACCGCGGCCTGATAGGCGCTGGCTGATAAATCTAGCTGGAGAGAGGCGGGCTGGGACAAATGGATGGGTATTTCGAGGAGATCGACCTGGGAGGCAGCCTCAAGAGTACCTTCCAGTTGATCTAACCCCTGGGGAGAACTGGCGGCTAACCAGAGGCGCTGGGTACTGTGATCGAGCACGGCGAAGCTGTCGGGCTCGTACCAGAGGGCTACGGGAAAAGATAGGGTATCGGCTTTCAAGGTAGGTAGACGCTCGATTTCCCAGGCCAGGTCGTAGCCTAACCAACCCAGCCAGCCACCACTGAAAGGCAGGTCCCTGGTCTGATCGGTCTCCTCCTCCCTGAGTGCCCTAGCCTCGCCTAGACGGTCCGCCAGGGTAGGGAGGATCTGTCCCAGGGGTGGCGTCCAGAGGCGGGGGCGGTCTCCCTGCCAGCGGGGTGGACCGGCACAGAGGGAGTAGCGGCTGAGTTGGGGTTGGGCTAAATCCGGCAGGGGGTAGGGACTTTCCAGCAGGGCTACCAGATTGGTTAGGCCAGGGGGTTGATTCAGGTAATGGCCGTAGAGGGCATGGAAAACCTGACTACCGGTACGCTGGGCCAGGGGCTGCGATCGCAGGTACCAGGGCCTCAAGCCTGGCCTCCCCAGCGCCATCGGGCCCACCAGAAAAAGATGAAGACCCCCAGGGCTAACCCATCCCAGGGGTGCAATCGTAGTTGGTGCCAGCGTACCTGGTGTTGGTTAGGGCTGGTAAAGCCGCGCACCGCCATGGCGGCGGCAATCTGCTCAGCCCGCAGCAGGAGATTTTCTAACAACCGTTCCACGATTACCAGCCCCACCTGGGCCGACTGGCGCAGGCCTAACTTTTTCCAGTTGATCGCTCGAGTTTGTACCGATCGCACCAGATTCTGTACCTCCTCCAGCACCAGGGGAATGAACCGTAGGGATAGGGTAACGGTGAGGGCAATTTCTGTAACGGGTAGCCGTAGCCAACGCAGGGGAACCATCAGCCATTCCAGGGCCAGGGTAATCTCCTCCGGTGCCGTGGTGAGCAGGTAGAGGTTAGTGCCGTAGATCAGGGTAAACAGCAGGGTGCCCACCCGAAGGCCCAACTCCAGCGATCGACGGGTGACGGTGAGGGGGCCCCAATTGAGCAGGACATAGCCGTAGGGGGTGGGCTGGGGCAGAACTGAGGCTGGGGCCGGCCATCGGTCGGGTTGATTCACCTCCAGGCCATCCGGCAGAATAAAAGTCAATAGCATCACCAGGCCGCTTAACAGCACCAACCAACCGAGCTGCTGCCGCCAGACCCGGATAGGGATGCCCGCCGCCAGGGTGAGCAGTAATAACAGGCCCACCAACCCAATCCGCCAGCCGGCATTGGCCAGGATGGGGGTCACCAAAATACTCATCAACCAGGCCATCTTCACCCTGGGATCGAGGTGGTGCAACCAGGTAAGGGGCTGCTCCAGGTAGAGGCCGATGGGGAGAGACCGTAGCAGATCCATGGTGCCTAAACTTTAGTGGCCCGGTTAACACTGCCGCGCTCCATATCGCGCATGGCTTTACCCCGCCAGAAGAGGCGGATAGGGGTGCCTTCAAAACCCAGATTCTCCCGAAATTGCCGTTCCACGTAGCGGCGATAGTTGTCCTTAATCAGGTGGGGATCGTTGACAAACAGGGTAAAGGAGGGGGGGCGCACCGTCACCTGGGTGCCATAGTAAATGCGGCCCTGACGCCCCTGGCGAGTGGTGGGGGGCGTGTGCCACTGGGTGGCCTCCTGTAACACCTCATTCACCACTGAGGTACTGACCCGGCGACGATGCTGTTCCACCGCCTGATTGACCAACTCCAAAATCTTGGGGATACGCTGGCCGGTTTTAGCGCTCACGTAGATACGCTTAGCCCAATCCAGAAAGTTGAGACGGGCGGCAATCTGGTGATCGAAGTCGTAAATGGTATAGCTATCCTTTTCCACCGCATCCCATTTATTCACTACGATCACGCAGGCCCGGCCCTCCTCCTCAATCCGGCCCGCTAATTTTTGGTCCTGCTCTGTCACCCCCTCTAGGGCATCGATCACCAGTAGCACCACATCGGCCCGGCGGATCGCCTTAAAGGCGCGGTTAATGCCAAAGAACTCCGGCCCGTACTCCACACTCTTCTTCTTACGAATGCCGGCGGTGTCAATCAGGCGGTAGGTTTGATCGCCATGGCGCACCTGGGTGTCGAGGGCATCCCGGGTGGTGCCGGAAACGGGACTGACAATGGCCCGAGACTCTCCTACAAAGGCATTAAGCAGGCTGGATTTGCCCACATTGGGGCGACCGACGATGGCCACCTTCATCTCCTCCAGGTCAGGTTCCGCGACCGTGGCGGGCAGGTACTCCACCAGGGCATCCAGCAACTCCCCCGTACCACTGCCGTGGATACCGGACACGGGGTAGGGCTCCCCCAGGCCCAGCTCCCAAAATTGGGCGGCCTGCACGATGCCCTGATCGATGGACTCACACTTATTCACCGCCAGTAACACCGGCACCGGCTGCTGACGCAGCCAGCTGGCAATTTCCCGATCGCCCTCCGTCGGCCCCGCTTGACCATCTACTACAAACACAGCCGCCTGGGCCTCCGCCAGGGCCAGTTGGGCCTGTTCTCGAATGTGGGGTAAAAACTCACTGTCGTCGTTGAACACCAGCCCGCCGGTATCCACCACCTGGTAGTCCCGATCGCGCCAGAAGGCAGGTTGGTAGGTGCGATCGCGGGTAACCCCCGGCTGATCGTAGACGATGGCAGCCTGGGCCCCAGCCAAACGATTTACCAGGGTAGACTTGCCCACATTGGGGCGACCAATTACAGCGACAATGGGCAGGGCCATGGCAGGGACAAAGGAAAAGGCAAACAACCGGACAATGCCACCCAATTACCCTAAGCCGATCACCGAGGGCAGCATCGCCGATCAACTCTACCATTGTAGCGAGGGGATCTCTCCCCCGTGCGGCTGAGAACTGGTCAGGAATTCACCTAAAGACCAAAAACCTCCGCTGGGTCAGCGCGCTGCACCTTACGCACCGCCAAACTACCGGCCACTAAACACATCAAAAAGGTAAGGACATAGAGGCTCACCACCCGCTCCAGGGTGAGGTTAAACATCAGACCGGTAATATCCGCCCCCAGGCGATAGAGAAGAAGACTGACCAGTAAGCCGGGGATGAAGCCCAGCACCGAAAGCATGACCGCCTCCTGCATAACCACAGCAAACAAAAACCGGTCCGTGTAGCCCATCGCCTTGAGGGTGGCATACTCTGACCAATGGTCAGCCACATCGGTGTAGAGAATCTGGTAGACCAAGATAATTCCCACCACAAAACCCATGGCGGTAAGCAGGGAAAAGACAAAGCCAATATTGGTGTTCTCCTCCCAATACCGCCGTTCTCGCTGAATAAACCCCTCCGGCCCGTACTTAGGCAGCACCAGAACATCCTGGGGTAGGCGTTGTCGGAGCAGGTCAACCATGGCATCGGGGGAAACCCCAGGGGCCAACTTGATCAGACCAATGTCGGCGGTGGCAAAGCTGCGTTGATCCTCCTCCGGGCCGCGGTTAGCAAAGTAGCGAAGAAAGTTTTGATCACTCATCAGCAGATTGCCATTGCCGGCGGCGAAATCTGTCCCCAGACTAAAGGTACCGACGATCCGAACTTGCCGGTCCGCCAGTTCCGTCACCACCCCGGTTTGTCGAGGCCCCAGCTCGGCTCGAGCCCGGCGATCGATGAGGGCGGTATTGGGTAACTTCAGGGCCTGGCGCTGGGCCAGAATTTCCGCCAGGGGGAGAACCGGATCATCCGGGTTGTAGGCGATCACCCGCACCGGTCGACCCTGCTTGGTGTCGGGGTTTTTCCAACGGGCGTCGCTGGTGTAGATAGCGTAGGCCCCCTCCACCCCCGCCAGGGCCTGGGCCTGGTAAAGCCGGCGACGGGCAAAGGAACGGGGAACAAACATGTTTTCCTTCAGCCGATTAATAATCACGATATCGCCATTCAGCTGCTGTAACAGTTGGGTCTGGCTGTCATAAAGGGCGTTTTTAAAGCCGTTAAACAGAAGCATTAGCAGCACGGCAAAGGCTACCCCCGCCAGGGAGGTGAGAAACTTTTTGCGATCGTGGATCAGGTTAAGGAGGGCTAAGGGAGTGCGCATCCAAGCCACATCCTAGAGAGTTGGCAGTTTTGGCCGGCACGCTTCTAAGAAAACTCCTGAGGAGAGGACTGTTTGATAAGGTCAAAGCTAAGAGCAGTGGTCTGCTTAGTTTCTCTTAGCTTGCCTATATTTTCTTGGAGGCTTAACCTTCCGCCCAGCGTTCGGTTAATCGCTTAGGACAGGGTTAGTTTAGGAAAAAGAAAAATGAAATAAGGGTTATGGCTCACCTTTGCCGGGCTAGGGGAATACTGAGGATCCGAACTAGCCCTTGGCCTTACTACCCCAGGCACTGGTCATGCGACCGAAATTAACTTGAAACTCCGCTAAACCGAGCCAACCTCCAGACCGGTCCTCATCCCAGGAGGCGGAAAGGACACCGTAGGTTAGACCCACCACCCCGAGTCCAAAGCACCCCAGGGTAACGAGTAAAACCGCGTAGGGGGGCAACTCTAGCTGGGTCTTCACCACCAGGTAATAGCTGACGAAAAAAGTAACCACCCCCAGAGCAGTAGGGATGCCTGAAAATACCAGCATCCGGCGTAGCATGCGCTGGCTGACCACCTCGGGGATGGCCGCTGAACCGGTCTTACTACTTTTGGAGCGAGTATTAGCGCTTGGGGATGACGCCGATTGGATCAGTTTATCAGCACTGCCAGCCTTAGCCCTAGGGGTCTTGCCCATGGGTTCAAAGGGTAAGGGTTTGCGAGAAGAATTGGGAGCCATGACACACCAGGCAGGGAACTAGCCGCGAATGCCGAGTTTTTGAATCAGAGCCCGGTAGCGATCGCTGTCTTGCTTTTGCACGTAACTCATTAACCGCTTACGCTGACCAATCATTTTCAAAAGGCCGCGACGGGAGGAGTAATCTTTCTTGTTGTTTTGCAGGTGGGCACTGAGGCGGTTAATCCGCTCAGTGAGCATTGCGATCTGCAAATCGGCGGAGCCAGTGTCGGTTTCGTGAACCTGATAGTCGGAAATGAGTTCCTGCTTGCGAGCCTGCAACAGAGCCATGGATAGTTCTCTAGGTGAATAACGCCAAGGTTTTTTATTGTACCAGAGGGGCTAGGATTTAGGCATTGAGGGACTGACTTAGCCAGGCGATCGCCTCCCGCACCCAAGTCTCGGGATCCCTGGCCTTCGCCACCGTGGTTTGGCGCCCCACGGCCTGCAAAGCTTTGAGAATTTCCCTCTGGGTATAGCCCAGGGCACCCAGGGTCACCATCACCTCTTCCTGAATCGGCACCGTAGGGCCACCATCGATGGGGGGCACCGATCCGGTTTGGGTTTGCCAGTTCTGTAATTTGGCTTTCAGTTCCAGCACCAGCCGTTCAGCGGTTTTTTGACCAATGCCGGGGGTATGGGCCAGCAGGCGGGTGTTACCGGTCACCACCGCCTGCACCAGGTCCTGATCCCCCAGGGTATCCAGCATAGCCAGGGCGATCTGGGGGCCAACCCCACTGACGCTGATCAGCTGGCGAAATAAATCCCGTTCCTGACGAGTCCCAAAGGCAAATAGCACCCATTGATCCTCCCGTACCTGGAGGTGGGTAAACAATTGCAGGGGCTCTCCCAGGGCCGGCAGCAGGGGCAACTGGCGAGCCGTCGCCTGCAGTTCATAGGCCACCTGATTGACCTCCAGGGTGAGGAGAATTTTGTACCCACCAGGCTTTTCCAGCTCCGTCAGGATACCCTTCAAGTAGGTGATCATGGGGCTGGGGGGGAGGGCTGGGATCGGGATCGGCGGGGTGGGGATTCGGACTGACCAGGGGGGGATGGATCCCTTGGCGACACGGGCCCGGGCTGGAGTTGATTACGGCCATTTTGGATAATCCGCAGCATTTGGGACAACTGCTGTTCCACCTGGGATAGCACCCGATCGGCGTAGGCATCTGCCTCCTCTTGAATCATGCTCTGTTCCGCCAGGGCCTCTTGGTGCTGGACTTGCCATTCCTGCTGGGCCTGTTGCTGCATCCTCTGCAACTCCGCCACCACTTGATTCCTTAGTTGGTCACAGTCCGCTTGGGTTTGGGCCTTTAGTTGCTGAGCCATCTCCTCCGCCTGCCTGAGAATACCTAACTCGTCTAAAATCTGAGCCGATTGGCGCTCCGCCGTGGCCAGTAGATTCTCAACATACTGTTCCGCATCGGCAATTAAGTCCTGGCGTTGCTGCAAAACCTGCACCGCCTGGCGAAAGGCGGGCGGCAGGTTGAGCCGAATGGCATCCAGTTGATCGAGGAGTTGGTCCTCATCGATCAAGGTGCGCCCGGTGAAGGGAATCCGGGGACTGGCCAGGATAATTTCCTCAAGTTTATTGAGGGCCTGCTGAATATCTATATCTCCGACGGTTGGGAGACCGGAGTCACCATCGGCACTGGAGGCAGGGGCGGAGCTACTGGGCCGAGGGCGGCGCTGGGCTGGATCTGGGCGTAGCATTGGTAAACGTCTCGGGCTACATGGTCAGGAACAAGGTGGTCAATCGGTCCTCCAAAACGAGCAATTTCCTTCACCAGGCTACTGCTCAAAAAGCCATACTCGGTGGAGGTGGCCAGAAAAAGGGTCTCAATGTCCTCCGCCAGGGTTTTATTAGTATGGGCCATTTGCAATTCTTTTTCGAAGTCTGACAGCACTCGCAACCCCCGCAATAGCACCTGGGCCTGATGACGCTGGGCGTAGTCGATGGTCAGACCTTCGTAGTGATCCACCTGCACATTACCGAGGTGACGCACCGACGTCTCAATTTGGGCATGGCGCTGACTGATGGAAAATAGCGGTAGTTTACTGGGATTACTGGAAATCAACACAATCACCCGATCAAACAGCCGACTGCCACGAGTGATGATGTCTACGTGACCCAGGGTGATCGGGTCAAAACTACCGGGATAAAGGGCAATCAAGGGATAAACTCGATCAATATAGGGTGCTTCAGCGATTATAGCGGTAGCCCCAGGGTTTACCCTAGCGGCGGCGTTGTTTGCTGACCATTTTTCGGGATAGGCGTAGGTTAATCGCCTGCTGTTCTGTCCAATCCTGCAAAACCCGATAAAAAATTTGTTTGTCCTGGCCCTGGAGTACGGCGGTTTGGTCGGCGGTTTCAATGCCGTAGGGGTAACCACCGCCCACAATCACCTCGGCGCGCACCCAGTTAAGGTAGCGGGTCAGGTGATCAATTTCCCCCATCCACAGGGGCATTTCCAGCCGCACCGGGTAGCCATCGCGGGTGGTTTTGAGGTAAGTAAAGGCAATTCTATCGCCGTAGGACCCGTACTGGGCTAAGATACCGCCCCGATCGCAGCAAAACAGGGGGGTGCGATCGCCCCAGGTCATCAGGGAGGCCAGTAGTTGGGCATCATGGACCCCCTCGGTGACCTCGAGACCGTAGAGTTGATGCAGCAGGGTGACCAAGTCACGGGCATAGGATGTGTCCACGTAGCCCACCAGGGGCACCCGTCGCCGCTGGCTGGCCTCCAACAAAGCTAAAATGGCCTGGACGTAGGCGGTCTGGCTGTCTTGATCAAAGGCCTCTGCAAAGGTGAGCACCAGGGCTCCGTCGAAGAATACCAGGCACCGCTCTGGAGTCTGACAGGCATTGATATATTCCACCAGCCGCCCTACCTCTAGTTGAAAGCGACGAATATTAATGCGACGCTCCACTGGCTGGGCGGGGTTGGCCCCCAGGTCCGCCGGGGTCATCAGATCCAGGCGGATATCTTTTTCATACTTGCCGGTTTTGCTATGGGGGTTTTCAAACCAACCAATTTGGATCAGGGCCAGGGGGATGGACAGATCCTTACCCGGAGAAATTTGAGAGCCATCTACGGCAAAGGTGGTGATGTCGGAGAGCACCTGCTGTACCCACTGGGCGCTGGCCTCCCGGTTAGACCAGAGATCGCGGGCCGGAGCCGACTCGGCAAAGAAAAAGGGAATAATGCCCTGGTTAGACCTGCCTCCCTCCTCCAGGGGAAAGGCTCCCCGGGGAGAGGAGATACCCATCAGCCGCTGCTGCTGGTCTACCGGATCCAGGCTAGAAAAATCCAGCCAGGCCTGTTGATAGGCTTTAAACAGCTGAGCATTGGCCCGCGTAAAGGAACTAAAGGCCGATCGGTGTTGGTCAAGTAAGGCTTTAATCTGGCCGGCACTCACGGGCATACTCCATCAGTCCATAGAACACCTGTATCAAAAAGGATTTTAGCGGGTTTCCTACCAGTTGTCACAGAGCTCCCAGATTAACAATATTTTCCATCATGAAACATTTGCACTAAATTCCACTACGGCTTGCACTGTTAGTAAACCCTGGCGTAAATCCGCCTCCCTGCCCTAGCTCCTGTTGAACTATGAACTGTAGCCATTTAGCTCAGGGCACCGAGCAAAGCTGCAGATCGCAATCCATAGTCAATGGCGTCGCCATCTTTCCTGTCCTCACCGCCCTGACAAGTGCCATATCACTTAAGTACCGCCATCCTACGGGCTTAGTTGAAGCGGTAGTCGTAGTAGGCCTTCACCTTCCATGATAAAAACTAAAGGGCTTTTCCGCTATAACCCATTGACCTGAGCATCAGCTAGGGGGTATTACCACCCTACGCAAGGGTAGGCGATTTCGGTACAACTGATCCCAGTAGGACCTAGCCCCCTGGGAACTACTGCGTTTCCTTCGACTCATGGACATCCTTCCCCATCGTTGGCACCGATGGGGTTTTTTATGGGTGTCTGCTGCCCTTCTCCAGATAAACGCCTGGGGGCATCCTAGTTCCCTAGGGTTAATTTACCCCAGCCACAAATTAGGATGGGTTTCAGACAATACAAGGCGCCCTCCGAGGAGGGCGCTTCGCAATCACCTAGCAGACTATCGACTAACCGATAATTTCAGGAGCCTGAGCAGCAGCCAGGTCCAAGGGGAAGTTGTGGGCATTGCGCTCGTGCATCACTTCCATACCCAGGTTCGCCCGGTTGATCACATCAGCCCAGGTGCCAATCACCCGACCCTGGG
>JAYKIM010000015.1:0-8407 GCA_035286245.1 Cyanobacteriota bacterium | reverse complement strand
CGGCTTCGGCTTCTCGACGTAAACGAGCCAAAGATGATTGTCACATCGAGTTTGCAAAGGTAGTTAGATTCTCATGATGAGACCGTCCAGATTGAGACTCATAAAAGTTTTCCGCACCACTAAGCCCGACCTGATCGACACAGGTGTTTGGGCTTGGCGGAAACGTCAGGGGAAGTGAGAAGGGAGAGGTTTGCCAGATCCCTGACAGGATTGAAGTGGTTGGGTAGCAACTCAATGGTAAGTCCAGAACTTTCCAGAACTTTCATGTATTGGCGAATAGGTTCCTGTAAGCCATCATAGACCTATCGTTGATGGCCTGGAACTAAACCTTAAGGGGTTATTTCTAGCTCCTTCAACATTAAACCTGTAGACTCGCGTGTGCTCCAAAAGCTAATACCGGGTAGGGCCTCAGGACATTGGCTTAGTTGTTGCTGACCAATGGTAGTGCCTTACCCGGTTTTTATTATTAACTTAAGCAAATTTCCATACCCTCCTGGGCCACAACCGTGCCAGGTAAGGCCTCAGCGGCCTGGCTTGCTACCTGGTCCATAAATCCATCGGTGTGGGAGGGGTCATGGTGAAAAATGACTAACTGCTTAACACCGGCAGCCCGGGCCACCTTCACCCCCTCTTGCCAGGTAGAATGGCCCCAGCCTACCCGATTAGCTTGAGGATGGTTATATTCCTCATCGGTGTAGGTGGCATCGTAGATCATCAGGTCGGCGTCTTTAGCTAAACGAAGCACATTTTGATCAAGGTGATCGGAAAAGTGCTCAGTGTCCGTAATATAGGCAACACTCTTACCCCGCCAACTGACTCGGTAGCCCACCGCCTCTCCAGGATGATTAAGCGGCAGATTTTGAATGGTAATCTCTCCCAGGTGGAGGGTAGCGCCAATGTCAAAATCACAAAACTTCAAGTCAGCGCCCATCACCCGCAGAGGAACTGGAAAATTAGGGTGTAACATCTGGTCGTTGAGGCGTTGCTCGATGGTAGATCCGTTTGAGGCAATAGCCCCATAAATATGGAAACGGTTACCGGGTACAAAGGCGGGGGTAAAAAAGGGAAAACCTTGAATATGATCCCAATGGGAGTGGCTGAAAAAAATGGCTGCCTCCAGGGGCATTTGATCCATCAGGTAAAGACCCAGCTGTCGGATCCCTGTGCCGCCATCAAAGATCAGGCGCTGACCGTCTATTAACATTTCTACGCAGGACGTATTACCACCATAGCGCACCGTCTGTGGCCCAGGAGAAGGAATACTACCGCGAACGCCCCAAAACCGAACTAAGAACCGTTTGGTGAGCTCGACCATGAATATGTACGCTGTATACGCATCGTAGTGAAGGAACTAGATGGTAGGCGTCAACCCTGATCGCCGATAATCGGCCTATTTATTTTAAGCGATCGCATCACTATCGTCGGTGATCTGAGTCCTGGGGAGGAGCGGGTAAAGACCACCGGCTCAGGTTAGACAGGTGGGTGACCGCCGTCAGGTTGTACTGTAGGGGGGTAATTGAAATATAGCCCTGGTGAATCGCCTGAACATCGGTGGGAATGGTAGTCAAGGTGTGTCTGAGTTGCTCGGGCCACCGCTGGTGGGCATTGGGGTCCTCCATGTCTTCCAACACCTCCCCCGCCAACCAATAGTAGGTTTTACCACGGGGATCCAAGCGTTTTTCAAATTGATCAAAATAGCGTCGCACCCCCTGCTGGGTGAGCTTAACGCCCTTAATATCAGCGCTGGCTAAGGGCGGCACATTGATATTAAGTAATAGAGCCTGGGGTAGGGGGAACCAATCCTGACTGGCCAAGAGGGAGGTAATAAACTGGGCAGCGGGTTCAAACCGACGCTGGGTAAAACTGGTCAGACTAACGGCCAGGGCCGGAATACCTTCAATGGCGCCCTCCATGGCCGCAGAAACCGTGCCGGAATACAGCACATCCGTACCTAGGTTGGCCCCATGGTTAATGCCGGAAACTACCACATCAGGGGGACTATCCATTAAAGCCCCCAGGGCCAACTTGACACAGTCGGAGGGGGTACCAGAACAGCTCCAGGCGCGAATTTCCGCTGGAAAAACCTCCTCGATCGCCTCCGCTCGAATCGGTTTGTGAATGGTCAACCCATGGCCGGTGGCCGATCGCTCCCGATCAGGGCAGACCACCGTTACCCGATGACCCGCGGCAGCCAGGGTGGTGGCCAGGGTGCGCATTCCCTGGGCAAAAATACCATCGTCGTTGCTAATTAAAATGTTCTTCATGGCTGGCGTCCTACCGCACTAAACCCCTACCGCATTAAAATAGGTCAAGCTGCATGACCGTCTCTTTCTCGACACCCCCATGCCGGCCCGTCTCCTACCATACACCTATCCCTTCCATCCCGGATGACCAGCGTACCCCCATCCTTAGAAACCGACCTCACCGTTCTGCAGCAGGCCGCCCAGCAGGAGATCGCCGACGCTAGCAGTCTAGATACCCTGGAGCAACTGCGGATCAACTACCTGGGTAAAAAGGGCCAGTTGTCCCAAATTTTAGGGGCCATGGGTAAGCTTGCCGCCGCCGACCGACCCCGGCTTGGCGCCCTGGCTAACCAGGTGAAGGAGACCATCCAATCCCAACTGGAGCAGTCTAAGATCGCCCTGATGACCAGCCAGATTGAAGCCCAGCTCCAGGCAGAGGAACTGGATGTCACCATGCCGGGGGTGTTTCAACCCCAGGGACGGATCCACCCGATCAACAGCATTATTGATCGAATTGTGGATATTTTCGTGGGGTTGGGCTATACCGTCGCCAGTGGCCCAGAGATAGAAACGGACTACTATAACTTTGAGGCCCTTAACTTTTTACCCGACCATCCCGCCCGAGATATGCAGGATACCCTCTACCTGCCCAACGGCGACCTGATGCGCACCCACACCTCTAACGTCCAAATTCGCTATATGCAAGCCCATGAACCGCCGCTGCGCACCGTGGCCATTGGGCGTTGTTACCGACGGGATACGGTGGATGCCACCCATGCGGCGGTTTTCCATCAAATTGAGTTCTTCGCCGTCGATACCAATATTACCTTCACCGATCTACGGGGCACCATCAAGGTTTTTCTCGAAGCTCTCTACGGCGAGATTCCGGTGCGGTTTCGGCCCAGCTACTTCCCCTTCACCGAGCCCTCCGCTGAGGTGGATGTGCAGTGGCAGGGCCAGTGGCTAGAGGTGCTCGGCTGTGGCATGATTGACCCCAATGTGCTCCAAGCGGTAGGCTATGACCCCGAGGTCTACAGCGGCTTTGCCGCCGGTTTGGGGGTAGAGCGCCTGGCCATGGTACAACACCAAATTGACGATATTCGTCGCCTTTATTCTAGTGATCTACGCTTTCTGCAGCAGTTTTAATCATTGCCCCTAGGGATGGAGGCTGTTACCCTGGGCTAGTTAATACCCAAGGACCAATCGGCCTTAGAATCAAGCGGTGGGTTAGGTGATCTAAGGAGAACACTGGAATGGCGATTATTGCCCTAAAAGCCTGGTATCTGGAAGCCTACGAGCCCCTGCGACAACTGGAGCAGCGCCCCTACGATCTGCGGCTCAGTAAAAATAGCTTACTCAAATCCGCCCTGCGGGCGGATTTCCTCGAGGATAGTGAGCAGGTGCGCCAGAGCCCCTGGTTTCAGCGCTACCTGGATGGAGAGACTGTCGAGTTTTATATCGAGGGTAGTGGCGGCTATGCGATCGCCAACATTGACCTGATTAGCCACGAAATCTACTTCACCAAGCAGGAGGTGATGGCCCATCTAGACCCAATGATTTACTTCTGCTATCAAACCGACTATAGTCCGGCGACGGAAAGATTGCAGGCAGAACTGACCAAAATCCTGGCTAATCTTAATCGCAAATCTCGGGTTAACCTCAGTTTAGAATTATCCCACCGGCTCAGTGATGGCCCCACCCGACTAAACAGCAGCCTCACCCGCAAAATTCGCAAATCTCTCCTATTTATCGCCGATGGCACCGCCATCAGCACTGTTCCTGGAGACCGTCAAACCATCATTCCCAGTCCCCAGGTTTGCGTAGAAATGGGCTACGCCCTACAGGCTAAAGCTCCCGAACAAATCCTCCTCGTCCAAATGGAACGGGCCGATATGCCAGGCCAGTATCCCTTTGATCTGCCATCCGCCAATCGTCTTACCTTTACCACTGAGGCGGACCTGGCCAAGCAATTGCCAGGTCTTCTGGAAAGCAGTCTATCCCGGTTTAACCTTTGGATCTAGATCGGTGACGCTAGGCCAGACAAGCCAATGGGCATAGGCAATAGGCAATAGGCAATAGGCAAAGCCTAAAGCTTGACCTATATCCCGACATGCCGCAACCGATGGCAAGCCTAAAAAACAAGGGCCGGGGATGCCCCAGCCCTTGTTTTCAACAAACTACCAACCCTATTCTTCGTCCTCGGACAAGAGTAGGTTGTCGGGGTCAACATAGTGGCAGACCGCTTCATCAACGCAGATCAGGGCCCACCCAGAGTCTTCAATGCTGACCAGGTTATAATCACCATCTTGAACGAAGAAACCCTTATGATTTCGGGTATCAGGCTTGATGCCAACGAATTTTTCTGACATGGCTACGGTCTCCAGGAAAGTCACGCAAAATAATAGTGAAGAAAAGCTTATGGCCTAATAAAGAAAATCCTATCACTCTCTTCATGAGAATTTTATTAAGTAATTTAACGGATTGTTCTAGGAAAAGCCGAAAACAGCGATCAACGAGCATCTAGAATTGCCGAAAGGCGTTATCTCACAAATATTTCAGGTTTTTAGGCAATTATTAGACGGCTCTTTCTTCCTGAAGATAAGTTTTATTAAGCCGTAATTTGGGATAACTAATTCTGACTTGACAGTATAAGTACTCATCTGGGTCTGGTAGTACTAGGTCAGGGCCGCTCCACAGCTTAAAACGTAGAGGGTCAGAGTGCCGAGGTTGGCAAGGGCAAACATTGGCGATCGCCACCAGGGCAGGTCCAGAATATAGAACAGGGGATAGAGGGTCCTGGCCACCAGGTAGAGTAGGGCGGCGGTGCAGGCCAGGCCCGACTCCTGCCCGGTCAGATAGGCCATCAAGGCCGCCGGAGCGTAGGTAATCATCGATTCAAACCCATTCTCATGGGCCCAAGTGGCCCGTTGGGCGTAGGCCGGCAACTGAGCAAACTGGGCCCGGGGAGCGGAGGGATTGTAGCCCACTTGGAAACGGCCGTAGGCCACCACCAGGTAGGGCAAGTAGATTAAAATGGCCGCCAGGGCAATACTGAGCAGCAGGAAACCTGGCATGGGTAACAAAGGAGCCATGGGTTTAGCCTTCCAGGGTAAAACTAGGGGGCGAGGTATGAATTAGGGGAAATCAATCAAAGTAAAATAACGTCACAATTTTACGTTGATCTTCCGCCGCTTCGCAGGTCTGCAACAGAGTAGTGCTGTCGTGGAAGGCAAAACAGATCAGCTGCTGGCAGCGAGAAATGATCTCCTGGTTACACAGGGCGCTGGCTTCCGCCAGGGAAAGGGTGTCGTTGGCAGGATTTTCCACCAGGTGCATGACCTGCTCCAGCTGTTCCCGCGACTCGTAGGGCTGACGTTCTAAACTTTGGGGTAGGATCACCGTCAGCAGGTTAGGGTCTGCCTTCATGGCCCCGCGGATGGCGGCGGAATTAGTGCCGGTGGCGCCGGAGGTAATAATTCGGTTGCCGCCCAGGGCCAGGGCGTAGGTCATCAACTCGATCAATTGCTGATGGGTAATGGGGACATGGCGCGAACCCAGAATAGCCACCCGTTTAGCCCCTGACTGTTGAATGGCCGCCAGTTCTTGCAGAAACGTGTCTACCCTAGAGGATTCTATGGGAGCTTCAATGGACTGACTCAACGACTACACCGCATAGGAACAATAACGGGCTTTATTGTATCAGACCCCCGTTGTCCCTGGGTAGACGGGGGAGGCAATCCCTACGGCCTAGGACACGGAAACCGGCAGACGCAGGTCGAGCAGCTGTAGTAGCCGTTCTAGATCAAAATGATCTGCGATTAACTCCTGGATACAGCGCACCTTCACCGGTTCGTGGATACCCACGTGGCCAAATAGCTCATCGATGCGCTCAACGGTGGAGAGGGTGTCGGAGTCCACCGCCAGGATGGGCACCTCCAGATCGCTAGCCCGCTCTAAAATACTCGCCGCTGGGGTGATCTGACCGGTGAGTACCAGACACTGGGTGGAGGTTTCCAGGGCGGCGAGCTGAATGTCAGTGCGATCGCCGCCGGTGACCACCGCCATATTCACGCCCTGACGGAAATAGCGCAGGGCGGAGTTGACGTTCATGGCCCCAATGGTAAGGCTTTCTACGATCAGGTCGCGGCGATCGGGACAGCAAAGCACCTCCGCATGGAGTCGGTCGATAATTTCTCCCACGGTGATGCTGCGCATGATAGGAGATTGGGGCAGCAGGGCCAGCACCGGAATGCCGTGGTGCTCCAGGAAGGGTTTCAGCCCCGTAGCCGATGCCGTGGCCGCTGCCTCGGGCACGGCGTTGATAATCACTCCCTGCAGCCGATCCCCCAGTTCGGTCTTGGCTGCCAACAATCGATCCACCAGCAGTAGGGAGTCGTAGCGAGTTACCAGCAACACCGCCGCGTCGATCAGATTCGCCATGCGGGTTAGGGGTAAGTTCAATAGGGTACCCTCCGTAAGGCTGCCAGGGCCCTCCAGCAGTAGTAGACTTTCCCCCTGGCCCAGGGTAAAGGACTGGAGGCTGGGGTGGGCGATCTGTTCCAGGGACCCCAGGGCCTGTTCCACATAGGTGGGGGAAAGCCACACCACCGGTGGATAATAGCGGGAACTGGGCAGGGATAGGGTGCTAACAATAAAATCCAGGTCTGGGTCGGGGCTGTTCGGAGTATCGGAGGTTAAGGTGTTGGCAATGGGTTTACCAAAGGCTAAATCTACCCCCTGGGCCTGTAGTTGCAGCGCAATGCCCAGCACTACGGCTGATTTGCCGCTGTAGGGCTCAGTTGATGCAACCAACAAACGTTTGGCTGAATTAGGCACGCTAAAACTCCTCCAGGGCATGATAAACAGCAGTAGGGGCTAAACCCGACCGGTGGCTATCATCAAGGTTAACTAGATCGGGGTCAAGGATACAGCCCATCGGTAACATTATTCTCCCACCTTAGGGAGCCCGGAGCTCAGGCCCAGTCAGGAAATTATCCTCCTAGCCTGGCGGCCTTCGACCAAGGCCTGAGGGTAACGGTTGCCAACCAGATCACCTACCCAGTATTGGGTCTAGCCGATCCCCCCGGTCCTCAGGGTTCTGCCGGGGCTATGGAGAACGGCGGGGTTTGCTATGATGAGATCAATTAATCCTGGATCAGATCTCGGCCCTGGAGTTTCTCCCGGATCGCCCCATCTCCTTCCTGAACCTACCCATGACCGGTAAGCCCCCTTTGTTTGGGTTGCAGGCCCCTCAATTTCGACACCCCCTAGACCAGCAGGCCACCGAGGCCCTGCAACGGCTGCCAGGGCTTGATATGGCGGTGCGGTTGGTGATGGCGCCGGTGGCGGAGGAGTTTTTTTACCTGGAGAATATTGCCTCCAGTCTGCGGATCAGTGATCGCCAACTCCCCCAATTGCACCGGGCCCTGGTGGAGGCCTGCGAGGTGCTTGATATGGAGGTGCCGGAGCTCTACCTGCGGCAACATCCTGTAGCCAATGCCTACACCTTTGCCCTGCGGGGCAGGCGGCCCTTTATTGTCATCCACACCGCCCTGGTGGAGCTGCTGACCACCGCTGAGGTGCAGGCGGTAATCGCTCACGAACTGGGCCACCTCAAGTGTGACCACGGGCTCTACCTGACCCTGGCCAATTTACTCACCCTGGCCGCCGGCCAACTGCCCCTGGGGGAGCAGCTGGCCCAAACCCTGCAAACCCAAATGATGGAGTGGGTACGTTGCGCTGAGTTGAGCTGTGATCGGGCGGCCCTGCTGGTCAGTCAAGACCCCCGGGTGGTGGCCTCGGTGTTGATGAAGCTTTGCGGTGGTTCCCCCAGTCTGGCCGATCAGCTGAACCTGGAGGCCTTTCTGGATCAGGTTCGGGCCTACGATGCCATCAGCGATCGCCAATTGGGTCAGATCCTCAAACAGATGCGCAGCCAGGACCTCACCCACCCGGTGCCGGTGCTGCGGGCGCGGGAAATCGATCGCTGGTCCAGTAGTCCAGAATATTTCGCCCTGGTGAAAGCTAACCCAATTGGGTATAATGGGAGCTCATCCTCGGGCGGATGGCGAAATTGGTAGACGCACCACACTCAAAATGTGGCGGCCTTACGGTCATGCGAGTTCGAGTCTCGCTCTGCCCATTATTTAGATCACTACCAGCTA
>JAYKIM010000014.1:0-3236 GCA_035286245.1 Cyanobacteriota bacterium | reverse complement strand
GAGTTCGACCGACCTGCGGCAGGGCTTTAAGCTCATCCCTAGGGATGTCCAACGAAGGCTTATCGAGGTGGTAGGCCCTAGACCAGGTTGACGACGACATTGAAGGGACTGCGGTGACGCGGATGCTCAATCTGCCAAAGATTTTTGAGCTGGTCATTGACCGTTTTAATAATCGGACGCTTGCGCAGCAAGATCTTGTCGAGTAGAGACATGAGAGCGTTTTTCATGTTCTTACGGCGTTTAGGAATCAGCTCCAGACCACGCTCAAAGAGCGATTCAAAGAGTGCCTGCGAAAGGTACCCCCGGTCACCAAACGTTTTCCCACTAGGTTTTTCGTCAGGTCGGCAACCGGCTGGCGGTCGTTGGTATTGCCCGGCGTAAGGGAGGCGGCCACCGAAGTGGAATCGATGAAACTGAACTTTGAGCGTAACCCCTCAGCCTTTCTTTCAGCGCTCTTAATCCTTGTCCACCTCAGGTATCCTTCCTATCTTTGGCGGCCCTGTCCCTGCTGGTGGTGGTGCCATCACGATGGCTGGCCTATGTGCCTGGAGGTACCCAGGGTAGCAGAGGAGGTCGACTAGGGCGAAGACGATGGATGGCTACGCCATTTCTTTGAATCTTGGGAACAGTAGAAAGCTGGATAGACGGTTAACTCAAATTCACCCTCTGGATCGGCCCAGGTCTGACAAATTGACCGTATCGGGGGCCAGGGCGGTTGAGGGGGGTTGGGGGCTCTGGGCAGTGGCCTTCGCCGCTGCAAATTTCTGGCCTTGAAATACGACGCCCCATACGGGAATATCCCTCAATGCCTCCATGGGCACAGTGTAGGGGTCTTGCTCCAGGATGGTGAAGTCGGCTGACGTGGGTGTTGATCTGGTACCCCGCATCCCAGTAGAGCTTGAAGGCCGCTGCGTAATCCTCTGGCACCGCGATCCACTGGCCCTCGTGGCCATCCAGGTAGGGTTCCTGCACCTGCATCAGTTGGGAGAAGATGGCCCCATCGGCGAACAGCTTCACCTGTTGGGGCAACCACTGCACCTTGTCGCGGCCCCAGTCCAGATAGCGGCGGGTGATATCCACCAGGGTCTCAGGGTTATCTTTGTGCCGGTCATACAGGAGGCGACCATCGGGCACGAAGTAGGTGCGGAAGGTCACATCCTCCTGGTTGAGGCTGTCTTCCCAAAACTCCTGCATCGATCGAGACATCTGGGTACCGGGTTCGCAGATGGTGGTGATGCCCTTAGACAGCAGGTAACTTTTGAAGATGCGTAACCCCTCCTGGGCCCGTTTTGGGTCCAGAAGGTCTTTGGCAATGAAGGGAATGATCAGTTCCATACCCTTTTCAAAGAAATGCCCGTCCTCCCAACTGACCTGCTCGCTGGCCAGCCCGTGGCCCTGCAATGCCGCCTCTGTAACCCCATATTTTTCCAGGGCGGCGGTATTTAAAATGAACTCATGGCAGGAGCGGTGCCAGGTGACGATGGGGCGATCGGGGCTGATCCGATCCAGCAGGGGACGGTAGATGGGGCCGTGGAAATAGTGGTGAAAGCCCCAGGTAAACAGGGTTTCATCGGGGTCGGCAGAATCCATGTTGGCCAGGGCTGCTTTCAGCCGTACCCCATAGTCCTCCTGGGTGAGGACGGCCTGGGAGAATTTGCCGGGCACACTCCAGTCTTCAATGGCGATAATCTCCACGGCCATGGTTAGTGCCCCGAGCAGCGGGTGCAGGTGGTGCTCCACAAACCCCGGCATGATCACTTTGTCTGCAAAGGTGCGATCGAAGGTGCGATCGATATTGTAGGGGCGTCCGTCGCCGATGGTTGCTTTCACCTGCTCCAGGCTGCCCACCGCCAGAATTCGCCCGTCTACCACCGCCACGGCAGTGGCTTCCCGCTGATCCGCCTCCAGGGTGATGACTTTCTCTGCCACGTAGATGGTAACGGGGCCCTTCAGCGCTTCGACGGCGGGCTCCTCGTCCCCTAGTAGTGGGTGTTATCGATATCGATGAGGGTGCCAGATCTAGCGATCGGCCTTCATGCCGGCGGCTGGGGCATCAAAGCCGGGGGGAAAGTGGGTGGTCTCGGGATCGTAGTCGGCGGCGGTCCACTGGGTGCCGCTGACCGTGGTGGTTTTCAGGTCTGTGCCGATCAGCATCGCCCCCCGCAGGTCGGCGTCGCTCAGGTCTGCCTCCGTCAGGTTGGCGTAGCTCAGGTCCGCCCCCCGCAGGTTAGCGCCCCGTAGGTTGGCGCCACTCAAGTCGGCGTAGCTAAAGTCGGCCCCCTTCAGATCAGCACCGGCCAGGTCGGCCCCCGCCAGGGTGACGGCTTCAAAGTTGCGCTGACCGCCCTGGTACAACTGCCCTAGGAGGGTGGCGGTGAGCACCGGGGAGGGGGAGAGGGGGTCGGTCATGGGTCGGCAGGTGAGGGGTTAGGGGGTGGTTTCGTAGTCGCCACAGCCGATCGCCGCCTCCGACAGGGCCACCTGGGGATGGACAGGACACTTGAGCAGGGGGTTATTGGTGAAGTAGCGACACCGGGCGCAGGGAATTTGGTGCATCACCTGGGCCCGCTGTAGGCTTTCCCGGGTGATCGCCAGCAAATGCCAGAGGGTCAGGCCCACCAGGCTCCAGGCCAGGACGGTGCAAAGGGGGACGAGCCCCGCCCTCACCCCCTGGGCCAATGACCATACCAACCGATCCATAGGCCATCCCCCATGGGTAGAGCTGCAACGCCGGGTCGCCCGATCGGACTCCCTGGACTAAAGAGAAACCAACCCCAACTTACTGCCAAAGGGTGGGGCGGGATCGGTCGGTTAGGAAAACTTAGCGTTTGGGGACGCCGGGCCGAAGCCGCCCCCGCCGGGGGTGGCAATCACCAGGGTATCGCCGGCCGCCAGGGTGATCTGGGCCTGGGCGGCGATACCCTCCACCTGGCCATCGGCCCGTTCCACCCAGTTGCGGCCTGGGGCGCCAGGCCCTCCCCCGGCCAGGCCAAAGGGAGCCACCTGGCGCTGGCCCGAGAGGATGGCGGCGGTCATGGGTTCGCGAAAGCGCAGACGCCGCACCACCCCGTTCCCCCCCCGATGCCGACCCTGACCGCCACTGCCGGGGCGGATGGCAAAGCTCTCCACCAGCACTGGAAAGCGCCATTCCAGCACCTCGGGGTCGGTGAGGCGGGAGTTGGTCATATGGGTTTGCACCGCATCGGTGCCGTCAAAATCTGGGCCAGCCCCCGATC
>JAYKIM010000013.1:0-6466 GCA_035286245.1 Cyanobacteriota bacterium | reverse complement strand
TAACCGGAGCATCGGATCTATCCCTGGGGTTAGCATACCTCCTCTTCAGAGTGGATCCGGGCTTGGTAGGCGGACTCCGACAACACCTCTGCCTCGGGATCAAGGCGATCGATAAACAGCCCACCCTCTAGGTGATCCAATTCATGTTGATAGACCCGGGCCACAAACCCTTGCCATACCTGGCGCTGGGGCTGTCCTTGACGATCCAGGTAGGCCACCTCCACTTGGTGATGGCGGTCTACCTGGCCCCGTTGACCAGGTACACTCAAGCAGCCCTCCCACCCCCTTTCCCGCTGATCACTCACCGCCAGAGTTTCAGGATTAATTACCACCAGGGGGTCCATCCAGGGGGCTTGGGGATAACGGGGGTTAGGGCGGGAAGCCAGCACCAACACCCGTTGGGGGTAGCCCAATTGGGGCGCCGCAATGCCTACACCGTCAGCCTCCTGGACAGTTTCCAGGAGGATGTCGATCAACCGCTGCAACTCAGGATCGTGAATATCTGTGACCGGCTGGGAGGGTAACCGCAAACGGGGATCCCCCACGGTCAAAATAGGATAGGCCTCCAGCATGACGGGCAAACCTCCACCTAAACCCTGATTTCAACAGTATCCACCACCAACCCGGTTGTCCAGTCGTTGCCTGAGAATTTCCCCAGATCGGATGTGCTGTAGTGCCCCACCATCCCTACCCGATGCCATAAACTCCTCAACCCCACCGGTAGATTCCAGAAGATTTTCCGAACGCCTATCTAGTACCCTATAGATCCGGGCCACGCCCCGATCGTCCATGGATTACCAACCTTTTCTGACGGGATCCATTTCCGTCTTTCCCTGAAAATCATCCCATCCTAAGGAGGTATGTCGTGGATCAGGCGCTAGATCAGCTCTGGCAACAGGTGTTGGGTCAACTCAAGGCCCAACTCAGCCCGCCTACCTTTGAAACCTGGATTAAACCAGCCCAGGCTCAGGTCCTGACCGATACCACCCTGGTGATTTCTACCCCCAACCCCTTTGCCCGCAACTGGTTGCAGAAACACTACGTGACTACCATTGCCCAGGTGGTAGAAGCCTTGCTGGGCAAACCCCTGGAGGTGCAGGTGACGGTGGCAGAGTCGGCGGAAATGGGCATGACGCCCCTACCCACCAGCAATGGGCAGTGGCCAGCCCCCAGTTCCATGCCGCGATCGCCGGAGCCAGAGCCCCGGGAGAGCAATGCAAACTATAACGCCCTCAATCCTAAGGCGGTATTTTCGCGCTTTGTGGTGGGCTCCAACAACCGCATGGCCCATGCCGCCGCCCTGGCGGTGGCGGAGGCCCCAGGACGGGAGTTTAATCCCCTATTCCTGTGTGGCGGGGTGGGGTTGGGTAAAACCCACCTGATGCAAGCTATTGGTCACTACCGCCGGGAAATTGCTCCCCAGGCCCGGGTTGCCTACGTCTCCACGGAGCAGTTTACCAATGACCTGATTACCGCCATTCGTAAGGACAGCATGCAACATTTCCGGTCCTACTACCGGGATGTGGATATTTTGTTGGTGGATGATATCCAGTTCATTGAGGGAAAGGAGTATACCCAGGAGGAGTTTTTCCACACCTTCAATACTCTGCACGAAGCGGGTAAGCAAATCGTTCTAGCCGCCGATCGCCCCCCCCACCAAATCGTCCGTCTGCAGGAGCGCTTGATTTCCCGATTCTCCATGGGGCTGATTGCCGATATTCAAACCCCTGACTTTGAGACCCGCATTGCGATTTTGCAAAAAAAGGCGGAGTACGAGCAGGTGCAATTGCCCCGCCAGGCGATTGAGTACATCGCCTCCAGCTACACCTCTAATATTCGAGAGTTGGAGGGGGCCCTGATTCGGGCGATCGCCTACACGTCTATTTCGGGCTTACCGATGACCGTCGAGCACCTCAGCACGGTGCTCAACCCCCCCGGGGAGAAAATGGCAGCCTCCCCCGCGGCGGTGATGGAAACGGTGGCGGACCATTTCCAGGTATCCCTGGCGGATCTGAAGGGCACCTCCCGGCGTCGGGAGGTTAGCCAGGCTCGCCAGATTGGCATGTACCTGATGCGTCAGCACACCAACCTGAGCCTACCCAAGATTGGCGATGAATTTGGCGGCAAAGACCATACCACCGTGCTCTACAGCTGCACCAAGGTCGAAAAACAGATCAAGCAGGATATGGAGTTGGCCCAAACCCTGCGGCAGTTGAGCGATCGCCTGAACCTTGGGGACGGTCGATAAAAAATGGGCCAGAACCAATGTTCTGGCCCAGGTGATGATGGACTATACCATTACGCCCTCTAGACTTCCTCTAGCCGAGCATAGAAAACCCCCTGGAGTTTGATATCCACTGGAGCCGCGGTGCCCATGTCGGTATCGGAGGGTTGTTCGGCTTCAAAGGTGCCGCCAATTTCCCCCGTACTGCCGTCGATTTTAGAAATCCGTAGGGAAATGTGACCCTGGCCAATGTCAAAAGCCTTGGTGGTTTCCTTAACGTATTCTTCGCTATCACCGCTGGCGGGCAGGGCCACCGCCGTATCGTAACCCGTAGCCAAACCCCGGCCCTTAGGATCCAAGAAGTTGGACGTCCGGTAGGAGGGCACTTTATAGTCTCCCTCAAAGTCCGTAGAGGTGGTAAGGGCATTTAACCCCGCTTGGGATTGGGCCACTAGCCCCTTGACAGTAAATAGGAAAGGTTCCTGCTGCCCCCCGGGTAACTGAACGGTAATGGGCTGGAAGTCCATCCCACCGGTTTCTGAGAAGAGTAGGCTACCATCGGCCTGAACCGTTACATTCCCCCGCACCTGGTCAAGGCTGGAGGTGTAGCGGGTCAACACCTTACCACGGATATAGTCAGCTTCCTGACGCTTGGAGGTGGTTTCCCCTTTGACAAAATAGGCAGTGGGTTCGATACACATACCCACTAACTGATAGGTCTTACCAGCCTCCAGGGGCAGGGTGCCCCGGGTCATTTCCGATAGCTGGGGACACTTATTCGCTAAACCGGTATTACGAATTTGGTCATAGGTGAGCGGCACACTGCTGGTGGCACTGGGAGCCTCGCTACAGGCAGTCAGTACGCTTAGACAAATGGCCAAGAACGCAACGATAAGGGCGCGGTACCTCATTGTTTACCTCAAATCAGTATGTAAAACAGGCTGCCTTCCAGGGTAGGAGGTTGGCAGTGGGGGGGCTCTGGAGGCTTGGCGGAGATGATTTCAACGGTACGACCCATGACCCCGCGGGCACCTTAGCATGGCCAGAGCAGGCTCACGATGGCCTACCCCGAATGGAAGTAGGCTAGGCTACCCCAGCTATAAACAGGTTAGGCTACCCCTAAACAAAGCCTCAAATTACCATCTTACATGGCTCTATCCCCCTTGTTGACCATCTGATCAGATTCGTGGTCGGCAAGGATGCTCGAAGCTTGGGTCTGGGCTCAGCCTCAATCCATCAATACCAATTTCCTACCTAACCATCAACCCTAGCTGAAGGAGTGCCGTGAATTTTCCTAAACGGCTAGTGGGCATTAAGCTATAGTCAGAAGCCGCTGGAGCATAACGGAGCCAGACAGATTAGAGATCTATGCCTGAGTTTATTTCCTTTTTCGAAGAACAGTCCCCGACTGCAGATTTGCAGGATCTAGCGCAGTTGATTGAGCAGGTCGCCATGGCCCGTCGGGGAGACAGTCTGGCTCTGCTGGAGTTGCTCCGCGTACTGGAAGCCTGCCACCGCCAGATTTGTGAAACCACCTTTCAAGATGCCCTTCCCAATAACCGCCATGGCCTCTACACCCTACTCAAGGATATTGAAACCAAAGGGGGATGGCCCTATATTCAGCGAATGAAGTTAGCCTTCCTGCTCAGAAACTATGATGACTTTACCCCAGAGGAAACGGGAGAGTGATCACAATAATAGGAGAAGCTATGGCCCCGCCCGTTGAACCTTTACCATTAGGATTCAATTTTCCCACAGGTTATCCTCCAGGTCGGTGGCTGCTAATCAGTTTGACCTGGGTGGCCAGTGTCATCGCCGCTGGGACCGCAGCCCCACCGGTGATCGCGGTGGATCTCAATCCCTACTGCCAGGTTAGTCAGGAAGCGGCCACCGCTAAGGAAGCCCTCCGTAAAGCCACCTTTACTGGCGATCGCCAAGCCCAGGACCGCTACCAGGCGGTGGTGCGCCAGCACAGTGAAGCGGTGCGCCGCTGTCGATCACAGACCTGGCCTGTCCGACAGGCGGTGTGGGTACGCCTCTATCCCTGCGATCTCCAACCCGGGGTGCTGGAGGCGGTGATGGACCGGGTGGTGAACCTGGGCTATAACGAAGTCTACGTGGAGGCTTTCTATGGTGGTCAGGTGCTTCTCCCTAAGGCCGACAACCCCACCATCTGGCCATCGCTGGTACAAACCCCTGGCTATGAACGACGGGACCTGCTGGCGGAGGCGATCGCCAAGGGGCGAGAGCGGGGGCTGAAGGTGGATGCCTGGATCTTTACCCTTAACTTTGGTTACTCCTATGGTCTGCGGGAGGACCGTCAACAGGTTCTGGCCCTCAATGGCCAGGGCCATAGCACCTTTACCTACGCTAGTTCTGGAGCCTCCAGTAACCCTGACGAAGTCTTTGTCGATCCCTACCACCCCCAGGCCTGGTCCGACTATAGCCAGATGCTAGGGGCGATCCTGCGGCGGCAGCCAGACAATGTCTTGTTTGACTACGTCCGCTATCCCCGGGGGGTGGGGCCCAACTCGGTGGCGGATAGTGTCGATGATCTCTGGATCTACGGCCAGGCCTCCCGGGATGCCCTATTTCAGCGGGCCTCCAATAACCAGGGCCTGGAACTGATGCGTCGCTACATCAGCCGGGGCTACCTGGTCGACGCCGACATCGATGATGTCCGGGCCCTCTACCTCAACGAGCCTGAGCCCCTGTGGCAGAGCCGTGCCCCCTCTCCCCCCCGCCAGCCCGATGAACCGCCACCCAAGGCCGCCAGTTTGCGTCCCCAATTACAGGCAGAGCTGTGGCAGTTGACCGTGGCCCACGCCGTCCAGGGGGTGGTTGACTTTCTCAACCAGGCCCAGGCCCAGGTGCAGCGCATGGGTCTGGGGGCGGGGGCGGTGTTTTTCCCCGAGGGCAATCAAACCGTTGGTACCGGTGGCTTTGACTCCCGCCTGCAAGCCTGGGAACGCTTCCCTACGGCCCTCACCTGGCACCCCATGGCCTACGCCGTCTGTGGCCATACCGGCTGCATTCTTGACGGCATCCGTCGCGTGGTGGAGATGGCTCCCAAGCCTAATTCACCCCTGATCATGCCGGCCATTGCCGGGGTCTGGGGTAAACCCACCTATAATCGCCCCGCCTTAGAAACCCAGATGGAGGCGATTCACCGGGCCATCCCAGAGATTCAAGGGGTCAGTCACTTTGCCTATTCTTGGCAGGATGCGGAGTTTGATCGGGTGCGGAAGTTTTGCTATCTAAACCAGACCTCGCCATCCCTTGGCCAGCTAACCAACCCGTAGTCCAGGCATTTTGGAAGTTAAATCCGCCGGTAATGCCATCGATGTTAAGCAATTCCCCCGCCAGGTAAAGGCCTGGACAGAGGCGGCTTTCCAGGGTTTGAAAGTTGACCTCCCCCAGGTCAATGCCACCGCAGGTGACAAATTCCTCCTTAAATACCCCCTTGCCGGAGATCGCATAGGTATCGGCGGTGAGGCTGGTTAGTAAACGGTTTAACTGGGGTTTAGAGAGGCTGGCCCAGGTCAAATCCGCTGGTAAGCCGGCCCGATGCAGGACCAGGTATTGCCACAACCGTCGCGGTAGGGGACAGGGGGTGACGCTGGCCAGGGTCCGTTTACCCTGATGCTGCTTAAAGTCCCCCAGGGTTTGGCGCCAATGGTCTGAGCTAGTCCCGGGTAGCCAGTGGACCACCAGGGTGGCCCGGTAACCCTGCTCATGCAGGGGAATGGCCCCAAAGGCTGAGAGCTTCAGTACCGCCGGGCCACTCATGCCCCAATGGGTGATCAGCAGGGCGCCGGTCTGCTCCAGGGGCTGGCCCGATGCCAGGACAAGCTTGAGCCGGACGGTGGGTACCGATATGCCCGCCAGGCTACGCAGTGGGGCATCGGCGATGGTGAAGGTAAACAGGGACGGGACCGGGGGTACCAGGCTATGGCCGAGGGATTGGGCTAACCGGTAGCCGACCCCACTGCTACCGGTGGCCAGCAGCAGGCGATCGCCGCACCACCGCTGGCCGCCCCGGGTGATCACCCCAAACCCCTGGCCTTGACGCTCCACCCCCACCACCGCCTGGCGTAGGTGGAGGGCGATTCCTAGACGGGCCACCTCCCCCAGCAGGCAGTCCACAATGGTGGCGGAGTCATCACTGCGGGGAAAGACTCGCCCATCCGGTTCCGTCTTTAGGGCCACTCCCCGCTGCTCAAACCAGGCCAGGGTATCTTT
>JAYKIM010000012.1:0-15377 GCA_035286245.1 Cyanobacteriota bacterium | reverse complement strand
GAAAAAGCCAATCACATTGCCCAGGAATGGGGGTTAAAGAATGCCCGAGCGGCGGTGGAAGCGGTTTTCCGTCGCTACTGTGATGACTACCTCCATGGCCGTGCCCCCGGGATGGAGGGGGTCATGCCGATCCCCTCCCTGCGCTCCCTACCGACCTCCCGCCCCGCCGGGGCTGCCCCCTGCGAGGCGATCGCGGCCCTCGATCAGCTTCTGGCACTGTAGGAGAACAATCGGCGGCGATCTAGACCCAGAGGTCGAGATCGCCGCCGGTAAAGAGCAGTCAGCGGTTAAAATAAACTAACCCGGAGAGGTGGCAGAGCGGTTGAATGCGGCAGACTCGAAATCTGTTTTAGGGTCAAACCTAACGGGGGTTCGAATCCCCCCCTCTCCGTTTATTTTTTATTCTGTTGGTCAAAATTCCTAGGGTAGGTTAGTTCAGAATCTATACTCCGACTCTCCTCCGCCCCGTTACAGGACCCGAACAGACCGATTCGCAAAAAGTGTCAGTGCATCTACCCTATCGAATCTAGAGCTGCTAGAACTGCTATGGACTATTTTTGTGGTAGTTTTTATAGGGGCGAGGTTGATGTCTAAATCAATCCCCCTATAGCCGTAACCTTGTGAAGGCGGAAGTGATTTAGGGCACTTTACCTGGTGCCAATTTTTGCTGAATCACTCCCCTCCTCCTGATCGTTCTGGCCAAAGCTATATCTAGTCTGGCTCAGTAGCTCAGCGGTAGAGCAGGGGACTCATAAGCCCTTGGTCGCGTGTTCAAATCACGCCTGAGCCATTTCTATAGCTTTAGTTAGAAGATCCCCGTCTGGCCTATGCCGCTGTGGTCATAACCGTAATGTTCGCTATTTAGGCGGGCTGAAGCCCTGTTATAATCCGCGAATACACGGAGGAAGGGTAATTATGACGGAGTGGCAAATCATTCCAGGCGGAGTCACAGCACCTAGGGGCTTTCAGGCAGCAGGAATTACAGCTGGGCTCAAGGCATCCGGGGCACCCGATTTGGCCCTAATTTACTCAGAGTCTGATGCGATTGGGGCAGGAGTTTTCACCACAAGTCACGTGCGGGCCGCCTGTGTAGACTATTGCCAACAGCGATTAAAAACCAGATCCAACATCAGAGCGATTTTAGTAAACGCCGGTCAGGCCAACGCCTGTACTGGCAATCAGGGCTGGGTCGATGCGGTGGATAGTGCCGACACCCTGGCGGTGGCTCTAGGTCTCTCTTCAGAGGATATTTTACTCGCTTCCACGGGGGTAATCGGGCAGCGGCTTAAAATCGAACCCCTCAAAGCCGCCCTGCCCCGTTTAGTCGCCAACCTATCTAACCAGGGCTCTGATGCCGCCGCCAGCGCCATTATTACCACTGACCTGGTGACTAAAACCATAGCCATGGAAACCCTACTCCATGATCGACCGGTACGAATTGGGGGCATAGCCAAGGGCTCTGGCATGATCCATCCGAATATGGCCACCATGCTGGCCTTTGTCACCTGTGATGCCACGGTTTCCCCCACCCTCTGGCAGGACATGCTACGACGGGCTGCCGATCGCAGCTTCAACCAGATCACCGTTGACGGGGATACCAGCACTAACGATACGCTGATTGCCTTAGCCAATGGTCAGTCCCGTACGCCCGCCATTACTGATGATGGGGAGGACGCAGAGAAATTGGAAGCTATGCTAACGGGCGTCTGTCAACACCTGGCCAAGGCGATCGCCCGGGATGGCGAAGGAGCCACCTGTCTAATTGATGTCACGGTCTCCGGCGCAATCAATAATGCGGCGGCCAACCAGGTAGCCCGAACCATTGCCGGTTCATCCCTGGTTAAGTCTGCTATTTTTGGCCACGACCCTAACTGGGGACGTATCGCCGCCGCTGCCGGTCGGGCTGGCGTGAACTTTGATCAAGAGGATCTGAAAGTACAGCTAGGAAACATTGTGCTTATGGAGCATGGCCAACCCCTGGGCTTTGACCGCGCCGCCGCCAGTGCCTACTTAAAAGCCGCCTGCCAGGGCCAATACCTGCAAACCGATACCGTGGCTATCCAGGTTAATATCGGCAACGGTGCTGGGGTAGGGCAGGCCTGGGGATGTGACCTCAGCTATGACTACGTCAAAATAAACGCCGAATATACCACCTGACCCCTGGCGGCCCAACTATCCGAAAAGCAACTATGGTTGATTTACCCCCTATCATCTGTCTAGTAATAATACTGAGGAAAGTCGGCAACTCAAGGATAACAGGGAAATAAGTTAGGTAATTTTCTCGACGCTAAACATCTCGACCCAGGAGACAATAAACCTATACCCAAGAACGTCGCAGGAAAACGCAGGGCCATTTGGGGGCATTTGGCTCCTGACTGTTTTCTCAGAAAGCGCGATCTTGCGGTGCAGAAACCAATGGTGCCTGGTTTCAGGGGGCTTTCTAGAAACCAGGTACTTTTTATTTTATACCGTCCATTCTACTAATTTCCAAATGGGACTGTAGTTGGCATCCCCAGCTGGCGTTTGATCACTCTCAGCGAAGCCTGGCTGGCCGACTCACTGACCCTCTGACAAATTGAAGAACTGACCCGCCGTTGAATTTTCCCGGTCAACCCTCTTCTTAGGGGGCTGGCCCACGCCATGGGGGTTGCTAGCGCTGTGCAGCGTTGCTTTGGCCAGGGTGCAGATACCCACTACCCTAACTCCAGCCCTGGTCAAGATCTGGCTGGCGGCCTCCACCGTTGCCCCCGTGGTATAGATATCATCCACTAACCACACTGGTCGGCTGCGTAGAACCCCTAGCCGTTGCCGGTTTACCGCCAAGGCCTGGGCGAGATTTTGTCGGCGAGCCTGCGGGCTGAGGCTGTGCTGAGCCTGGGTAGCCTGCAGGCGGTGTAGGCCATCCCCCAGGTGGGGCACCTGACCCACCCGAGCCACCCATTGGGCTAGTAGCTCTGCCTGGTTGAAGCCCCGTTGCTGCAGTTTACTGGGGTGAAGGGGGATGGGTACCAACAGGGGGGCGGGGTGCGGGGCTGGGGAGTGGTACGATCGCCAGGTTTTGCCCAACTCCCTACCCAGGTCTTGGGCCAGGCCAACTTCACCACCATACTTAAAGGCGGCGATCGCCCGTTTCAGGCTCCCCTGATAGACTCCCCAGCTGAGCAGGGGCAAACCCGTGGCTGTAGCCCGTAGGGGGATAGCCAGCCGGCACTGTTGAACCTGCTGCTGGCAGGCGCTACAGAAACTACCCGCCGTCGATCGCCGGCAAAGGACACAGGCATTAGCTAACCATAGCTGCAGGAGTTGCCGTCTACCCTGTTGCCAGAAATTCGCCCTCATGATGCCCCAATCCCCAGGTCAGGCCAGCCCAGACCGGAGTCTGGCTTAGGCTCAGGATGCCCAACCCCGGAAAAAAGGTCAGATCACCCCGGAGAGTTTCCGTGCTTTGGCCCAATTCCGTTGGGAAGCCAGGATATTTAGGGAAGACCATCTAAGAATTGATCCATAACCGACCACTGGCGTCGACCGCTAGCCCGTCGCCGTTGGCGATGTCGGTAATAGCCCAGCCCCCCTAGCCCCAGCCCCAGTAACAGTAAGACAGGCACCACCAGCGGGGGTTGATAGCTGAGTAAAATATCCCTATCACCGGGTAAATTTAACGAATCCCTATCCGGACTCAGCCAGAAGGGGTGGAAAAGGAGAATGGCCAACCCTCCAGCTAATATTCCCCCGCCCAATAGGATGGCCACCCAAGGGAGTTGAGCCCGGGAGGGGGGACCCTGCGACGGGGATTGAGCTGGAACACCAAGGGGGGCGGGCGCCACCTCAGTCGCGGGGGGCGGCGGTAGAGCCCCCCGCGACTGAGCGGTGGTAATTACCATCAGCTGCTGCTGTAGGGCTTGATTCTCCGCCACCAGCTGGGCTTGCCGTTGCTTCTCCGCTGTCAGGGCGAGAACCATGGCCTCATATTCCTGCTGAGCCTTGGCAGTGTCTTTCATCACCGTGGTCAGCAAAATTGGTGCTGTGAGGCCCGCGTAGAAAGCGCCCCACTTGGTGGAGGGCTCGAGCACGTAGGCGATCGCCCCGCCCATCAGTAAAAAGGGTAAGGTAAACACCAGATAGCGCCAGGACCAGGGCACCCGGGGTTGATTTCTGAGGTTATACAACCGCCAGGATTCCGGGGCCAGCGCCCCCAATAGACCAATCACAACGTCATTATCCACACTGGGTTCCTCCTGCTCAGGCTAGGGGAGGGGTCTGACGGCGTCACTGGCGGTGGGCAAGGCCTCACCCTGGGGTCGGCCATGCCCTCAGTATACAGGCGTGCTAAAGTGAAAGATCTATCAGCTTAGGCCTGGGCGTTTACTATGGCATGGCTGCAGCCTCTAGATAGCATCGCCCCAGAGGACCTGGCGACCCTCGGCGATCAACTCTATTACCTGGGCCGGTTGCAGCAGCAGCACTTGCCTGTTATTTTTGGCTGGCTGCTGCCGGCGGTAGCTTGGCGGCGGCTCTGGCGTAGGGCGATGACCCAGTCTCCAGTGCTAGCCACCCTCCAGACAACCCTGGACCAGACTAATCTGAAGCAGGAGTTTGCCAGTCTGCAACGGATTAGCCAGGAAGGTCAGACCGCCTTCCGCCCTATTCCCCTGGAGGACACCCTGGTGGCGGAGCTGGAGCAGTGGCCCTACCCCACCTGGTGGATTCAGGCTTACCTGGGAGGAGATTTAGCTGCCCTGGGCCAGGGGCTAATGCTGGCCCAGACGGGCTATCGACCCGATCAGAGTCTGGCCCAGTCCCTCCAGGACTTTTTGAGCCAGGTGCTGAGCGCCCCTAATCTATTACTGTGGCAACATCATCGTCGCCCCTTGGAGCAGTTACCCCTGACCATCCTGATTACGCCAATCTACCCCGCCCTGGCCTCGGGCCGGTTGCGGATTGGGGCGGCGGGGGCCGAACTGCAGACCATCCTGGGCCTGGATCTACCCTCCACCCAGGGGGAGGCCTGGCCAGCTCGCTGTCGAGTCGACCTGCCCCCCTCCAGCCCCCTGGACTGGCAGGCCGGTCGCCAGGATTTGTTATACAGCCTCGACCTGGGGGAGCAATCCGCCAACCTGGGAGTGCAGTCACGGCCCGATCCAGCGGTGCTATCCCCTCTCACCCCGGCCCAGGTGGAGAGTCTAACCGACCTGGGGCAGCGGGTGGGGCGGGTTTGCCATGATTACCCCCTCTCCTCCTCCCTGGGGACTATGGAGGTGGAACTCACCTGGCTACTCTGCTCCCAGGCGATCTCCCCGGGTTGGCAGTGGCGGATTACCCAGGTGCAGCCCTGCCACCCCCAGCCAACCCCTTCCCCAGCCCTATCCTCCTTGCCGCCAGCCCCTTCCCTACCGACGGTGAGTACCGTCATCCAGGGCATCGGTGCCGCCACTGGCCAAGCCCAGGGGGTGGCGGTGGTGGCAAAAGGGTCTCGGGATCTGCCCCTGCCCCTACCCCGCCATGCCATCGTGGTGTTGCCGGACCTGCAGCCCGATGTTTTTTTAGAGTTAGGCGCGGTGGCCGGCATCGTCACGGAACGGGGTGGGGCCACCTGCCATGCGGCTATTTTGGCTCGGGAGGTGGGGATTCCGGCGGTGGTGGGGGCACCCCAGGTGACGGATTTTCTGCAGAGCGGCCAGGTAATCTGGTTGGATGGCGATCTCGGCCTGGTCTACGAATTGCCGGCGGACAGCCCCCAGCCCGGTATCACCCCCAACCCCTCACCCCCGGCCCCGCCCCCCCAGCGATCCTATACTGGCTTGCAAACCCGGGTAATGGCCAACCTCAGCCAGATTGAGAGTCTGGCCCACCTGCCCGTGGATCGGATCGATGGGGTGGGCCTGCTGCGATCGGAATGGCTATTGCTAGAGGCCTTGGAGGGTCGCCATCCCTGGGACTGGGTTAACCAGGGCCAGGCGGCGGAGCTGCAGCAGCGCATCGTGCAGCGGCTAGACCCCCTGCTCAAGGCCCTGGGCCCTAAGCCGGTGCGTTATCGCAGCTTAGATTTACGGTCCCACGAGTGGCAGGCCCTGGCGGGCAGCCCCCCCCTGGAGCCCAACCCCATGCTGGGGCTGCGGGGCACCCTGAGCTATAACCTGGACAATCGTCTCTTCCTGGTGGAACTGGCCGCCCTGGCCACCCTCCAGCGGGCTGGCTACCGCCACCTGCAGTTAATTCTGCCCTTTGTCCGCAGTGTTGAAGAGGTGATCAACTGTAACCGCCTGATTGCCCAGGCCGGCCTGAGGGATTGCCCCGAGTTTGCCCTCTGGATAATGGCGGAGGTGCCTTCGGTGTTATTCCTCATCCCCGCCTACGCCCAGGCTGGGGTGCAGGGGATTACCATTGGCTCCAACGACCTCACCCAACTGCTGATGGCGGTGGATCGGGACCAACCCACCATCGCCTCTGCCTACGATGAGCGCCATCCGGTGGTGCGCCTGGCCATGGCCCACCTGATTCAGGAGGCCCGCCGCTGCGGTATGGTGTGCTCCATCTGTGGTCAGGCCCCCGTCCGTCACCCCGACCTGATCGCCGATCTGGTGGCCTGGGGGATTAGCTCTATCTCCGTGGAGGCGCCGGCCCTGGCCTTTACCCTGGAGGCGGTGTGGCGGGCAGAGCAGCAGCTAAAGGGCACTGGAATCTAAACTGGCCGCCTCCTCCGGTGACTGGGGCAGGTGCAGACCGCACTCCTGCTTCAGTCCCTGGAAGCGGGTATCCCGCTCATGGCTATCGGTGGCGGTGAGGGGGCGGCTGGAATGCCAATCCCCCACGCTGACGTAGCCCTGATCAAAGAGGGGGTGGTAGGGCAGGTCATGGGCCACCAGGTACTGGTAAATTTCCCGGGAGTTCCATTTGAGGATGGGCAGGAGCTTGTAGTAGCCATCTTGAAGGCCGACCGGCTGCAGCGATCGCCGATGGTCGGTTTGATCCGCCCGCAGCCCGGTCAGCCAGGCGGTGGCCCCTAACTCCCGCAGGGCCCGCTGCATCGGCTCCACCTTGCGAATCTGGTCGTAGCGATTCAGGGCCGCCACCTCCGGCTGTTCCCACAGGCGACCGTAGAGAGCCTCCATGCGGGCCGGACTGAGGGGGGACTGGTACACCTGCAGGTTCAGCTGCAGGCGCTGACTGAGCTCTTCGGCAAAGCGATAGGTCTCCGCTGGCAAATAGCCCGTATCCACCCAAATCACCGGAATTTGGGGCACCACCTGGGTAACTAGATGGAGCATCACCGCCGACTGAATGCCAAAGCTGGTGCTGAGCACCAGGCCGGAGCCAAAGGTTTCCCAGCTCCATTGGACAAAATCTCGGGCATCCCCATGCTGCCACTGCCGATTCACTGTCGCTAAATCCAGAACCGGACGGGTCTGTCCCTGGCTCTGTAAAAGCATGGCATCGGTCATGGGCTTCTTTCCTTGCGTTAACACTGTCCTGACCCAGGCCCGGGGGCCAAAGATCCTTTAGTCAGTATGCCGTTTCAGGCTAATACTTCGACACCAGTTTATCGTGCTACCCCACCCTCAGGAGGACATCCCTAGGCTAGCAGATTGGCAAGAGTTGACAAAGGTCCATCGCCTTGGCCGGCTAGGCCATCTCCCGTCCCCGATCTAGGGCGCTTGCCTGGACTGTGGGTTACCATGGGTCCAGGCAGCGGGGTCACAACCAGTTCCCCAGGCCTTGCCCCATGCTCAGGTCGCCCCCATCCCTGACCCCATGTCCCTTCCTATCGACAGGCAGCAGGCCATTCTTGCCTTTATGGCCCACCCCTTTTGGTCCATCCCCAGGCTGGGGGAAGCGGGGTTAGATCTGCTTAACCAGGCCCTTACCCATGATTCCTTTGCGAAGGAGCAAGGCGATCGGGGGTACCCGTGTAAATCCTATGAACGTCTGGAGTTTTTAGGCGATCGCATTCTTAACCATGCCGTTGCCGAGTTCCTATTTCGCCACTATCCCGAGGCGGAGGGGGCCCTTACCAACCGGATTCAGTTCACTAAAAACAGTAACCTGGCCAGGGTGGTGAAGGATCAAAACCTGGGGATCCACCCCCCCCTGGTACGGCTAGGCCAGGGCCAAACCCTGAAGGACTCGATCATCGCCGATGTGTTTGAAGCCCTGATCGCCGCCATCTACCTGATGCCGGATCAGGGAATGGCTAAGGTCCAAACCATTGTTAACCAACAGCTGGCAGAGGCGATCCACGCCTTTCAACCGGAGAACCCTAAAGGTCGATTACAAATCTACCTTCAGCAACATTTCAGACGGGAAAAGTTGGACCCAGAAGACCTGGAGTACCTGGTGATTAGCGATCAAATCGAGGCCGACAATCGCCATCGGGTGACGGTGCAGGTTAATTTGCTGGGACGCCCCTGGGGACAGGGACAGGGATCTAACACAAAGGAGGCGACCCAGGCGGCGGCCAAGGCTGCCCTGGCCAGGATTGACTCAGGGGCAAGTCCTTTTTGAGCGATTCATGAAGGAGTTAGGCGCAGAACCACCCCCGGTAGCCCTTAACCATCTAGGGGAAACGGACTTCGGCCCCCTGCCCACCGATAACACCCCCCGCCTCTCCTTCGCCGCCTGGACCACCTACCTGCTGACCAACTTTGGCACTGTGGCGGAGGTGGTTTCAGCCCTGGAGGCCAATCCCATCCATATTGTGCCGGTCAACTTTGGCCCTGGCGGCGCCGCCCATGCCAGTGTCCACATGGCCATATCCGATGCCTCTGGGGACTCCGCCATCTTTGAATATCTGAAAGGCAAGCTGCTGATTCACCATGGCCGTGACTTTCAAGTCATGACCAATAGCCCCAGCTACGATCAGCAGCTAGCCCTCAACGCCTATTGGGCCCGTCAGGACCGCAGCCGCATCCTGCCGGGATCTCATCAGTCGGAGGACCGATTTATTCGGGCCTCCTACTACCTGGAAAAGCTACCCCAGACCACCGATCGACGACAGGCCGTCGCCGGTGTGTTTAGCGTGATGCGGAATGTTTCCGTACCCTGGGGTCAGGCCGATCCCGATCATCCCAACCTGGCCCCCACCTACTGGCGTACGGTAATTGATCAGAGCAATCGGGTCTACTACTTTGAGTCGGCCCTGAGCCCAAACATTGTTTGGGTAGATCTTAAGGCCCTTGACCTTTCTCCAGGGTCGGGGATCCGCCGGGTCAGGGTTGAGGGCAATGACGCCCTGATGGGTAGTATCAACGCCAACCTTGAGCCCTCTGAACCGATCGCCTACCTGACTCCCTAGGATAGGGATCGGCTATGATACTATATTAAAGCTCTGAAGCCAGGTCAGTATCCCTCTTAACCTGGCCGCAGGCCATTCCTATGGGCGGATGTGGTGGAACTGGTAGACACGCACGTTTGAGGGGCGTGTGGCTTACGCCTTGCGAGTTCAAGTCTCGCCATCCGCATGGATATTTTGAGATGTTGGCCCCTGAGTCAGTTCTGGAATCGGATCAGAAACTCGCCTTGACGGTGGGTTCCCTTCGGTCGTTGCGCCTGGATCGCTGGTTGACCGACCAGCTCACCAGTCTGTCCCGCAGTCGGCTACAAAAGCTGATCGAGGGGGGGTATGTCACCCTGAATGGGCAGCTGTGCACCGATAAAAACACCCTGGTGCAGGGGGGCGATCGCATCGATCTCACCATCCCGACGGCCCAACCCCTGACCCTGACCGCCGAACCCATGGCCCTGGCCATCCTCTACGAAGACGATCAGCTGATCATCGTTAATAAACCGGCGGGGCTGGTGGTGCATCCGGCCCCGGGTCACCAGAGCGGCACCCTGGTGCACGGCCTGTTGGCCCACTGCGGCGATCAACTGCTGGGGATTGGCGGCGTACAGCGCCCCGGCATTGTCCATCGCCTGGATCGCCACACCAGTGGGGCCATGGTGGTGGCCAAAACCGACCTGGCCCACCGCCACCTCCAGGCCCAGATCAAGGCTAAGACCGCCGGACGAGAGTACGTGGGGGTGGTCTACGGTGCCCCAGCCACCCAGGCGGGCACCATTGACCTGCCCCTGGGGCGTCACCCGGTGGATCGGAAAAAACAGGCGATTGTTCCCCTGGATCGGGGCGGGCGATCGGCGGTGACCCACTGGCAGGTGGAGGAGCGCCTGGGCAATTTCTCCCGCCTGCGTTATTACCTGGAGACGGGCCGGACCCACCAGATTCGGGTCCATAGTACCCACCTGGGCCATCCCCTGGTGGGCGATCGCACCTACGGCCCGGGGCGAGACATGGGCGTCAACCTACCGGGCCAGGCCCTCCACGCCGAGCGCCTCACCCTCACCCACCCGGTGAGCGGGGCGGCGATCGTGGCGGGGGCCCCCTGGCCTGACCACCTGGTCACCCTGGTGCAGGTGCTGCGGGCTCGAGTCGGTCCGTCTTCCGGTAACCTGCTATAGGTGTTAGCAGTATCGATGTTTCTATAGTGACCACTGAACCTTCGCCAACGGATTGGGAGCAGATAGTTGACCATCGTCGTCACCATCCGGTAACCCTGGCGGTGCTGGGGGCTGGGGCCTGGGGGCAGGCCCTGGCCCACCTGGCCCGCACCAACCAACACCCGGTGCGGATCTGGTCCCGCCGGGGGGACCTAACCCTGGAGGCCGCCATCACCGGGGCAGACCTGGTGGTGTCAGCAGTACCGATGC
Source organism: Cyanobacteriota bacterium (assembly GCA_035286245.1). GTDB lineage: Bacteria > Cyanobacteriota > Cyanobacteriia > Phormidesmidales > Phormidesmidaceae > Nodosilinea. The sequence goes on along the minus strand of JAYKIM010000012.1, from coordinate 4,676 downwards.
CAGGGGTACCGGAGCTGGTGGATCGGTTGGGGGATTTGGCCATCCCCCTCCCCAGCCTACTGGTAACCGCCACCAAGGGGCTGGATGCCGCCACCACCCTGACCCCCTCCCAAATCTTTCAAGCCGCCTTTCCCCGCCTAGCAGTGGTGGTGTTGTCAGGCCCCAACCTGTCGGTGGAAATCGAGCAGGGCCTACCGGCGGCCACGGTGGTGGCCTCGGACCAACCCGCCGCCGCTGAGACCGCGCAGCGGGTGTTGGCGACGGAAAGCTTTCGGATCTACCGCAGCGGCGATCCCCTGGGGGCGGAGCTGGGGGGCACCTTGAAAAATGTGATGGCGATCGCCGTGGGGGTGTGTGATGGGTTGCAATTGGGGGCCAATGCCCGCTCGGCCCTGATCACCCGCGCCCTCCCAGAGCTGATCCGCATTGGTACCCACCTGGGGGGCCAGCCCGAAACCTTCCTCGGTCTATCGGGCCTGGGGGACCTGCTGGCCACCTGTACTAGCTCCCTGAGCCGCAACTACCGGGTCGGCTATGGGCTGGCCCAGGGGAAAGCCCTCAGCCAAGTCCTTGAGGAGCTGGGCAGCACCGCCGAAGGGGTGAACACGGCCCAGGTGGTGATGGCGATCGCCCGCCGTGACCAGCTTTCCCTACCGATCTGCCAGCAGGTGGATCAACTGCTGCGAGGAGAAATCACCCCCGGGGCAGCGGTGGCCGCCCTGATGGAACGCCAACTAAAGGCGGAGGACTACCAGCAAATTCTCCGCACCAGGGCGCCCTTCAACCCCTAGGCAATGCCGCTGCCAGGTCCTGGAGTGAAGGTTATACCCAACCGTTGCACCAGGGCCGCACTGGGCCAGTTCAGGCCCACCACCGTCGCGGCTATCCCCCGCTGCCGAAATTTTGTCAGGATTTTGGCAAGGGTTTCCACCGCGCCCTGGTCCCAGAGGTGGGCGTGGCTGAGATCAAGGGTGACCCGATCCACCACCTCGGTGAAATCTATGGCTGCCAGGACTGGAGCGACTGAAAGGAAGAAAATCTGGCCTGATACCCGGTAAATTCGATGGGTGCCATCCTCCTGGAGAACCTGATCAACAAACACCAGGGCCCCCATGGGCATCCGTTGTACCCAGCCACTGAACACCAGCATGGCCCCTAGCAAACACAGCCCAGCGGAGAGGGTAGAGAGTCGGCCCCGACCGCCGGATTGGACATTGATCACCGACTGGCCAATCATGCCGCAGCCCGCCATGCCCCCACAGCAACTGGTGACCATATTAGCAATGCCCTGCCCCCTGGCCTCCCGGTTTTGATCGCTGGGGGTATCGGTGAGCTCATCCACCAGGGAGGCGGTGAGGAAAGAGGCAAGCAGCCCCACCAGGGCCAGGCTCAGGGAGTAGGGCAGGATAATTCTCAAGGTTTCCAGGGTAGGGGGAACCTGGGGCAGGGCAAACGGGGGTAGGGCAGTGGGCAGTTCCCCCATATCCCCTACGGTGGGCACCTGGATATCCAGGGTAATAACGGCGATCGTCGTGATCACCAGAGCCACCAGAGGAGAGGGAATGGCCGTGGTAAACCGGGGCAGAATGTAGATGATCGCCAGGGAGATAGCCGTAATGCCATAAACCGCTGGCGGCACATCCAGCAGATGGGGAAGCTGGGCCTTGAAAAGTAATATCGCTAGCGCGTTAATATAGCCCACCATGACAGCTCGGGGGACGTAGTGCATCAGCCGTCCCACCTGGGAAATGCCTAAATAGAAATTTAGCCAGAACGCTGAGGACGCTATTGATCGGCCAAAGCCCATACTGGCAGTCGTCCTGGCTCCCCTAAGCCCCCTATAGGTGGCTAGGGTGTAAATAAATTTAGCTAAATCCGTTAAGAGCTCTATGGCTTGGATAGACTTTAGTAGCTTACCTACCCACGAGCCAGGGGACTCCATCATCCATGGCTACTACACAGAAATTTCACACCTTTGACGATGTCCTAACCAGTACCCATGTGCCGGTGCTGGTGGATTTCTACGCCACCTGGTGCGGCCCTTGCCAGATGATGGCGGGGATCCTCAGCCAGGTGAATGATCAGCTTAAGGGCCAGATCAAGATCATTAAAATTGACACCGACAAGTACCCCCAGATCGCCTCCCAGCACGGGGTGGCCGCCCTACCCACCCTGGTTTTATTTAAGGCGGGGCGACCGGTGGATCGGATCGAAGGGGTTCTGCCCATGGACCAACTTGTCAGCCGTCTCCGCCCCCACCTGGGCTAGGCGATCCCCTAGTTCCTCCCCAGGCCGCCAGAGAATAGAGGGCCAAGGCTGTCCAAATACAACCAAAGGTAACCCCGTGGGTGGGGGTAAAGGGCTCGTGGAAGTCAAATACCCCCAGGCCCAGGGAAATGGAAGGGGCCAGGTACTGAAAGAAGCCCAGGCTAGCCAGGCGCAATCGTTTAGCCGCCTGGTTAAACCAGAGCAGGGGCATGGAAGTGGCGATCCCCGCCCCCATAAACAACAGCGTTATACCGGGGGAACGACCAAAGTGGCCCTGACCCTGGCTGGCCAGGTAACTAACAATGATCAGGGTGAGGGGGGTGATCAGCCAGGTTTCCAGGGCCAACCCCACCAGGGGAGGGACCGGCACCAATTTACGCAACAACCCGTAAAAGGCAAAAGATATCGCCAGGCTGAGGGCAATCCAGGGCACCCTGCCCAGGTCCCAGATGAAGTAACCGACGCCAAAGGTGGCGAAGCCGACCGCCAGTTGTTGTACCGGGTTGAGTCGTTCCTTCAGCACCACTAACCCCAGTAGCACCGTCACCAGGGGGTTGATGTAGTAGCCCAGGCTGGCTTCCACCACCTGTCCCGTATTCACACCGTAGATGTAGATACCCCAGTTGACACTGAGCAAACTGGCAGTCAGAAACAACACCCGCACCGTGGGGTAGGATTTCACCAGGGCTAGTAAATCCCCCAGGCGGCGCTGTAGGATTAAAATCACCGTCAGGAATAGGGCAGACCAGATCATGCGGTGGCTGAGCACCTCAACGGCGCCGGCGGAACTAAATAACTTCCAGTAGAGGGGGAGCAAGCCCCAGGTGGTGTAGGCCAGCACCGCGTAGAGGGGGCCCTGGTGACGATCGGTTTCAGAGGGAGGCGGGAAAACGGTCAAGGACTTATCCAGATCACAGCGTCTCCCAGTATCCCAGTAATGTTGCTTTGGAGTGAAACCGCCCCCATGCCCACGGACCTGAGCCAGCCGTTAACGGCCCAAACCCAGTGGGGCCAGCTGGGTCCGGCGGCGATCGCGGTGGCCCAGTTGTTTCTAGAGGCCAGCCTCACCCCCGCCGATCGCCTCACCGGCTGGTCCCTGGAGGACCGAGACCCGGCCCGCATCGATCGCCTGCTGCCCTTCTACGACTGGATCTACCACCATTATTTTCGGGTGCGCACCGATGGGTGGCAGCACATTCCCACCAGTGGTCGAGTTTTGCTGGTGGGCTCCCACAATGGGGGCCTGGCGGCCCCAGACACGGTGATGATGACCTACGACTGGCTGCGACGCTTTGGCAGCCAGCGCCTGGCCTACGCCCTGATGGACCCGCGCATGTGGCAGGTGTTTCCGGGGGTGGCCCGGATGGCGGCCTGGGCGGGCTGCATCCGGGCGGAGTCGCGCCTGGCCATTCAGGCCCTGCGGCGAGAGGCGGCGGTGCTGGTCTATCCAGGGGGGATTCGGGATGTGTTTCGGCCCCACCACCAACGCCGCCAGGTGTGTTTCTTTGGCCAGCGGGGGTTTATCAAGCTGGCCCTGCTGGAGCACGCGCCGATTGTGCCGATGATTTCCCACGGGGCCCACGACACCCTACAGGTGCTGGCGGATTTTTATCCGGCCTTGGCGGGGCTGCACCGCTGGGGGCTACCCTGGCCAACGGTGATCGACCCCGGCGCCTTTCCCCTCTACCTGGGTTTGCCCTGGGGCCTGGCCCTGGGGCCCCTACCCAACCTGCCCCTGCCGGTGCCCCTCCATACCCGGGTATGCCCGCCGATCACCTTCCCCCACTACGGTCGGGAGGCGGCCCACGACCCCAACTATGTCAAGGACTGCTACGATCAGGTGCGGCAGACCATGCAACAGGAACTGGACCGCCTCTACGCCGCCTATGAGTAAGCGAACCCGAGTAGCCGACCATGAGTAACCCGGTGTTACCCGCCGCCGCCCAGGCCTTGACAGAGCCCACCTCCATCGCCCTGGCTAACCTGGTGCAACGGGGGCTGGTGTCCACCCCCCTGACCCCAGAGCCGATTCCCACCACCTATGCCCTAAGCGGGGTGGGCCTGGCTCCGGTGCTGTTGCTGCACGGCTTCGACAGTTCCCTGCTGGAGTTTCGTCGGTTGCTGCCGGAGTTGGCCCACCACCGCCAGACCTGGGCGGTGGATCTTCTGGGCTTTGGCTTTAGCGATCGCCGCCTCAGCCCCAGTCTCTCCCCCGCCGCCATCAAAACCCACCTGCACAGTTTCTGGCAACAGTGGATCGGCTCGCCGGTGGTGCTGGTGGGGGCCTCCATGGGGGGGGCCGCCGCCCTGGACTTTGCCGCCACCTACCCGGCGGCGATCGCCGCCCTGGTGCTGATCGATAGCGCCGGCTTCGCCGCCGGCCCAGCCATGGACAAAATCATGGTGCC
>JAYKIM010000011.1:0-5044 GCA_035286245.1 Cyanobacteriota bacterium | reverse complement strand
CTGCGCTGGCGGGGGCCCCCCGGCACCCATGACATTCCCCTGGGCCTGGCCACCCTGGCCCAGGTCCGCCAGGCTAGCCCGGGCACCGTGATCAGCCTGCCTCGCTTCGATAAATCCCTGCATAACGGGCAGGGCGATCGCACCCGCCCCGAACCAATTCAGGGCATCGATATCCTCTTGTTTGAGGGCTGGTTTGTGGGCCTGCGGCCCCTGCCCCCAGAGGATTTGGAGGCGGGGCTGGCCACCCTGAGGCAGGGGCTGACCCCCGAGGCCGATCGCCAATTTGCCCGGGACATAAACCAGGCCCTGGCGGCCTACCTGCCCCTCTGGCAAAGCTTGGACCGCCTCCTGTTAATCGCCCCCCAGGATTACCGCTGGAGCCAGGGCTGGCGCCAGCAGGCGGAACAGGCCCTGCAGGCCCAGGGCAAAACCGGCATGGACCAGGCCACCGTGGCGGAGTTTGTGGACTACTTCTGGCGGGCCCTGCCGCCACCCCTGTTTATCCCTCCCCTGACCCAGCCCGGCGGCGGGGTGGATTTAGTCATCGAGGTGGACGGGGAACGCCGTCCCCAGGCGATTTATCAGTCGGGAAGCTAGGGGGATGCGGGTCCCCAGTCACTCCCAACCCACCTGTGACCCCTGAGTTTTGACCCCCCACCTTCACGACCGCCGAATTGAGGCCGCCGAGTCCTAATCCTTCCCCTGGGGGGGATTGACCGCCTGGCTAAAGCCCAGCACCACCAACACATTCGAAAGGGTGAGAAAGGCCTCGGCGCCGCCGTGGATCCAGTCCACATTGGCCAGTTCCTGCTGGAGGGTGAGGGTGGTGTAGGCGCCGGCGGGAATGGTGACCGCCACAAACACCAGCAACCCGTAAAACCCCACCAGGGCGAGGCGGGGGGTGGCCGGGGTGCGGGTCAAAAACCACAGAAAACCCAGGTAGGGAAAGAGGGAAAGGGCAAATAGGGTATTTTTATCAAGCATAGGACTAGGGCTCTGAGGACCCCAACTGGCTCTGGCGGTAGATCCACCAGGCGGCCAGGCAAAGGGTGGTGTTGCCCACGACGGTCAGGGCCGCCTGCAGGGTGACTAACCAGCTGAGGCCGGCGGCATTGTCGAAGAAATGCCAGGTACAGGCGGCCATGGCGCTAACCAGGGCGGGAAACATGGCGATCGCCAGCCAGCGCCACACCGGTGCTTGCCGGACTGCGGCAAATCGCCAGATCAGGGCCATGGCGGCCATCCACTCCAGCACGCTGGAAATGTGGATCACCCAGGTCGGTACGGATAGGGCATGCATAGGGATCGGGTGGGACAACAGCCTCTATTGTAGAGAGGTTAGGGCCTTAGTGCAGAGGGGAGAAGACGGGATGCGAGCGGTGCTCTGTGGTTACTACGGCATGGGGAATGGCGGGGACGAGGCCCTGCTCGCCAGCTTGCTGCAAATGTTGCCAGCCTCGGTGACCCCCCTGGTGCTCTCGGGCAACCCGGCGGAAACCCAAGACCGGTATGGGGTGCAGGCCATCCACCGCAAGCGTGCCTGGGCGCTACTGAGGGCCCTGGGGCAAGCCGATGCCCTGATCTGGGGGGGCGGTAGCCTGCTGCAGGATGCCACCAGCCGGCAAAACCCCCTTTACTACGGCGGATTAATGATTTTGGCCCAATGGTTGGGGTTAAAAACCATTGCCTGGGGGCAGGGCATTGGCCCCCTCAACCATGGCCTCAGCCGAGCCCTGGGGCGCTACGCCCTAAGCCACTGCGACGCCATTAGCGTTAGGGATGGGGGCTCCCTGGCCTGGCTAGAGCGCTGGCGGCTCACCGGCTGCCAGGCCCCCGATCCGGTGTGGGCCTTGACCGCCCTACCGGCCCCCGATCTGGTGAATCTGCCCGGGCCCAGGGTGGCCGTTGCCCTCCGGCCCCATCCCTGGCTGACCGCCGATCGCCTGGAGCAATTTACCCAGGCCCTGGTGAACTTCCAGGCGGCCACCCAAACCGCCATAGTGCTGGTGCCCTTCCAGCCCAGTAAGGATCTGGCGATCGCCACATTTATTCAGCCTCGCCTGCCGGGCCCCAGCCAGATCTGCGCCCTGGCTGACCCCCGCCAATTAAAAGGGCTGTTCCGCCAGGTTGAGCTCACCCTGGGGATGCGGCTCCATGCCCTGATTATGGCCGCCGCCGAGGGAAATCGCTGTTTCGCCCTTAGCTACGACCCTAAGGTTAGTTACCTGATGCAGGAGCTAAACCTGCCGGGGTTTGATCTCAACCCCCAGGTCACCGATGGCTGGCTCGGGTCCGTGGATGCCATCACCCAGACCTGGCTGGAGGTGTATGAACACGGGCAGCCCCTGAGCCGCGATCGCCGAGATCAGCTCTTCACCCAGGCCTTGACCCACCAAACCCTGCTGGAAAGGGTGCTGACCTAGCCGTCGGCAGCCTAGGTCAGGGGATCCCTTCAGGGGAGATCAGGGCTGAGAACTCAGGATCTCCTGAATTCTTGCCTGATGGCGATGTCCCTTCCCAAACAAAAAAACAGGACAGGCTTCCGCCTGTCCTGCGGGTAAAACATGGGGAATTAATCGCTACCCAGGTCCCCTAACCCAGGTATGGACTCAGACCCAGGTTAGAAGGAGCTACCCATATCAGTCGTATCCTTGAGAAAACCGCTGTAGGCCTCCATGCCATGTTCGCTGATATCCAGACCCTTGAGTTCCTCCTCTGGGCTGACCCGGATACCAGACACGGCCTTGAGTACCAACCAGAAGATGGTGGAGAGGACAACGGTAAACAGGCCAACACTCAACGCTCCAATGATTTGAATGCCGAGCTGACCAAATCCACCGCCATAGAATAGACCGCGGATGGCATCCTCAGCGCCCCCCTGGGTGAAGTTGTTACCGTTGGCAAACAGACCGACCGCCAGGGTTCCCCAAACACCACAGACCAGGTGAACCGAGGTAGCACCGACGGGGTCATCGATTTTAATACTGTCAAAGAAGCTAACGGCAAACACCACCAAAATACCGGCAATCAAACCAATCCAGAAGGCGCCGCCGTAGCCAATCACGTAGCAACCAGCGGTTACCGCCACCAGACCGGCCAAAATGCCGTTAATGGTCATGGACAAATCGGGCTTGCCATTAATAATCCAGGCGGTGAAGGTGGCGGCAATACCACCGGCAATGGCCCCCAGGTTGGTGGTCACAGCGATGTAGGGTACGGCGGAATCCGCGGCCAATTGGGAACCGGGGTTAAAGCCAAACCAACCCAACCAGAGAATTAAACAGCCCAGGGTAGCGATGCTGAGGTTGTGGCCGGGCAGGGCATTGACCCGACCTTCAGCGTCGTACTTACCCATCCGTGGCCCAAGAAAAGCCGCCCCCATTAGGGCCGCCCAACCCCCCACACTGTGGACGATGGTAGAACCAGCAAAGTCATGGAAGCCCAGCTCAGCCAACCAACCGCCGCCCCAGAGCCAGTGGCCGGTGATCGGGTAGGCAATACCGGTCAGTAGCAGGCTAAAAATCAAAAAGTCAATAAACTTAATCCGTTCCGCCACCGCCCCAGAAACGATGGTGGCGGCGGTACCGGCGAAGGCCACCTGGAACAGAAAGAAAGTGTCCTTGTAGAGGTTAATTCCATCCGGACCTAGGCCGTAGGTCTCAGGGGGGCCACCCAAGAAGAAGTTACCCCAACCCACCCAGGCGTTACCATTGGCGCCAAACATCAGGGAGAAGCCAATAAACCAATAGCCCAGGGTGGCCAGGGCGAAGACGATCAGGTTCTTAGCCAGGATGTTGACGGCATTCTTTTGGCGGGCAAAGCCGGTTTCCACCATGGCGAAGCCGGCGTTCATGAAAATCACCAGGAAGGCCGCAATCAGCACCCAGATATTGTCGAGGGTGGTTTGCACATCGGCAGCCGTCAGCTCTTCCTGGGCATGGGCAGCCAAGCCCCAGATGGCAAGAATAGCTAAAGCTATAGGAATACAGGCTAAGCGAGCCCATCCCCCGACTCGACCCAGCAGTCGTTGTACCAACCGGTCAAAGGGTGGCACGCTAGCGCTCCAGAAAGACGGCTGGGACCGCCTCCGAAACGTAAAGCGATTTCGCGACACTAAATTAAACATCTTGACAAACATTCCTTCAACACAATTGAACAGAAAATACGGCCTCAGGCCAAAAAACCAAGTCAACGAAATAGATCGAATCACTCATGGACGATCCATCTCTGAAACTATGGCGATATGAGCCTTAGCCATGGGAAACGTGGGGGTAAAATTATCAGACGGATAAGGCCTGATAGCTTTAAACCATAAAGAGGTGACCCTGGACACAAGACCAAAGGGATCAAGCTCCATGGTGAAGTCACCGGGTAGGTAGGGCTGGCAAAGCCATCTGTTCTGCGAACCCAGAATGTAAAGATTTCACCAATTCTCAGAATAGTAATCTGTATCACAAGGCACAGGTGATTATAAACTGGGGAATTTTCAAGGATTAGGCTCAACTAAATGAGTCGCTCTATAGCTGCAGATCCCTGGACCAGGCCAGCCTTCGGACACCGGCATGAAAGTTGGATGGGGTTTCTTCAATTCGATGGGTTGAACCCGTTGGAGTTTAATAGAACCTGCGCAGATACTCCGGTACCCCCAGGTCCGCTAGCTGCTCTTGCTTAGCCATCACGTCAGCGGTCAGTTGGCGACGGTACTCCAGGACTTGATCGAGCAGGGCGGGGCGATCACTGGCCAGAATTTGAATGGCCAAAAGGCCGGCGTTTTTCGCGTTCCCAATCGCCACCGTCGCCACCGGAATACCGGCGGGCATTTGCACAATCGAATAGAGGGAATCAACGCCCTGTAGGCTACGGCTGACCACGGGCACCCCAATCACCGGCAGGGGGGTCAGGGCTGCCACCATGCCGGGCAGGTGGGCCGCTCCTCCCGCTCCCGCAATGATCACCTTGAGCCCCCGTTGGTGGGCTGTCTGACCGTAGCTCACCATCCGATCCGGGGTGCGGTGGGCGGAAACAATCGCCACTTCGTGGGCAA
>JAYKIM010000010.1:0-11865 GCA_035286245.1 Cyanobacteriota bacterium | reverse complement strand
ACGCTACACCGATGCCCAAAATACTGACCAACCCTTTGCCGCCGATCAGGTGAATGGCTGGATGCCGGTGGACCAGTACGTGGGGGGGATCGAGCACGCCATCCTGCATCTGCTCTACTCCCGCTTTTTGACCAAGGTGCTGCGCGATCGCGGCCTCCTGACCTGCGATGAACCCTTCCAGCGGCTGCTCACCCAGGGGATGGTGCAGAACCTCACCTACAAAAACCCCAAGACCGGCAAGTACGTGCCGGCGGCGGCGATCGCCGATCCCAGCCAACCCACGGACCCAGCGACCGGGGACCCGCTGGAGGTATTCTACGAAAAAATGTCCAAGTCCAAGTATAACGGTGTTGACCCCCAGACCGTACTGACTCGCTATGGTGCCGACACCGCCCGCATGTTCATTCTCTTTAAGGCGCCGCCGGAAAAGGACCTGGAATGGGACGATGCCGATGTGGAGGGCCAGTTTCGCTTCCTCAACCGGGTGTGGCGGCTAGTGAGGGAGTTTGCCGGGGCGGACACCGCCGCCAGCCCCACCCTCACCCGGGAGGAAAAAACCCTGAATCGAGCCATCCACACCGCCATCCAAGCCGTCACCGAGGACATCGACGGCGATTACCAGTTCAACACCGCCGTCTCCGAGTTGATGAAGCTGAGCAATGCCCTGGGGGATGCCCCCTGCAAAACCTCCCCGGTCTACGGCGAAGGCATCCACACCCTGGTACTGCTCCTGGCCCCCTTCGCCCCCCACCTGGCGGAGGAGCTCTGGCAGCGCCTGGGCCAACCGGGGTCGGTGCACCAGGCCCCCTGGCCCCGCCCCAACCCCGCCGCCCTGGTGGCGGAGGAGATTACCCTGGTGATTCAGGTGATGGGCAAAACCCGCGGCACCCTAACCGTGCCAGCGGACTCCGATCGCACTGCCCTGGAGCAGTACGCCCGGGACTCCGAGATCGCCCAGCGCTACCTAGCGGGTAAAACAGTTAAAAAGGTAATTGTGGTGCCGGGTAAGCTAGTTAACTTTGTGGTGGCGGATGAGGGAGCCAGGAAATCCTAACCGAAGGTGGGAAGCCTAGCTCACCTATAGAAACCGGCGCAATCCCTACCCTAATAAAGGTCAATGGTTGCCGGCCAGGGGTTGGGTTAGGCTGGGGAAAATCCTTAGGAGGCGAGAGGAATGGCTCCAGAGCGATTATCCAACCTTGCCGATGCTCCCCTTTGGCACCAACTGCCTGGGGCCGTGATCGCCCAACAACTGGGGGTCAATCCAGAGCAGGGCTTGGCGGAGCGCGAAGCCCATCGCCGCCTGCAGGAGTATGGCCCCAATGAACTGAAGGCGAAGGCCAGTAAGCACCCGCTGCTGGTTTTTTTGCTGCAGTTTAACCAGCCCCTGCTCTACATTTTGCTGATCGCGGGGTTAGTTAAGGCCCTGCTCGACTCCTGGACCAATGCCGGGGTGATTTGGGGGGTGACCCTGATCAATGCGGTGATTGGGTTTATTCAGGAGGCTAAGGCGGAAAGCGCCATTGCCGCCCTGGCGGCGGCGATCACCACGGAGGCTCGGGTACGGCGGGATGGCCAGGTGGTTGCCCTCTCCTCTCGCCAATTGGTGCCGGGGGATGTGGTCTTACTCGCCTCCGGCGATCAGGTGCCCGCCGATCTGCGGCTGCTGCGGGGTCGATCGCTACAAATCAATGAGTCCGCCCTGACCGGTGAGTCCCTGGCGGTGGAAAAGTATCCCCAAACCGACTGCCTAGCGGCGGATTGTCCCCTGGCCGATCGCCATAACATGGCCTACGCCGGCAGCTTTGTCACCTTCGGTCAGGGGGAGGGCATGGTGGTGGCCACGGGCTCCGCCACCGAAACCGGTCGCATCGCTAACCTGATGGCCACCAGCGGCGGCCTGATCACCCCCCTCACCCGCAAGTTTGATCGCTTTAGCAAAACCCTGCTCTACGGCATTTTGACTCTGGCGGCCCTGACCTTTGCCGTCGGCCTGGGTTGGGGCAACTCCCCCCTGGCCATGTTTGAGGCCGCCGTGGCCCTGGCGGTGAGTGCCATCCCCGAGGGGCTACCGGCGGTGGTCACCATTACCCTGGCGATCGGGGTTTCCCGGATGGCCAATCGTCAAGCCATTGTGCGTAAACTACCGGCGGTGGAAACCCTGGGCAGCGCCACGGTGATCTGTTCCGATAAAACCGGCACCCTGACAGAAAACCAGATGACGGTGCAAACAATCTACGCCGGTGAGCACCACTACAGCCTTACCGGTGACGGTTATATCCCCCATGGTGAGGTTCGGGATGGGGAAGATAACCCCCTGGACTGGGGGGCAATGCCGCCACCCCTGCAACAATGTTTAATGGCGGGCATGCTTTGCAATGACGCCACCCTGGTCAGGGCCGATCAGCATTGGACGATCGTGGGGGATCCCACCGAAGGGGCCCTATTGGTGGCGGCCCACAAGGCGGGGTTGAGCGAGTCAGCCTTGGCCCAGAGTTACCCCCGCATTGATAGCCTGCCCTTTGAGTCGGAGTTTCAGTACATGGCCACCCTGCACCAGCAGGATGGGGAAGGCCAGTGGCTACTCCTGAAGGGATCGGTGGAGGCGGTGGGGCGCTGTTGCGATCGCCGTCTCACCAGTGATGGCGATTCCGTTCCCCTGGATCTCGAGCACCTGGCCCTCCAGGTTGATCGAATGGCCTCCCGGGGCTTGCGGGTGCTGGCCTTTGCCGCCAAGACCTGGCATAGCCACGGGATTGACCACACCGATCTGACCGGCATGGTGTTTCTGGGCCTGCAGGGCATGATTGATCCCCCCCGGGCCGAGGCGATTCGAGCGGTGCGGGTCTGCCAGGGGGCTGGGATTGAGGTGAAGATGATTACCGGGGACCACAAGTTAACGGCGGCGGCGATCGCCGCCCAACTGGACCTGGGCCAGGGGGATGGGATCATGGCCTACACCGGTCAAGAACTGGCCCAGTTGGACGGACCCGGCCTGATCAAGGCGGCCCAGGCTGGATCGGTGTTTGCCCGGGTTGCCCCCGAGCAAAAGCTACAGCTGGTGGAAGCCCTGCAGAGCAAGGGCCACATTGTGGCGATGACCGGTGATGGGGTGAACGATGCGCCGGCCCTCAAACAGGCGGATATCGGTATTGCTATGGGGCAGACTGGCACGGAGGTGGCCAAGGACGCCGCTGACATGGTATTAGCGAACGATAACTTCGCCTCCATCGAAGCAGCGGTGGAGGAGGGACGCAATGTCTTTCGCAACTTAATGAAGGCGATCTCCTTCATCCTACCGGTCAATGGCGGCGAATCCATGACCATTCTCCTCAGTGTGCTGATGGGCCGGGGAGACGCCCTGCCGATTCTCTCCCTACAGGTGCTCTGGTTAAACATGGTCAACTCCATTGCCATGACCGTACCCTTGGCCTTTGAGCCCAAGTCCCAACGGCTGATGGCCCATCCTCCCCGACGCCCCGATCAACCCCTGCTTTCTCCCCCCTTGATCCGACGGATTGCCCTGATTTCCGTGGTCAACTGGGTGTTGATCTTTGGCATGTTTGAGACGGTCCGTCGCAGCAGCGGTGACCTAGCCCTGGCCCGCACCATGGCCATCCAGGCCCTGGTGTCGGGACGGATTATCTACCTGCTTAGCCTCAGCCAATTTTGGGCCTCCCTGGGGGCCAGGTTACGGGGCCGGACGGAACCGATTGCTGACCTGGCCGCCCTGGGTTACGGGATTTTAGCTGCGGTGGTGCTGCAGGTGGTGTTTAGCCAGTGGTCGGTGATGAATTATCTGTTTTCCACCGCCCCCCTGAGTCTCAACCAAGCCCTGGTGTGCATGGCCGTCGCCTTGCCCATGACCCTGGTGGCGATGTTGGCTAATCGGATTAATCCCCAGGAGTGAGGGAGTCGGTGGCAAGGAGAGCATCCCAGTTTTGTAAGTTTGCCCTCATCCCCTAACCCCTTCTCCCAAAAAGGGAGAAGGGGAACCGGGTTCAAAGTCCCTCTCCCGCTCTGGGAGAGGGATTTAGGGTGAGGGCTGCAAAACTGGGATGCACCCGTGGCAAGGGCTCCTGATCACTGACCGCTGCCTGGCTGATGGGAAGGGGTAGTAAGACCCTTAAAGATCAGAGGCCAACCGAAAAACTTGTAACGAATCTTGAAGCATTTATTACAAATCTTCGACGATTAGCCACCAATGGGGAGTGATTCATCGCCCACTGTCGATGGTGAGGGACAATTTTGGCATGACTAGCCACAATTTTTCAATCGTCCATCGCTAATCATGGATGATTAGCGATAAATCTTCAAGCATTCGCAACGAACCTTGAAGCGTTAGCGATGAACGTTTAAGCGTTCGTTACATACCTTCTAAGGTTGGCGACGAACGTTTAAGCATTCGCCATTAACCTTGAAGCATTTGTTCCATACCTTTGATGATCAGTCGCAATGGTTGGATGATCTATCGCTAACTATCGATGGTAAGGGACGATTCTTGGATGATCAGCGACGATCCGTTGATAATCCATCGCTAGCCATCGATGATCAGCGGTGAATCTTGAAGCGTTCGTTACATACCTTGAAAGGTTAGCCATGAATGTTGAAGCGTTTGTCACAAAACTTCAAGCTACATAACTCCATGGTTATGGATCGGTCGCAAAACCACCAATAAACATGGCAAAAGCCTGAGTTGCATTACCTAATGGTTATACAAGGGTCCCAAACCTTCGTCTTTGGGTCGCTCAGGACCCAACCGTGAGCCCCTGGGTTCCAGGGTTGGGGGTTTCCCGTGCTGCTGCGATCGCTGACCGGCGAGGCCATCGGGGCAAGCTTCGCCGGTGGAGCGATCGCGGCGGTGGCTGGGGAGCCATGGCTGCAGGGTCTGCAGCTCTGGTGGAGCGATCACTCCTGCAAACGATAGGACTGGTTGAGCATCAAGGAAGATCTGCCCGGCTCGGGTGCCCTGGAGGTTGCCATTGATCAGGGATGGCTAGTTTGCCAGGCAATTGAAACCGGCAAGGCTATGACCGATGGGTGAGGGTTAACCCTTGAGACGATGCCTGACCCTGGGGGATTTGCGTGCCTGTAGCTGGACCTAGCAGCGGTAGGGCGATCGCAGGGACCCTGGCGGAGAACTCTGGATGAGTCCCCGCTGGCCCTGGGGGAACTGTACCGATGGATGGTTGACCCGGTAATTGATGGGTTTGGAGTAGACCGCCTCCAGCTCACCTATGGGCTCTGTTCTGGCGAGGGCAGCCGGGTACGGTGTAAGTCGGGGAATTAGACCGGGTCAGATTGATCAGGGTTTAGAATGCTTTCCCGGTGTCACCCGGCCCCAGGTAGAGGCGCTTGAGTCAAGCCCTGGTGAGAGCAGGGTCTGTTCGGCGTTTTCTACATCAGGAGGTGGTCAAGCAGGTGGTTGATCCCTTCAGAACTACCCATAGAACTAGGGGATGGATTGGAGGCTAGCTGCATGGCCTTTAGTTGTTCCTGGCGACCGGAGACTGTTCAGAATTTTGTGTAAATCCTGGTTTCGGCAACGAGAAATCACTGGTTTCAGCTTGATCTAGCACGGTTTTCTGAACACTCCCGGCGACCGATATTTTCCCAAATCTGGTAGCCAATCATCCCAGCTCCCAAAACCGCTACTCCCATACCTACCGTTGAAACGGCTGTCACGATAGCAGCCCCTGCGGCGATACCACCGCCCCCCGCCGCCAGGGTGCCACCGCCCAACCAGGCCAGGGCGGCGTTGGTAGCGGCTGCTCCGCTCAGGCTACCAATGACTGTGCCCGTAGAAAAGTGCATCTAACAGCCCATCCATCTCAGCCAGGTGGGTGCTAGACGCATGCCCAGAGGCGGCCGAACTGCCTAACCAGTTGAACGGGGCGCGGCCTAGTTCACGGGTTGCTGCCGTAACCCCCGCTGCGCCTGTCACCAAGGTTTTCTCAACTACCCGATGCAAGACCATGACCCACTCTGGTGCCAACTCTGCCCAAATAGCAAGCAACACAGAAGCGGTCAGCATGGCCATACCCATTGGGGGAAATAACAAGACCATGACGGTGACAATGCCTGAGGTCAGTAACCTAGGGCCTACCTCGTAATTACTGGAACCCCCTTTGACTTGAAACGTGGCAATCACCTGCCCAGCCTTGTCGATGTAGATATCGGGGCCAAACCGAGTGCCGTCGACTGGAATTTGGTAGGCACGGCTATCCGCGCCTTGGAGGGCGGCGTTAAGGTTAAACCCAAGGGCCTGCAGATGTTCGAGGGCAAAGCCAAAACTATAGGGGTTTTCACTGACGGTCCTGGCCTGGGTAATCAGCCCCGCTCCCGGCTCAATCAAGGTGGTTGCGCCGTCTCGAATAGTTTGGGCGGTCAGGGAGAGGTTGTGGGTTAAAGCGGGGATTAGGCCCACCAAAACAGGACCCTGGCTGGCGGCCAATGGTCCGTTATGGGAGGATTTGTTTTCCTGGCCATGGGGGACAACCTGATGCCTTGGTACAATTAAATGTAGCTGTTCTGCATGAGGCCAACTTTCCCTGGCTTAGTTATGTGGGTTCCTGCTGTTGGCCAGATATTGAGCTATAAGAGGGCAGGGGTGTCTACACTTTAAGCAATACTGAGAACCAGGCCGCTTACAGCGACCGCACTCCCGGAGACCCTTAGTCTATGGCGACCCTCGAAGATCTCACCCGTGGTACTACGGTCAAAGGTATCCTGCCGACTCATAACGTCACCGTTATTGATGCCAAGTGGCATGGGAGTGACGTGATTGAGTTGACCTATAAGGATAGCAACGGGCAGCCCCACACTGAGATCCTATTTCGCGATCGCGAATCGACCTTGGACATCGTTACCGAGGGACAACCCTGGAGCTTCGATGGGGATGGGGCCTTGTTACGGTTGGTTTCGGAGGCCCATCGTATTCGGCTAGCTCACCTATTTGATCCACTGCTAGCGGTTCATACCTCCTTGGTGGAACCCCTACCCCACCAGATTACCGCGGTGTATAGCGAGATGCTGACCCGTCAGCCACTGCGGTTTCTGCTAGCGGATGACCCGGGGGCTGGAAAAACCATCATGGCGGGACTGTTTATCCGGGAGTTGCTGATTCGGGGAGACTTACAACGATGCCTGATCGTCTGTCCTGGCAGTTTGGCCGTGCAGTGGCAGGATGAGCTATTTCAAAAGTTCCATCTGCCCTTTGAGATCCTCACCAATGACCGCATCGAAACGGCTCGCACTGGGAACGCCTTCGCAGAAATGCCGCTGGTGATCGTTCGCTTGGACAAGTTGAGCCGCAATGAAGACCTGCAAGCCAAGCTAGGTCAAACCGATTGGGACCTGGTGGTGGTGGATGAGGCTCACAAAATGTCTGCCTCATTTTTTGGGGGCGAAGTCAAGGAAACCAAACGCTATAAGCTGGGTAAGCTGCTGTCAACCGTGACCCGCCATTTTTTACTGATGACGGCAACTCCCCACAACGGCAAAGAGGAAGATTTCCAGCTTTTTCTGGCCCTGCTGGATGGAGATCGCTTTGAGGGGCGGTTCCGAGATGGGGTACATGTCTGTGATACCTCCGATATCATTCGCCGCCTGGTGAAGGAGGACCTGCTCAAATTTGATGGCAAACCACTCTTTCCTGAACGTCGGGCCCACACGGTAAAGTATGTCCTATCTGATCTAGAGGCTATTCTTTACAAGCAAGTTACTGATTACGTCAGGGAAGAATTTAACCGAGCTGAAGCTTTAGCCAATGATGGCCGCAAAGGAACCGTGGGCTTTGCCTTGACGATTTTGCAACGTCGCCTGGCATCATCTCCAGAAGCTATTTATCAATCTCTCCGACGGCGGCGGGAACGGCTACAGAAGCGGCTTCGGGAGGAAGAACTGTTGAAACGAGGGCTATCCGCGGAGATCGACTTTGGCCCCACCATTGACCCGGATGATTGGGACGATGATTTCGAGGATTCCTCTAGTGATGAGCGTGAGGCTAGGGAAGAAGAGGTGGTTGACCAGGCCACGGCAGCTCGCACGATCGCCGAACTACAAGCCGAGATCCATCAGCTCGGTGAACTCGAAAATTTAGCCTTGCGGGTTCGACGCAGTGGCAAGGATCGCAAGTGGGACGAGCTATCTAAGCTGTTACAGAATAGCGCTGAGATGTTTGACGCTGGGGGGCATCGACGCAAACTGGTGATCTTTAGCGAACATCGAGACACCCTAAACTATCTGGTTAATCAAATTACAACCCTGATCGGGCGACCGGAGGCAGTGGTCACGATCCACGGCGGCATGGGTCGGGAGGAGCGTAAAAAGTCTGAGGAAGCCTTTAAGCAAGATGTCACTGTACAGGTTTTAATCGCCACGGATGCCGCTGGGGAAGGGATTAACCTGCAACGGGCCCATTTAATGGTGAACTACGATCTGCCCTGGAACCCAAATCGACTCGAGCAGCGGTTTGGGCGGATTCACCGGATTGGTCAGACCGAAGTTTGTCACCTTTGGAACCTGGTGGCGGAGGAAACCCGCGAGGGGGATGTGTATCTCTCCCTGCTGAAGAAACTGGAGATTGAGCAAAGCGCCCTAGGGGGCAAGGTGTTTGATGTATTAGGGAAGGCGATCGCCGGCAAGGAACTGCGAGAACTCCTAATTGAGGCGATTCGCTACGGCGATCGCCCAGAGGTAAAAGCGAAGCTGGACCAGGTGGTGGCCGATCGCCTCGACCAAAGTCGGTTGCGAGAGTTGCTAGAGGAACGGGCCCTGGCACGGGACTCCATGGATGCGACCAAAGTACAGCAAATTCGCAGGGAAATGGAGCGAGCTGAAGCCCGGAAACTCCAGCCCCATTTCATTGCATCCTTTTTCTTGGAAGCCTTCCAGCGATTGGGGGGCACGATTCGGCAGCGGGAACCCAAACGCTATGAAATCACCCATGTTCCGGCGGTAATTCGCAGTCGAGACCGCCTCATTGGCGTGGGGGAAGCTATCTTAAAACGCTATGAGCGGATCTGTTTTGAAAAGGAACTGATCAGCGTGACCGGAAAACCCCTGGCTGATTTTGTCTGCCCTAGCCATCCCCTCCTCGATGCCACCCTTGATTTGACCCTGGAGCGCCATCGGGATCTGCTCCGGCAGGGTGCCATTCTGGTAGATGACAACGATCCGGGGGAAGAAGTCCGTGCTCTGGTGTATTTGGAGCATGCCATTCAGGATGCTCGCACTGAACGAGATGGGCGACGGCGGGTCGTCTCGCGGCGGATGCAGTATGTAGAGATTTTTGACCCTCACCCCCCAACCCCCTCTCCCATCAAGGGAGGATTTCACACTCATCCCCTAGCCCCTTCTCCCATCAAGGGAGAAGGGGAACAAGAGGAGACTCTAACTCCCCTCTCCCCTAGTGGGAGAGGGGCTGGGGGTGAGGGGGTAAAGGTCAGAGGTGCTGGTTATGCCCCCTATCTCGACTATCGACCCTTAGAGGAAGCGGAAAAGCCTTTAGCGGAATCGGCGCTGAATCATTTAGGTCTTCGCGATGATATTGAAAGCAAGGCGACCAGCTATGCCATTGCTCACCTGGTGTCGAACCACCTTCAAGAGGTGCGGGAACGAAAGGAAGAGCTAATTGGAAAGACGGTTCGGGCGGTGAAGGATCGACTAACCAAGGAAATTAATTATTGGGACCAACGGGCCGCGGATCTACGCTTGCAGGAGCAAGCCGGCAAGCCCAATGCCAAGCTGAACTCCGCCAAGGCCCAGCAACGGGCCGATGATCTAGCCGCACGGCTGCAAAAACGTCTGTCTGAATTGGAGCAGGAAGGTAAGTTTTCCCCCATGCCACCGGTGGTGATGGGTGGGGCCTTGGTGGTGCCGATTGGCCTATTGCAACGGCTACAAGGGAAACGACAATCAACGACCAGTACCTTTGCCAGGGAGACAAAGCGCGTTGAACTGGCGGCTATGGCCGCAGTCATGGCCGTAGAACGGGCCTTGGGTTACGAACCCCGGGATGTCAGCGATCAGAAGTGTGGCTATGACATTGAATCCTCTGCTCCCCTCGCCCAGCTTGGGAGAGGGGCTGGGGATGAGGGCTTACGATTTATCGAGGTGAAGGGCAGGATAGAGGGGGCTGAAACGGTTACGGTCACAAAAAATGAAATTTTGGCAGCCCTCAATAAACCAGACAATTTCATCCTAGCCTTGGTACAGGTGCCTGGGGATCAGGATTTTCCCGAGGGGGATGCGTTTAAGGTCAAGCTAGGTTCAGGCATCTACACCGTTCCAGGGGAGGGCTGTGTGGTGCGCTATGTTAAGGAACCGTTTCAACAGCCAGATTTTAGATCGTGTAGTGTCAACTACCCCTGGAAAGACCTCTGGAATGATGGCTACGATCCACAAAAGCACCAAGAACAGGAAAAATGAGTAAGGACGGCTGAACATGAATGCCCACAAACTAGCGGCAACTTTAAAGCAAGATGGAACCATTTTGCTGGAAGGACTCCCTTTCCATGCCGGGGATACCGTAGAAATCATTATTCTGGAGCAGTCAAAGGAGCAGCCAGCATTCCCCTCCCAACAAACCGAGTATCCGCTTCAGGGCAAACAACCTTATCGCTACGATGATCCGTTTGAACCTGCCGTACCTGCCGAAGATTGGGAGGTTTTGAAGTGATTGTGCTAGACACGCACATCTGGATTTGGTGGGTTCAAAAAGATAACAGGCTGACCCAGCAACACGAGCAGTGGCTCCAGCAATATCGATCGGAGGGGCTGGGGGTGAGTATCTTTAGCTGCTGGGAAGTTGCGAAACTGGTCGAGAAAAATCGGCTAGTCTTGCCAGAACCGATTAGCCGATGGCTTGATAACGCATTGGCTTATCCTGGAGTGCAACTGCTGGAGTTGACGTTGCCTATTGTGGTGAAAGCAACCCAACTGGAAGGCTTTCACAATGACCCAGCGGATCAGATCATTGTGGCAACGGCGCAAGTCTATGACTGTCCGCTGCTGACGGTGGATGCCAAGATCGTTAACTATCCCCATATTCAAATTCTGAAATAGTGTTGATGCCCCTATGAATTACCGCAAAAAGCTAATTGAAGTTGCCCTGCCCCTGGAAGCCATCAATATGGAGTCGGCGCGGGAAAAGTCAATTCGCCATGGGCATCCCTCCACGCTGCATTTGTGGTGGGCACGGCGACCGTTAGCGGCCTGTCGAGCGGTTCTGTGGGCTTCGTTAGTTGATGATCCCTCAAGCTGGCCCGATAGGTTTCCCACGGAGGAGGAGCAGAAACAGGAGCGGCAGCGGCTGTTTGATATTTTGGGGCGGATCACCATTGAAACCGACAAAAAGGGCAACACGAAACAGGTGGTGCGTGGTCTGGTGTCCTGGGATGAGGTGAATGATCCTAAATCTAAGGTGCTGGAAGCGGCACAGCGGGAAATTGCCCGATGTCTAGCCTGGGACCGGGGGGAGGAGCCGCCGACACAACCGGAGGCGGTGCGGCAGTACATTGCCAAGTACGCGCCCCCTGCCTATGACCCTTTTGCCGGAGGGGGGTCGATTCCGTTAGAGGCGCAGCGGTTGGGGATGGAAGCTCATGCCAGTGATTTGAATCCGGTGGCGGTGTTGATCAATAAGGCGTTGATTGAGATTCCGCCAAGGTTTAAGGATCAGGCTCCGGTGAATCCTGAAGACCGTAAGAAGAAAAATATTTCATCCTGGCGGGGGGCACAGGGGTTGGCGGCGGATGTGCGGTTTTATGGGGCTTGGATGCGGGAGCGGGCGTTTGAGCAGATTGGGGATTTGTATCCGAGGGTGAGGGTGAACCACGGAGGCACGGAGGGCACGGAGGCAAC
>JAYKIM010000009.1:0-2611 GCA_035286245.1 Cyanobacteriota bacterium | reverse complement strand
ATTTTCCTAGGCTTAGTGCTATCCCTCTCCTCCACCGCCGTAGTCCTCAAAACCCTCACCGAACGGGGGGAAACCAGTACCGTCCATGGCCAGATCATGCTGGCCCTGCTGATTGCCCAGGACCTAGCCCTGGGGATCATTTTGGCGATCATGCCGGCGTTGAAGCAGGGGCAAGACCTGGCCCCTACCCTGGGCTTCGCCGTCTTGAAGATCGGTTTGTTTCTGGTGGGAGCCCTGATCCTGGGGCGTTGGGTCGTGCCCCCCCTAATCCAGCATATTGCCGCCACCGAAAGCAGTGAATTATTTTTACTGTCGGTGGTCGCCCTCTGCCTGGGGGTCGCCTGGGTTACCGCCCAACTGGGGCTGTCGATCGAAATGGGCGCCTTTGTGGCCGGCTTGATGATTGCTGAGATTGACTACGCTGACCAGGCCCTGGGGAAAATCCTGCCCCTGCGGGATACCTTCGCCTGCTTATTTTTTGCCTCCATTGGCATGCTGATCGATCCCAACCTACTAACCACCCACCTGGCACTGATCCTGGAGCTGGTGATGGTGATTATGATCGGCAAGGCGGCCATCATTTTGCCCATCGTGCTGCGCTTTGGTTACTCCCTCAAAACCGCCGTGCTAACCAGCTTTGGCCTCAACCAAATTGGCGAATTTTCCTTCGTGCTGTCCCTGGTGGGTCTACAGATGGGACTGATTACCCCCCAACGCTATTCCCTACTGTTAGGCACCATTGCCATCACCCTGCTGCTTACCCCCCTCTGGATTCATATAGCCCCTATACTGATCAGCCGTCTGGACCAACTACCCCTGGTCCGGCGTTACTGGCAACCCCTGCAGGAGCCCAAGTTACTCTCCGTCCCGGAGGGGATTCGTAACCACGTGATCGTAGCCGGCTATGGTCGGGTGGGGGAGGTACTGGTGAATATCCTACTGAGCCAGGGCTACCCCGTCCTGGTGATGGAAAACAGCGAATCCGCCGTACAGCGGCTGCGTCAGCGACAGATTCCCTACGTATTTGGCGATGCCGATAATCAGCTGGTGTTGGACAAAACCTGCTTGGAGACGGCCCAGGCCCTGGCCATCGCCCTCCCCGACCCCAGCAGCACCCGCCTCCTACTGCAACGGGCCCTGGCTAAGGCTCCCCACCTGGACATCATTGCCCGCTCCCACAGAAACGAAGAAATTGACCTGCTCACCCAACTCGGTGCCCGGGAAGTGGTGCAACCCGAGTTTGAAGCCGCTCTAGAGTTAGGCTCCCACCTGCTCCGTACCCTGGGTCAACCCCCCTGGCAGATTAGCACCGTCCTAGAAACCATCCGCCAGGATCGCTATCGCACCATTCGTCCGCAGCCCCAGGTGGGAGAAAAGTAGGAAGTAAACTGTTCCAAGCTCAACAGCATTGCCTAGAGGCTGAAAACCGCTGACAATAAAGCCAGATTTTTTGACCGCCATTCCCATTCCTCACCACCATGATCCTAGCCACAGTCCTCGGCCATCCCTGGTGGCAGGCGATTATCCTAAATAGCCTGTTGCTCTTGCTGGCCTGGCTTTTACCGAAAAAACTATTGACCCCCGCCGGCTACCTCCACGCCTGGCTGCTGGGGGTGATCATCTGGGGGTGCATGGGCTGGCGTGGCTACGGCGTAGTCATGGTCTATTTCCTGGTGGGGTCAGGGGTAACCCGCCTAGGGATGGGCCGCAAACAGGCGGCGGGTATTGCGGAGGGGAGATCGGGTCGCCGCGGCCCGGAGAATGTCTGGGGGTCCGCCCTCACCGCGGCGGTTTGCGCCCTGGCCCTAGCCGCCCTACAGCTGGGGGGAACAGCCCCCCAGAGGGAGGTGTGGCTACCCCTGCTGAGTCTGGCCTACGTCAGCAGCTTGAGCACGAAACTCTCCGACACCATGGCCAGTGAGGTCGGCAAGGCCTACGGTCGGCGCACCTTTTTGATCACCACCCTCAAACCGGTGCCCCCTGGCACCGAAGGGGCCGTTAGCCTGGAGGGCACCCTGGCGGGGATAGGGGGGTCCGTCCTGATGGCCGCCATTGGGTGGGGATTAGGGTTGATGCCGGCCTGGGGAGTAGGGGTCTGTTTGATCGCCGCCCTGTTGGCCACTACGGGCGAAAGCCTGATCGGTGCCACCCTGCAAAGCCGATTTGCCTGGCTCACCAACGAAGTGGTTAACATGATCAACACCACTCTCGGAGCCATCCTGGCGATGATATTAAGTTATGGCTGGAAATTCCTGCAGGTCTCCGCGTAATCACGGAGGATAGGTTCCAGGCCAATCCATAGAGATTGATACAAAACTTTACAATAACTATCCGGAAAAGTCTTAAGGGGATGTTTGAGACGATTTTTTCCCCCAATAGGCCCGTTAATTTTCCCTTCACGTAAAAAGCTCCGTAAATCTACGGAGTTTAAAGATCCGTGGGTTTGCTGTCGAAGAAAGTATGGGGTTCTGGCATTAATAGAACTGGGTTTCTGAATAGTTTCGTGAAGTTCTACTTCTGTTGTTGTTTAGGGAGCGTCTACCCCTCGTCAAGGCTTCATAAAGCTAAGGCGGTCTAGGGGTGTCACGATGAAAACTATGAAAGTTTCGCT
>JAYKIM010000008.1:0-5913 GCA_035286245.1 Cyanobacteriota bacterium | reverse complement strand
AGGATTCCAGTGGTGGTAAATGGCGCCTGCGGCAAGATGGGCCGGGAGGTGGTCAAGGCCGTGGCCCAGGCGGAGGATATGGCCCTGGTGGGGGCGATCGATAAAAACCCCGACTTAATGGGGCAGGATATCGGTGAAGTGATCGGCTACCAACCCCTGGAGGTGCCGGTGATGACCGACCTGGAGGCCACCCTGGTGATGGCCCAGAGTCAGGGGTTAGCGGTGATGGTAGACTTTACCCATCCCGCCAGTGTCTATGAGTCGGTGCGGGCGGCGATCGCCTACGGGGTGCGGCCGGTGGTGGGTACCACGGGCCTCAGTACGGCCCAAATTCAGGACGTGGCGGAGTTTGCCGAGAAGGCCAGCATTGGCTGTCTGGTGGTGCCCAATTTTTCGATTGGGGTGGTGCTGATGCAGCAGGCAGCCCAGCAGGCGGCCCAGTACTTTGACCACGTGGAAATCATTGAACTGCACCATAACCAGAAGGCCGACGCCCCCAGCGGCACCGCCCTCCAGACGGCGGAGATGCTGGCGGCCAGTCGATCTAGCTTTAACCCCCCCCTGGTGAAGGAGACCGAAACCATCGCCGGCGCCCGGGGCGGCCACACCGCCGCTGGCATCCCCATCCACAGTGTCCGCCTGCCGGGTCTGATTGCCCACCAGGAGGTGTTGTTCGGCGCCCCTGGCCAGCTCTATACCCTGCGCCATGACACCAGCGATCGGGCCAGCTTCATGCCCGGGGTGCTCCTCTGTATCCGCCGGGTGATGGCCCTCAAATCCTTAATCTATGGCCTGGATAAAATGCTTTAGGAAGGCAGACTCCGTAGCGGTGTTGTGCCCCTA
Organism: Cyanobacteriota bacterium; assembly: GCA_035286245.1. Classification (GTDB taxonomy): domain Bacteria; phylum Cyanobacteriota; class Cyanobacteriia; order Phormidesmidales; family Phormidesmidaceae; genus Nodosilinea. The sequence continues at coordinate 5,070 of JAYKIM010000008.1, read as the reverse complement.
GTGAGGTGTGTTTGATGGTCCCGAACGCCCCCCTCCATGGGATTTTGCGCGATCGCCTGCAGCGATCGCCCCAACAGCGGATCACCTTTGCCGACTTCATGGAACTGGTCCTCTACCATCCCCAGCATGGGTACTACAGCCGCCCCCAGGGGGGAATTGGGATGGCGGGGGACTTCGTCACCTCCCCCCACCTGGCCAGGGATTTTAGTGAACTAATCGGCGATCAATGGGTGGAATGGTGGCACCACCTGGGGTGTCCTCACCCCTTTCAGCTGGTAGAGATGGGGGCCGGCCAGGGGGTGTTAGCGGCGGATCTGCTCAGCCACCTGCAGCGCCACCATGGGGACTGTTTTGCGGCCCTGCAGTACATCATTGTGGAGCGGTCCGAGGGGCTCATCCAAACCCAACGGCAGCGTCTGAAGCCCTGGAGCGATCGGGTATCCTGGGCCCAGTTGGATCAACTAGGGGATGACGCCATCGTCGGCGGTTTTTTCTCCAACGAGTTGGTGGATGCCCTGCCGGTGCACCAGGTGGTGCTCACCACTACCGGCCTGCAGGAGGTCTACGTCACCCTGACCGCCGCAGGCGAGCTCAAGGAGGTCACTGGGCCCCTGTCCACCCCGCGCCTACAGGACTACTTTGCCCTGGTGGATATCGATCTCACCCATCCCCCCTACCCCCTGGGTTACCGCACCGAGGTTAACCTGGCCGCCCTGGACTGGCTGACAACCCTGGCCCGCAAGCTGGGGCGAGGCTACATCCTCACCATTGACTACGGCTACCCCGCCAGCCGCTACCATAGCCCCAGTCGTCACCAGGGCACCCTGCAGTGCTACTACCAGCATAGTCACCACGACGATCCCTACCGTCACCTGGGCCAGCAGGACATCACCGCCCATGTCAATTTCACCGCCCTGGAACGGCAGGGCGATCGCGACGGCCTCACCACCCTGGGTCTGACCCAGCAAGCCCTGTTTTTGATGGCCCTGGGGCTCGGCGATCGGCTCAGTGCCCTGGGGCAGAGCAACGCCACTGACCCCGCCGCCATTACCGCCCTGCTGGGCCACCGCGATCGTCTACAGCAGTTAATTAATCCCCTGGGCCTGGGCAACTTCCTGGTGTTAGTCCAGGGGAAGAATCTGCCAGATCCTCCGGCGACCTCCTCAGGCCTGGCGGCACCTGGACTAGGCAGTTTCAGTAGATCCAAAAACCCTAGTTTGAGTCCTAACCGTTCCCACCCTTCAGGAAGCAAGCTAGACCCCAAGCCCCTTTCCCAGGCTTGGGAAAGGGGCTTTAATCCGATAAAGCTGCTCTTCTCCCAAAACTAGGAGAAGAAGAACTGAGGGATGAGGGCCAGGGGACTTTGCGATCTACTGAATTTATAAGGCGTGAGATAGCTCTATCTCAGAGGTGATCCAAGAGACTTTCATAGGTCTCTTGAAAATCTTCAGCCCAACGCCCCTAGGCTCCAGTCTGCTTGCTAGAGGTTTGAATATACAGAATTAGCAGGAAAACCGTAGGAACCAGTACGAACAGAATGCTGGCAACAAAGCCGAGCTTATTAACTTCCATTAACGCTTGCCTCTACTCTCAACCAAGAAATATCGAAATGCTCGATTGGATGGATAATCACCAACGCCTTTAGAATATCATCCTTTGCCGAGAACTCTGCCTGCTATGGCCGGTTAACGGCCGGGGTTAACCTCGAATCTGACCTGGCTCGGATAATCCTCTCGTCGGGTTGGACTGGATTAACTGGCTTGATCAGGGTGGCTAGTTCAACCTTCATCTGGCCCCAGCCGGGAGGGTGCGGCCAGATGAAAATCCGCTTTAAAGGCTGTGCTTAGTTTATCGCTTAGGCTTCGTAACCACGGTGACTGGGCCATTCACCAGGGTTTGACAGGCTAGTCGACAATTGGCGGGCCATTTTTTCAACTTACGTTCCTCCACCACTGTGCGAGGCGATAGGTTTTCAGCGCCGGCCACCACCTCCACCACACAGGTGCCACACTGGCCGTACCCCCCACAGTTCATTAACTTGCCACCAAGGGTGTAGAGGTCAACGCGGTTTTCTAAAGCCTTAAAGCGTAGATTGGCCCCATCAGCAACGACAATCTCGGTATTTTCGTTAAGAAACTTAATAGTAGCCATGACCTAACGCTCCTTGCCGTCCAATATTCCAAACCATAGGTAAAATAGCCATTTTGGGCTGTCTCCACTGCTCAACTAACGCTGTTTTTTAACATCCTCCCTTGGGAAAAGGAGGCAGCGAGGTTGCGAGGCAGATTTGAAGTGGTTACACTTCGTTAAGTAATTCATTTTTACATCTCCAAGGATTTTCTACCCATCAATATTTTTGACTCAGGCGAAAAAGTCCTCGGGGATGCGATCGCAAGTAGGGATTCTGGCAGCCCAATCTGGTAGGCTTATCAGTATCTAGCATCGTTAAGACAACTTCAAAACAACACTGTTTTACCTAGAGGAGGAGAGTAGTCAATGGGACTACCCTGGTACCGGGTACACACCGTCGTCATTAATGATCCCGGGCGACTGATCGCTGTACACCTAATGCATACAGCCCTAGTGGCTGGTTGGGCCGGTTCGATGGCCCTGTTCGAGTTATCAACCTTTGATCCAAGCGATCCCGTGCTCAACCCCATGTGGCGTCAGGGCATGTTTGTTTTGCCCTTTATGGCCCGATTAGGGGTCACCCAATCCTGGGGAGGCTGGAGCGTAACCGGCGAGGCCGCCGTCAACCCGGGCTTCTGGTCCTTTGAGGGGGTGGCTGCGGCCCATATTATTTTGTCAGGGCTGCTTTTCCTGGCGGCCTGCTGGCATTGGGTGTTTTGGGATTTAGAGCTCTTCCGCGATCCCCGGACCGGCGAGCCCGCCCTGGACCTACCCAAGATGTTCGGCATCCATTTGTTTCTATCGGGTCTACTTTGTTTTGGCTTTGGGGCTTTCCACCTGACTGGTCTCTGGGGACCAGGGATGTGGGTTTCTGACCCCTACGGTCTGACGGGCCACGTCCAAGGCGTAGCGCCAGAATGGGGAGCGGCTGGCTTCAACCCCTTCAATCCCGGTGGAATTGTGGCTCACCACATTGCCGCAGGCATTGTGGGTATTATTGCTGGCCTATTTCACTTGACAGTGAGACCACCTCAGCGGCTTTACAAAGCCCTCCGCATGGGGAATATTGAGACGGTGCTTTCCAGCAGTATCGCGGCTGTATTCTTTGCCGCCTTCGTGGTGGCTGGCACGATGTGGTACGGTAGCGCCGCCACCCCCATTGAGTTGTTTGGTCCCACCCGTTATCAGTGGGATAGCAACTATTTCCAGCAGGAAATTCAGCGCCGGGTTCAGGCGGAGGTTAATGCTGGTGGTACTCTGGCAACGGCCTACAGTCAAATTCCCGAAAAGCTGGCCTTCTACGACTACGTTGGTAACAGTCCGGCCAAGGGTGGTCTGTTCCGGGTAGGTCCTATGAATCAAGGGGATGGGTTAGCCCAGGGCTGGCTAGGACACCCCGTCTTCAAAGACAAGGAAGGCCGTGAGTTAACCGTTCGTCGCCTACCTAACTTCTTTGAAACCTTCCCCGTGGTCCTGGTGGATAGGGATGGAGTTGTCCGTGCGGATATTCCCTTCCGACGGGCGGAATCTAAGTATAGTTTTGAGCAGACCGGTGTAACCGCCACCTTCTATGGCGGTGAGTTAGACGGTAAGACCATTACAGACCCAGCTCTGTTGAAGCGTTATGCCCGTAAGGCTCAACTGGGTGAACCCTTTGAGTTTGATCTCGAAACCCTGGGGTCTGATGGGGTGTTCCGCACCAGTACCCGCGGTTGGTTTACCTATGGTCATGCTGTCTTTGCTTTGCTATTCTTCTTCGGTCACATTTGGCACGGCTCCCGTACTCTGTTCCGGGATGTGTTTGCCGGTGTTGACCCCGACCTCTCTCCCGAACAGGTGGAGTGGGGCTTCTTTCAAAAAGTGGGCGATACCTCTACCCGTAAGCGGGAGACTGTCTAGATCGGTCTAGCTTTGACCCCGTACTCGACTGTTAAGACCTTGGTCTCGACGGTCGAGTAGGGTCAAGGGGGGTGATTTCTCAATGTTTCTATATTGCCTGTACACTGGAATTACTCTGGTAGAGTAGGAGCTTTTTCACCATGGAAGCTGTCGCTTACATTTTTATCTTTGCTTGCATCATTGGCACCCTATTTTTTGCCATTGCCTTCCGCGAGCCCCCCAGGATATCGAAGGACTAGTTTAGTACCAGCTCGGCGAACGCCTGGGCGTTCCGCCGAGTTTTCACTGACCTTTTAAGGTTTTAATCTTTTGGGGTTTATCCCCTTCCAGGTAGTTAAGGACTGCCTGGATATTTTTTTGAATTATAGCCCCGCGGCGTAATCATCCAGGGGCCAGCCAGGTCGGTACTCTGGTTACCAATTAACACCACCGTCATCATGTCAATGGATAGATCCAAGAGATGTTCCAGGGTTGTGGTGTGTACAGTCTCCCCTGGGCGATAGGCCGATCTCACTACCGCTACCGGGGTCTGGGGAGATCGGTGGGTCATCAAAATCTGATGGGCTGTTTCGATTTGTTGGGTACGCCCCTGGGACTTGGGGTTATAGAGGGCAATGACAAAGTCAGCCTGGGCCGCTGCCTCCAGTCGTTTGATGATCACCTGCCAGGGAGTGAGCAGGTCACTTAAACTGATGGTGCAAAAATCGTGCATCAGGGGCGCCCCTACCCGAGCGGCAGCGGCCTGCAGGGCGGAAATGCCCGGTAGCACCTCAACCCCTGGAGTGATGCCGTCCCAGCCGGTAGCCTGGAGCTGCTCTAACACCAGGCCGGCCATGCCGTAGATACCGCAGTCTCCCGAGGAGACCACCGCCACCCTTAACCCCCAACGAGCCAGGGCAATGGCGCGATCGGCCCGCTGTCGCTCCTGGGTAATGGGCCAGGCTTCCACCACCTGACCCGATCGGCACAGGGGACGGATTTGATCAATGTAGAGACCGTAGCCAATCACCGCATCAGCTCCCACAATGGCGGCCTTGGCCG
>JAYKIM010000007.1:0-3517 GCA_035286245.1 Cyanobacteriota bacterium | reverse complement strand
GATCGCGATCGCTGGAGGGATAGGTTTCTTTCCCTCAAGATACCCAACCCCGCCCCAGCAAAGTGCTAGGCTACTACTGCCACTTTTCCTGAAACCATGACAGGCTACCTGGAAGCTATCCACATTGGAGATCGCCTCAACCGCCATCACGACGCCCCAGGCTCCCTGCTCAATTGGATCGACAACCAATGTCAACTGATCATCAGCCTGGACCACCTCAAACCGGAGGAGATCAGGGGCGTACAACGGGGGGTATTTGAGATCGGCCTGAATGTTATCGACCACCTCCCCTTCGTCTGCTTTCGGATCTTTGAAGTCACTTCAACCAAAGGCTTTGGCCAACCCCAGCCCGCCCGCCTGCTGGTGCCCTGGCACGAGTGCCCCTTCCACCTATCCCGCTTTGACCCCCAGGCCCTGCCCGACTTTGATGGCTTTCGGGCCAATCCCGAGGTTCATTTAGCCCTGACCGTGATCTTGACCGACTGGCCCAGCATGGTGGTCAGGGCCCTGCGGATGTTTACCCTCTCCCCTTTCTTTACCCAGAAACTGATCGAGGCCCTGCTCACCACCGCCACCGCCCACACCTATGAGGGCTACGCCCTGGCGGTGAACCGTATTTTTGAAGCTTACCCCACCGGTGCGATCGGCGAGGGTAGCCGGGTGCGCTGTAAATCGGGGGATTGATCTAGGAAATAGTACCTAATACCTCTGGGAGTAGTAAAGCCTATCCCGTTGCCTAGCCAGCTACGGGGCTGGGACGCAAGGCACCAAGCGGAGGGCGCTGTTGAGAATGCCGGGGAGCTTTAGTTGACCAGGTACTTAGCCTGACTATCTTCGTCAAGCAGCAGGGAGAGGCCCCAGCAATTCTCATTATGAAAACCTTGACCGTATCTTGACCCTAGCTATTGAGAATCTTCTCAATAGCCCTGCCTGAAAAGCCTATGCTCCCGTTAAGCAACCTAGGCTCGAAACGCTCTTTGGTACAAGAGTTCTAAAATGAGAATTGCTGGAGAGGCCCAAGGGAAACTCCGTTTTCCTCTAGACGGTAGCGCTCTTCTTCTGCTTCTAGCCTTAATAGGTCCTGGTGGAGTTCGCAGTAATGCACCGCTTCCTGAATAGCTGCCAGGGGAAGGTCCCAATTTTCAGCAGCTTGCTCTGGGGGCATTTGATTGGCCAGCATGTCTTGCCATAGGGTAGCGGCTGACAAAGTGTATGGTCTAGACCCTTGGGGATTGGCTGGATAAAGGGCTAGAAACACCCCTAGACCCTGGCCAGACACCCGATCTACACCAGTAGCTGGTCAAGCAGCTGGCTGATGCTTTCAGCCTTACCCATCGAACTGCCGGATGGAGTAGAGGCTAGCTGCATCGCCTTTAGTCGTTCCTGGCGATCGCTATTTTCCCAGATCTGGTAGCCAATGATTCCAACTCCCAAAATCGCCAGGCCTATACCTGCGGTTGAGACAGCGGTTACAAGAGCGGCCCCTGCCGCTACCCCCCCACCCCCCGCCGCCAGGGTACCGCCCCCCAGCCAGGCCAGGGCGGCATTGGTGGCCGCCGCTCCGCTCAGGCTACCAATGACTGTGCCCGTAGAGGCGGTTGCCCCTAGCAAGGAGGCCGCCGTTACCACCGTGCCAGCGGAGGAGCCAATCGCTACCATGCTGCCCCCCAGGATCGTCATCGACCCCGTTGTAGCGGCCCCCACCTGGGTAGAGTAGGACTGCCCCGTCACCATCCAGGTGGCCCAGTGCTCGCAGTTGAAATTCACCACGTTGTAGACGGGCGGTTTTGGATCCTTGAGTTGTTCCCTAAAGGCTTTGATATTGGCCTTAATGGTTGCCAGGGGCAAGGCCGGGTGTTGGGGCTGGATCACCTGCCAGGCTTGCCCCTGGGTGGGTTTCACCTCCAGGGTTGAGTTATTCACCCAACCGACGGTGTAGTCTGGGCTGAGCACCACCCCATAGTGGGCCACTGCCCCCTGGAAAGATTGTCGAACTAATTGCCCCGGTTCAAATCTAGTCACGTCTGCTTACTCCAAAAGGCTGTCTAGTAACCTATCCATGTCGGCAAGCTGGGCACTGGAAGCGTTAACGGAGGCGGCGGAACTCCCCAACCCGTTAAGGGGGTTGCGGCCCAGTTCATGGATTGCCGCCGTCACTCCGGCCGCGGTTGCCGCTAAGGTTTTCTCAATGACTTGACGAAACACCAGGGCCCAGTCTGGGGCCAGTTCTGCCCAAACCGCCTGCAACACAGCGGCGGTCAGCAGGGCCACACCCACCGGTGGGAATAACAGCACCATCACCGTCACAATGCCCGAGGTCAGCAGCCTGGGGCCTAGTTCTGCTAAGGCCTCAACCAGGGTGACCTCCCCCTGAATCAGGCGGATTAGGGTGGGGATGGCCTCCACAGCCAGGGTAAGGCCAAGGGCGGCCATGGGGTGACCCCCCATTAACCGTTGTAGCACCTTCACAGAGGCCCCCCGCAAGAACCCGGACTGGAGCCCCACCAGGGCTTTTTCCATAATGGGCTGCAATAATGCCCACTCCAGGGCGGCTTCACCGCGAAGCACCGGACCTAGTTGGTGAATGCTCTCTAGCACAACGTTAAGGGCGGCATTAAGGGCGGCGCCGTTGACGCCAGAACCGACCACCTCACCGACCTCTGCGGCAGCCTCCAGCAGCAGGGCTGTGGCATAGGGATGGGCGGCAGCCAGTCGAGCGACATCCTGGGGCACCGGGATACTGCAAACTCCATCGGCGGAGATCACCGTTGAAGTGCCCCTAAGGTGAGCATTTTCAACATTGGTCACAATCGGATCCCGATAGCGACCCGAGGCCACCATGGTTTCAACGTAGTCGCTGGAACCCCCTTTGACTTGAAATTGAGCAATCACCTGCCCGGCCTGATCGATGTAGATATCGGGGCCAAACTGAGTGCCATCCACAGGAATTTGGTAGGCCCGGCTATCTGCCCCCCTGAGGGCGGCGTTGAGGTTAAAGCCAAGGGCCTGCAGATGTTCGAGGGCAAAGCCAAAACTGTAGGGGTTCTCGCTAACGGTACCAACCTGGGTGATCAGCCCAGCCCCAGGCTGGATCAGGGTGGTTGCCCCGTCTCGAATCGTTTGGGCCGCCAGAGAAAGGTTGTGGGTCAGAGCCGGTATTAAGCCCACCAAAATCGCATTCCCATTGGCGGTCAAGGGTTGGTTATGGGAAGATTTGTTTGCCATTGACGATAGCAGCCAGGGTTTATGGTTAGCTGATTATTCCCATTACAGCCGATCACTCCCTTATGGAGAAAGCAGGGGCCGCCAGGGGGCTAAAGTTTTATGGGAGTTTAAAGCCCTGAGTAATTGGGTCGGGAGTTGAGTCAGTCCAGGCGAGTGGTAAGTAGCTTGTACCCGAACCCGATGGCTGTCAGGGAGACAAAAAACTGCCAGAGACTGGTGGGGTTCAGGATAGCCCGACTGCTGAGGAAAACACAGAGGATACCGGCGATCACCCCCAGCCAACCGTAGGATT
>JAYKIM010000006.1:0-3575 GCA_035286245.1 Cyanobacteriota bacterium | reverse complement strand
CATAAACGGCTGACGCAATAGGAAAGGGGTCATGGTTCAGAGACCGGGACAGTAGATTTACCCTAGCAATGCCAACCCTCGCCCGACTGTCCAGACGGGCCAGTTTGATGAGTGGTAGGACCGCTGTTTTAAGGTACCCAATTTAGGACAGATCAGCCCACACCAAGCCCCTCAACGACCGCTGCTGTACCCCTGGCAAGGATCTCCTATCGGTTCCAGGGGTGACCCATCTCCTAGATCAACCTCACCCCGGTTTCCCAAACACCAAGGGCATTCTCAAGGGTTTTCGGCGGTAGGGCCTGGGGATCGCCAACGTAAATCCCCATGGAGCGAGCCACCTTCACCATGGTGCTATCGGTTTCCACGGGGCCAGGGCAGATCCCCCGCCGATGGCATTCCCGCACAATGCTAATCACCTCACTGAGGTCCTTGGATCGCACCCGTCCGGCTTCCCATACCACCAGGCGGCTAAACCGGCCTTCATCAATCAGGTCAATGGCTTTGCGGCCGAAGGCGGAGGCCAATAGGCGATCGGAGGCGGTGGGGGTGCCACTGCGCTGGATATGCCCCAGCACCGTAGCCCGAGTTTCCACCTTGTCCATATCACAGTAGTAGGCATCACCGGTTTGGCAAAGCTGGGTGCTATGCTGTGCCACCAGCTGGGCCAGGTGTTCCCCCACCAGGTGAACCTTGTCGCCCCCCTCGCCCCGCACCCCCTCAGCCACCACCAGCAGGGCAAACTTCCGCCCCCGTCGTCGCATGGCGGCAATTTCCTGACAAATTTGCCGAATAATCACGGGGTTTAGATCCGGCACCAGTTCAGGGATTAAAATCACATCGGCTCCACCGGCAATACCGGCATGGAGGGCCAGGTGACCGGCATCGCGGCCCATCACCTCCACCACCATCACCCGATCGTGGCTGGCGGCGGTAAAGGTCAGGTCGTAAAGGGCTGACGTAACGGTCTGTACCGCCGTATTAAAACCGATGGACTTTTCCGTAAAGGGCACATCGTTATCAATGGTCTTGGGAATCCCGATCAGGTTCCAACCGCCCCGTTGGGCCAGGTCATACATGATATCTAGGCTGCCGTCGCCACCGATGGCGATCAAGCAGTCAAGGTTGAGCCGCCGATAACCCTCAAGGATTTTAGCCACCGCCTCCGAGTCCTCGGGATGGCCCTTATTCAGGGAGCCCAGGATGGAGCCACTGAGAAACTGGAGAATATCCAGACCTTGCAAAATCCCCGGAATATCATAGCCATGTTCCCGTAGCACCAAATCCTCCAGGTTGTAGCGCCCCTCGGTGATGTGGATCAGACCATCGGTGCTGTAGGGAATCCCAATTACATCCCAGCCTCGGCGATGGGCGCATTTCACCACCGCCCGAATGACTGCGTTCAGCCCAGGGCAGTCGCCACCACTGGTAAGAATGCCAATTCGTTTACGGGCGGTCGTCATTGGGATCTCCTTGATGAATAAGGGACTATGGCAGCTGCCAGTCCAGGTAGGACAAGACTGCCACGCTAGTTGCTATAGGCTGAGTCCCAAAGCCTGACTTAATATCCTGAGCTAAAGGGCGCCAGCTATATTAGGGTTCCAGGTTTGATCTAGCATTTCTGCCAAGTCAGAGCCAATTTCCCATGGTTTTATCCAGAATCTTGTTACCTTAGTTAACCTGTCGCCCCGTGGAAAACCTAAGCGATCGCTCCTACTTGCCCTGTTGAAAAGAGGCCGGTTAGAAGACGGTCCAGCATGGGACCTATGGATTAAAAGCGGATCGGTAGAGAGCTAGTGGCGCGAAAATATACCACCAAACAGGCCATTTTTGCGGTGCTGGGCAGGAGTAGACGGTGACTGGGAAGCAGAGTTAGTGTCCGTAGTCAGGAAACTTAGGTCCAGGTTTAATTGCTGGGCGTACTTGAGGGCAATGCTGTGGGTCGGTTCTAATCGTAGGGCCTGCTTCAAATGTACCTTAGCCATGCCCGGCAAGTTGGCCAGTAGATAAACCTGACCAATTAAACAATGGTAGTTGCTATTTTTGGGATCGAGCTTGATGGCGTCCTTCAGTTCCTGGAGGGCAGCTGTAATATTTTTGGTGCGTAGGTATTCCTGGGCCCGCTTAAAGTGTCGGTCTGCATAGCTAATGGAGAGATGGGGATTAGTGCTGGAGGTCTCCGTGGCCATGGATGGAGGAGTGGTGGCCATACCGGTGGCCATCAAGCCCGTCCGCTTTTCCCGCATTACCACTGTGCCCATCTTTCGCCTTAGGTAAATCAGGTTAAGTTCGGCAATTTGACTGGTATAGAGCTCGAACGCTTCTGAGCTATCGTACTGGGCCTGGCACAACTGCCCCAGTTGATCCTCATAAACCAGGTCTACCTCAGTTTCCACAATGCTCAGCAGGCGTTGGCCAGCAACGGTTTGGGGTTCTAGGTCCTGCTCGCGGGTCAGGCGACGCACCTTGAAGCGCAGGGTCGCCAAAATTTCGCTGCGGCCCTTCTCCTGCTTGAGCCGTTGGTAAGCAGGGTTAACAAGTTTAGACAAAACCTGACCGACAAACTCCTGCTGGGGGGCGGGAGCGGAGAATTGGGCGTCAGGGTGAAGTCGCTTTGCCACTGACCTGTAGCGGGTCAGGATGCGTCGCTCATCCGCCGCAACTGAGACGCCCAGAATAGCGTAGGGGTCACTAGAAAACTGATTGAGCCAATCGGGAGAAAAGGCAAGGTAAGACATCCAGTATCGTCATGGTGAGTAGAGATTTGGCAACTCGATCAACAGGAACTGAAGCTATGGCCTTAGCCGGACCAACTAGATGGACCTTAGCAAATGCAAACCCCGATGGATACTTCGTTATCTTGGACGATTTCTAGGTTAGGGTGACAGAAACCTCTTCAGAGATGACAATTCTTTACCCTTTCTTTACCCTCAGTTTATACTAAAGTCAGCCTAGTTGAGATTCGTTTAAACTTTTGCCTACCATGTCACCCGCCCTGCGCCGCCGGTACACGGCTGTTGCCCTGGCCTGGCTAGGGGCCTTAAGCCCAGGGCCAATTCCCCTGTCGGGGTTACACAAGTTTTACCTGGGGCAGCCCCTATGGGGAGGGGTTTATCTGCTTTTGGGCTGGACCCAGATGCCCCGGGTGGCCTGTGCCATTGAGGGGCTGTGGTTATTGACCCGGCCCCTGGAGAGTTTCGAAGATGCGGCCCTTCCGGTTGGTGCTGGTGTAGACCCGAGCCAGGTGAGCGCCCTGGGCACGGCCCTACGGGAGTTAGACAGCCTGCGCCAGGAAGGATTGATTTCCGAGGCAGAATTTGAACAAAAGCGGCGCTATCTACTAGACCAGCTAGGGGTAGGGGCGTGATCACCGGGTGGCGGCACTGGCAACGCCTGAGGCGCCAACTCCACCCGCTCGCCAGTCGTTTGGCCCAGGAGCCTGGCTGTCGCTTGCGATCGCAGGGGGAGGTGGATCTGGCCGCCGAGTTGGGCTTTAGCCTGGATGTCAACCAGGCAACGGTGGACGACTGGTTGCGCCTGCCCGGCATTTCCATTCGCCAGGCCCAGGTGTTGAGCAA
>JAYKIM010000005.1:0-3933 GCA_035286245.1 Cyanobacteriota bacterium | reverse complement strand
CGGTTGGCAGGGGTAGGATACCGTGGCGAAAGCCAAACAGGGGGCTTTGGTAATAGCCCTGATCGGTTTCCGGCCTGGCGGCTCCGGGGAGGTATTGCTCCATATCCAAGGCCGCAATCGCCTGGGCCAGGGGCAGCGCTCCCCCCTCCGGGCCCAGGGGGGGCGGTATCACCTGCAAGTGTTTATGGCGCTGGCTGGCCCCCGCCAATCGGCCCCCATTGTAAAAACCCAGCCCATCGATGGCGCCTAAACAGCCAGCCAGGGCGGCCAGATCGCCCTGGGTTAACCAGCTGTCCTGCTCTTCGAAGGCGCGGGTAATAATTAAAATGTGATCCTCCACCACGTTGTACTTATTCAGCAGACACAGGTGGGTTTCGGACAGATCGGTGACAAACAGGTCCAGATCGTAGGGCAGAAATGGGTTCACCTCCTGCCCTGCCTGGCGCTGTCGTTCCTGGTTGCGATCGGACTGTTCCTTGCGCATCAAATTAGCCACCACCCGCACCACAAACTCCATACCCCCCTGGGACACAAATTCGTAGCGGGTTTGAATTGGCTGGAGAGCACCGCAGTCCAGGGCGTGGCGACTACGCTGTTGAATCCTCGATCGCAGGTCAGTTGCATTCCAGGCGGGGGAGGGGTTAACCATGGTTTTGGCAAAGACTAGAGATGGACAACCACTAAACCTCCCCCTGGGACCGTGGGGGGTGTCCATGGCTGGGGCAGGGGGGAGCGGTCAGGCTACGGTTTAACCAACCGGCGGCCTGTTCTACCCGTAGCAATGCCTCCTCCGGCTGTTCCCTGAGTAAGAATACCAGGGCCGCCGCCAGTTGCTCCTGGGCCCGGAGGCGTCGGTTGCGATTGAGCTGGTGCCACTGTTCTGAGGGAATGGCCAGCCGACTGGCTAGGGCCTGGGCCAGCTCCAGATCGGACAACTGGGGTAGGGGTGGCTCCGCTGGCACCCAGGGGGAGGAGGGAAAGGGGTTAGCCATAGCAATAAGGAGGATAGAATGGGGTCAAATCAGGCCTGATTTCCCTATTGTGCACGATGGCGCCCACTCCTGAACCCCCTACCCCCATCCTTACGGACCTGCGACACCAGGTGGAGGCGCTGGAGAGCCGACTGCAGCGCCTCAGGGTGGGCCTGGATAATCTCATCCAGCTGGAGCAGCTCCATCGGGAACCACCAGGGGGTAGGGGCGATCGCCAGGCCTCGGGTCACGAACTCCAATCCCTGGAGCAGGCGGTTGATCACCTGGAGGCAGAGCTGGTTAGCCACCTGATTAGCTGGCAGCACCTGCAGCAACCCTTCTGGCAAGCGGTGCGTTACGGTGGCCTGGGCCTCCTGCTGGGCTGGGGGTTAGCCTGCCTAGCCCAGCGTCCCTAGGTGGGGGTCAACCCCACCTAGGGACGCAGCAGGTCAAACAGCCCCTCCTCAATGTCGTAACCCAGCATCTTCGCCATTAACTTGAGCTTGCCGGCGCCCCCCAGGCCCTGGGCCTGCAGCCAGGCGCTAATCACAAAAATCTTTTGCATGATAAAAATCTCCAGGGCCTCGGAATTGTAGCGAATCCCTTCGCTGGGGGTAAACTGGTGAGGCACCAGCATGGCCGCATAGCGCGCCAACTCCCCCGCCTCCCAATCCAGCACCAGGGGTAACCAGGGGTAATGGCTATCGAGGCGGATAAACCACAATCGCACCTCCGGAATTTCCGACAGTTCCCTGGGGTCACTGGGGTCGCGGTCAAGTTGGATGTCAAAGCGCAGACCCAACTCCGGCCCCCCCGCCAGTGGCTCCAGCAGCGATCGGGCCGGGCTCAAATCCAGGGTTTGTAGGTGGGCAGCGGTCAGGGTAATGGTTTGGGCCATGGCGCAGCAATTGTCCGTAAAAAACTAGACCCCTCCTATTGTGGCAGAGGGGATGGGGCATGCCATGATGATTATCGACTTATTCCCTTAGCGAGCGCTACCGATGTCTGCCCTTCCCCTACCTGTGTGCATCATCCTTGGCACCCGACCGGAGGCGATTAAGCTGGCCCCTGTGATTGCGCTATTTCAGCGGGATCCCGCCCTCAAAACCCGGGTGGTGCTCACCGGTCAGCATCGGGAAATGGTGGATCAGGTGATGGCCCTGTTTACTTTGCAGGCGGACACGGACCTGGCCATTATGCAGCCCCAACAAAGCCTCACTGACATTACCTGCCGTAGCCTGGCGGGGCTGGCCGCCGAGTTTCAACACCATCCGCCCCGGCTGGTGATCGTCCAGGGGGATACCACCACCGCCTTTGCCGCTGCTCTGGCCGCCTTTTACCAGCAGGTGCCGGTGGGCCATGTGGAGGCGGGTTTACGCACCGATAACCTCTACAGTCCCTTCCCGGAGGAGGCTAACCGTCGCCTGATTTCCCAGCTCACCACCCTACACTTTGCCCCCACCAGCGCCGCCGTTGAGCACCTGCGGCGGTCCGGCGTCCTGGGGGAGATCCACCATACCGGTAACACGGTGATCGATGCCCTGCTGACCGTGGCCCAACAGCAACCCGACTGCCCGATCTCCGGCCTCGACTGGGACCGCTATCGGGTCTTGCTGGCCACGGTACATCGGCGGGAAAACTGGGGGGATATCCTCCAGCAGATCGCCGATGGGTTTCTGGCGGTGCTCGATCAGCAGCCCGACACCGCCCTGCTGCTGCCCCTCCACCGTAACCCCCTGGTGCGGGACCCCCTCACCGCTCGCCTGGGGCACCACCCCCGGGTCTTTTTAACCGACCCCCTCGACTATCACCAACTGGTGGGGGCGATGCAGCGCTGCTACCTGTTACTCACCGATTCCGGTGGTCTGCAGGAGGAGGCGCCGGGGCTGGGCAAACCGGTGTTGGTGCTACGGGACACCACGGAACGGCCGGAGGCGATCCAGGCGGGGACGGCCCGACTGATTGGCACCCAGGCCCAGGCGATCCGGCACCACACCCTGGAATTGTTGACGGACCCCAGCGCCTACCAAGCCATGGCCAGGGCCACCAACCCCTTTGGGGATGGCCAGGCGGCCCCCCGCATCCTGGCGGCGGTGAAGCAGTACTTTACGCTATAACGAAGGCGTTGATGGTGTTTTGCTAGGGACCCTGCCGTGCCCCCCTTTCCCTTTAGCGAAGAAACCCTGCTGTTTAGCCCCGCCCGCCCCCTGGCGACGGCCCTGCCGATGATCTTTGCCTTTCCTAACCAGTACAACGTCGGCCTCACCAGCCTGGGCTACCAGGTGGTGTGGGCCAGCCTGGCCCAGCGGCAGGATGTGGCGGTGGCTCGGCTGTTTACGGACCACCACGAACCCCTACCGGCCCAGCCAGAGTTGTTGGGCTTCTCCCTCTCCTGGGAATTGGATTACGGCAATATTCTGGCCCTGCTAGAGCAGTTAGGGATTCCCCTCTACGCCGCCGATCGGGACGATCTCCACCCCCTGGTGTTCGGCGGCGGGCCCGTGTTAACCGCCAACCCCGAACCCTTTGCCGACTTTTTTGATGTGATCCTCCTGGGGGATGGGGAAACCCTGGTGGATGACTTTATTGACCAGGCGATCGCCCTGCGCCAGGCCGATCGGCCAACCCAACTCCACCACCTGGCCCAGGTGCCCGGTCTCTACGTCCCCAGCCTCTACCAGGTGACCTACGCGGGCCCCGAGGCGGGGGTTACCGCCATGGCCCCGACCGCCCCCCAGGTGCCCGCCACCGTTGCCAAGCAGACCTACCGGGGGGGTGTGCTCTCCGCCTCCACCGTGGTCACCCCCCAGGCCGCCTGGGAAAACATTTTCATGGTGGAAACGGTGCGCAGTTGTCCGGAGATGTGCCGCTTTTGCCTGGCCAGCTACCTCACCCTACCCTTCCGGACCGCCCCCCTGGAGGCGGGATTGATCCCGGCGATTGAGCGGGGGCTGGCGGTCAC
>JAYKIM010000004.1:0-6386 GCA_035286245.1 Cyanobacteriota bacterium | reverse complement strand
TTCTAACAGTGTCTCAAGAAATGGCGCTCTAGCAAAGCTTTTTTTCAATACCAGGTAACGTTTTGAAAAACATCTCCCAGGTAAATAATTCTTAGGGTGATGCCATCCATCCCTAGGATCGCTCGCCGGTAACAATGTAGGCGACTCGCTTGCCAATGTTAGTGGCGTGGTCCGCAATGCGTTCCATATAGCGAATCGCTAACACCAGTAATACCGTCGGTTCAACGGAACCCACCAGGTCGGTCTGATGGGCCAGGCACTCATAGAGATCGTGATAGTCGCTGTCTACAATATCGTCCTTCTGCTTAATTTCCAGCCCTAAGGCCGCATCTAAATCCGATAGGGCTAGCAGGCTCATGGCCACCATGGAACGACACCGGTCTAACATGGTCTGGACTCGCCCCATGAGGGGATGGATGGGGTAAGGAAACAGCTTGATCGCCACCTCCCCCAGGTCCTTAGCGTAGTCACCAATGCGTTCCAGATCCCGCACCATTTGGATAAACGCCCCAAGCCGACGCAGATCCTCCTCCTCCAGGACCTGTAGGGTAAATAATTGGATACAGTCCACCTCAATCTGACGATAGAACTGATCAATGCGCTTGTCCTGAGTTTTCAGACGTTGCACGGCATCCAGGTTGCGATCGCAGAGGGCATCCCGGGCTAGAACACAGGAGTTCTCAGCTAAGGCGCCCATGCGCAACAGGTCACGCTGCACGCGCAGGAGCTGCCGTTGAAATTCAGTGCGGGGTGGGTGGGTGGTGTTCACTGGCGGAATATATCAGTGGGAATAAAGGGGTAGTTAGGTTAGAACAGCGGTGGAAGTAATGGTAATCATAGAAGTCTCTGGGGAAATGCCAACGTTGCCACAGATCAACCTGGGGGAGAATCGACCATGCCTGGGGCGATCGCCGTAGTGGTTCCATGCCATCCTTACTCAGAACCTTAACTAATTGCAGTCAATCGTTAAGCTGTGTAACAGTTGGAGCTACCCTTCATCCATGACCCACCCTCTTGGTTAACAATCAGGTCTAGGCAGGGTTCGAGGCTCACTCCTGGAATCTTGATCCTTGCCTGGCTCGATATCAACCAACCCTGGGTGACCCATAATTCAGCGATCATTCAGCTTTGTTTGCCATCCCACCTTGAGGAATACTCCTATGGCCCTTTCCGACACTCAAATCTTCATTGCCCTAGCCATTGCTCTCGTACCGGGTATTTTGGCATTTCGTCTGTCAACAGAACTTTATAAGTAGGTTAAGGTCTCAGCCCTGAGGGGAGAATTTTACAGAAGGCGCAACCTTGGCCAAAGCGCCTACCCAGCCCATGGGTTGACCGGCTTACCCTATTCTGAACGTTCTGACGGCCTTTCGCCCTGGCCAACGGGGCAGACGCTAGAAACCTCCTAGGCTGAGCTGAGGCTTAAGACCAGGTACAGAAACCCTGACAAATCCGGTCAGGGTTTTTGATTTTGGCTTCTGGTTTTCAGGGGCACCTCGGGTGCATCCCACTTTTGCAGCCCTCACCCTAAATCCCTCTCCCGCTCTGGGAGAGGGACTTTGAATCCGGTTCCCCTTCTCCCAAAAAGGGAGAAGGGGTTAGGGGATGAGGGCCAACTTGCAAAACTGGGATGCTCTCGGCACCTCTACCTAAAGCCCGCTCACCTGGGGGGTATGTTTGATCGGCGTCATCGCCCCAGAGAACACTAGCCCCCGTCGAGTGTCCAGGGTTAGGATAGTGCCATCGCGGATGGTTTCCGTGGCATTTTTTACCCCCAGGATCACCGGTACACCAAGGCGCAGGCCAATCACCGCTGCGTGGCTGGTGAGGCTGTCCTCCTCGGTGATGATGCCTCGACAGCGGCGAATCACATCGACAAAGTCGGCGCTGGTGTGGGGCACCACCAGAATTTCCCCATCGTTAAAGTCCTGAATTTCCAGGCTATGGTGGGCGACTCGGGCTCGCCCACTCACGGAGGCCTCCCCCACCCCCACCCCTCGACCCAGCACCGCCGTCACCACGTCAACCTTGATCAGGTCCGTCGATCCGGACACCCCCTGCAGGGTCCCCGCCGTCAACACCACCAGATCCCCATCCTGCAGCAGACCCTTTTCCTGGGCCACCCCCATGGCCGCCTGAAAGGTTTGGGTGGTGGAGGGCAAATCGAGCACCAATAGGGGGCGTACCCCCCACACCAGTTGCAGCTGACGAGCCACGCTCACCAGGGGGGTGACCGCCAAAATCGGAGTATGGGGTCGATACTTGGAGACATTGCGAGCCGTGGCCCCACTTTTGGTCAGGGTCATGATGGCGGCGGCGTTAAGTTGGGCCGCGATCCGACTCACCGCCTGGCTGATGGCATTGGGAATGGAACACACCCCAAAGCCCACCCCATCCCGTTGGGTAATTCCCTCCTGCTCCGTCCGTACCGCCACCCGGGCCATGGTCGCCACCGCCTCGACGGGAAACTTACCCACGGCGGTTTCATTGGAGAGCATAACTGCATCGGTGCCATCTAAGATGGCATTGGCGATGTCAGACACCTCAGCCCGGGTAGGGCGGGGGTTTGACACCATGCTATCGAGCATTTGGGTGGCGGTAATCACCGGTATGCCCAGGGAATTGGCGGTCAAAATCAGGCGCTTCTGTAAAATCGGCACCTCCTCCGCCGGCAGCTCTACCCCCAGATCCCCCCGGGCTACCATCACCCCATCGGACAAGGACAGAATCGCCTCCATTTGCTCGATCGCTTCGTGCTTTTCGATTTTGACAATGACCGGCACATGCTTACCGGCACTGGCGATGATCTCCTTAATTTCCAGCACATCCTGGGGGTTACGGACAAAACTCAGGGCCACCCAATCCACCCCCTGATTGAGGCCAAACATCAGGTCTTCCCGGTCTTTTTCCGTCAGGGCCTTAATCGATAGGTATACCCCAGGGAAGTTAACCCCCTTATTGTTGGACAGGGGACCCCCCACCACCACCCGGCAGTGCAGTTCCTGGGCGGTCAAATCCACCGACTCCACCTCCATTTCCACCCGGCCATCGTCTAACAGAATTCTGGCCCCGGCAGGCACCTCCTGGGCCAGCTTGTCGTAGGTTACACAGGCGCGCTCCTGGGTACCCGGAATCGGTTGGCTAGTCAGGACAAACCGATCGCCCTTAGCCAGTTGGATGGACCCGTCCTCAAACTTACCCAGGCGGATTTTGGGCCCCTGCAGGTCCTGCAAAATTCCCACCGGTTGATTGAGCTCAAAGGAGACTTGCCGGATCAGGCGAATACTCCGCTGGTGGTCCTCATGGCTGCCGTGGGAAAAGTTGAGGCGCAACGTGGTGGCTCCCGCTTCGATCAGATCTCGCAGCACCTCAGGCTTCTGAGTGGCTGGCCCAATGGTGGCGACAATCTTGGTACGACGACGATTAGGGGAGGACAGGTTAGAGAGCATAGATCACATGAGAGGTTAGGCAAAGGGCTGGAGCCTATGGAACACACCTTAACTATCCAGGCTTGCCCGGCAGATAACGGTATGCAATGGGACCTTTACGAAAATTTCCCCATGGCTCCCCACCCAAGTCTAGGGAAAAACTGCGCCTGGTGGAGGATGGGAAAAATATTTTTTCCCTGAGGAGCTGTCACAAAACTTTATTATCTAGGCATCCTAACGTATACTACCGAAGGCACTGGTGTGTAGGAGCATTGCGACATGTCGGCGGCAGCTGAGCCCCTGACGATACGAAAAACCGTTCCCCCCGAGTTACTAAAAACCGAGGGGGGCCTGAGTCCGAATACTCTGATGTTTATCGCTTCGGTAGGGTTAATTACCCTATCAACCCTGGGTTACTTTCTCTGGGGCTGGGTGGGTTGGTGTGTGTTTTTGATGAACGTGCTGTCCCTACATTTGGCCGGCACGGTTATCCATGACGCCTCCCATAATTCTGCCCACCGCCACCGCATTGTTAATGCGGTCCTGGGCCATGGCAGCGCCTTGATCCTCGGGTTCTCCTTTCCGGTGTTTACCCGGGTGCATCTGCAGCACCATGCCCACGTTAACGATCCAGAGAATGATCCCGATCATTTTGTCTCCACCGGCGGGCCCCTCTGGTTGATTGCCGCCCGGTTTTTCTACCATGAGATTTACTTCTTTAAACGGCAGTTGTGGCGCAATTGGGAACTGCTGGAGTGGTTCCTGGGCCGGCTGGCGGTGGCCCTGTTGGTGTTAGCGGCCTGGCGGTTTGACTTCCTGGGATACATTTTTAATTTTTGGTTCTCCCCCGCCCTGGTGGTGGGTATTGCCCTGGGGTTATTTTTCGATTACCTGCCCCATCGCCCCTTCCAGGAGCGCGATCGCTGGAAAAATGCTCGGGTTTACCCCGGTGCCTTGCTCAACTTGATGATCATGGGTCAGAATTACCATCTGGTTCACCATCTTTGGCCCTCCGTACCCTGGTACAAGTACAAACCCACCTACGAGGTGATGCGCCCCTTGCTGGATGCTAAGGGGTCGCCCCAATCCCTCGGGCTGCTGCAAATGAAAGACTTTGCCAGCTTTATCTACGACCTGTTCCTGGGAATTCGGTTTAAGGGCCATTAGGGGCATGGCCGATGGTTCCCCCTCTCCTCCATCCCCCCGCAACCGTACCTTGACCTTGGACAGGGGCGATCGGGCCCGGTTGACCCCCCGCCTGATTACCCCAAGCCCCAACCAGCCCTTTGGCCAGGCGCCCATCGGCACCATCCAGGGTGACTGCCTGCAGGTCGCCCCCCTGCTGCCCAGGGAATGGGTTGATCTGCTGTTCCTCGATCCGCCCTACAACCTCAATAAGTGCTTCAACGGCCGCAGTTTCTCCCGATCCAGCGTGGACCACTATAGCCAGTGGCTTGATCAGGTGATCACCGGCCTGAAGCCCCTGCTGAGGCCCACCGCCTCCATTTATATCTGCGGCGATTGGCTGTCCTCCGCCTCCATCTTTCCCGTGGCGGCGGCCCATTTCATTGTGCAAAACCGCATCACCTGGGAGCGGGAGAAGGGCCGCGGCGCTAAAACCAACTGGAAGAATGCCAGCGAGGACATCTGGTTTTGCACCCTCTCCTCCACCTACACCTTTAACGTTGACCAGGTGAAACTGCGGCGCCGGGTGATTGCCCCCTACCGTCAGCCGGATGGCACCCCTAAGGACTGGCAACGGACCGATCAGGGTAACTTCCGCGACACCTACCCCTCCAACCTCTGGACAGACATCACCATTCCCTTCTGGTCCATGGCGGAAAATACCGATCACCCCACTCAGAAAAGTGAAAAGCTGCTGGCTAAATTAATCCTGGCTAGCACCAATCCAGGGGACTTTGTCCTTGATCCCTTCCTGGGTAGTGGCACCACCTCGGTGGTGGCTAAAAAGCTGGGGCGTCGTTACCTGGGTATTGAGCTGGACCAGGAGTATGGCCTGCTGGCGGAACGACGTCTGGAACTGGCGGA
The DNA here is from genome assembly GCA_035286245.1 of Cyanobacteriota bacterium. GTDB lineage: Bacteria > Cyanobacteriota > Cyanobacteriia > Phormidesmidales > Phormidesmidaceae > Nodosilinea. The sequence goes on along the minus strand of JAYKIM010000004.1, from coordinate 909 downwards.
AACCCAACCCACCATCCAAGGTTTCACCGATGGGGTGTTTTGGGAACGCAATAGCCTCACCCCCTAGATCGGCCCTAGGCTATAGCTCTGACTCAGGCTTCTCCGGTTCGGGCTTTAACAGCGGAAAGGCAATCACATCGCGGATGCTGGGGCTATCGGTGAGCAGCATCACCAGGCGATCGATGCCAATGCCCTCCCCGCAGGTGGGGGGCAGCCCGTGCTCCAGGGCGGTGAGAAAATCCTCATCCACGCCGGTGGCCTCCAGATCCCCCGCGGCTTTACGGGCCGCCTGCTGCTCAAAACGCTGGCGCTGATCCGTCGGGTCGGTGAGCTCGGAAAAGCCATTGGCGGTTTCCCGGCCCACCACAAATAACTCAAACCGCTCCACCACCCCGAATTTACTGCGGTGGGGCTTGGCCAGGGGAGAAATCTCCACCGGATGATCGATCAAAAAGGTGGGCTGAATCAGGGTGGCTTCAATTTTCTGCTCAAACACCTCGTTCAGCAGTTTACCGATCGAATCACAATCCTCAACCCCGTGGAGGTTGAGGGGGGCGACGGCGGCCCTGGCCTCAGCTAGACTGCCGTACTGGTGGAAATCCAGGCCGGTTTCCTCCCGCACCAGGTCGTGCATGGTCACCCGGCGCCAGGGGGGGGTGAGGTCAATGGTGTGTTCCTGGTAGGTGATCTGCAGGCTGCCCAAAATATCCCGGGCCAGGGTGGCCACCAGGTCTTCGGTCAGATCCATAAAGTCATGGTAGTCAGCGTAGGCCTGGTAAAATTCAACGCTGGTAAATTCTGGGTTGTGGCGGGTCGAGACCCCCTCATTGCGAAAAATTCGGCCAATCTCAAACACCTTTTCAAAGCCTCCCACCACCAGGCGCTTCAAGTGCAGCTCGGTGGCAATGC
>JAYKIM010000003.1:0-6485 GCA_035286245.1 Cyanobacteriota bacterium | reverse complement strand
TCAACGCTGGTAAATTCTGGGTTGTGGCGGGTCGAGACCCCCTCATTGCGAAAAATTCGGCCAATCTCAAACACCTTTTCAAAGCCTCCCACCACCAGGCGCTTCAAGTGCAGCTCGGTGGCAATGCGCAGGTAGAGGTCCATCTCCAGGGTGTTGTGGTAGGTGGTGAAGGGACGGGCCTCCGCCCCCCCCGCCTCGGTTTGCAGCACCGGGGTTTCAATTTCTAAAAAGCCCCGGTCCTCCAGGTAGCGGCGAATTCCGCTGGTAATCAGGGCTCGCCGACGGAAGGTCTCCCGCACCGTGGGGTTGACAATTAAATCCACGTAGCGCTGGCGGTAACGCTTGGCCACATCGGTGAGCCCATGCCATTTGTCGGGCAGGGGCAGCAGGGCCTTGGTGAGGATGGCGTATTCCCCCACCTTGATGGAGAGTTCCCCCTTTTCCGTACGCTTGACCGTACCCTTGACCCCCAGAATATCCCCCACATCGGTGAGTTGCTTCAGGTGGGTAAAGGCGTCGGCATCGATGGCCGCCATGGCGGTCTGGATTTCCGCCTTGTCCAGATACAGCTGAATGGTGCCGGTCTCATCCTGAAGGCTAAAAAAGGCCAGCTTGCCAAACACCCGCCGGGCCACAATTCTACCCGCCAGGGAGACCGCCACCCCCACCTCCTCCCCAGGGGCTAGATCGGTATAGCGGTCCTGTAATTCGGCGGCGTGGGCGGTGACGGGCCAGCGGTAGGCGAAGGGGTTTAGCCCCAACTGCTGGAGGGTGGCCACCTTTTGCAGACGAGTCGCGCGGATTTCTTCCAGGCTGGAGGCACTCTGACCGGGGGAGGTGGCGGGGGCAGACATAGGTAGGGACTAACGAATAGAATCAGCCCCCATTATAGGGAACCGGGGCCACTCCACCCAGGTCTATCGGTACAGCGATCGGTAAGGGGGCTCAGGGGCGGGCTAGTCGAGTCTGGCATAACCCTATCCAGTGCTCCTGAGTGCCGACTTCTGGCTCCCTGATATTAAGGATCGCCCCATCTATACCCCAATCCCTAGGGCACCTGCCAGGCCCGCTGGTGGTAACTCTCGGGGGTGGGAAACAGGTCCAGGGGCTGACCATGATGGTGATCATGGCCATGGTGGTGATGATCGTGGCCATGGCTATGGTCATGGGCATGATGGTGATGGGGGCTGGCTCCAGGGTCTCGGGCCGCCAGACGAAACTTACACATCTCACAGTTCATCTGCACCTGGCCCAGGTGGGTTTCCACCTCCCGATCGCGCAGCATCTTGAGTAGCTGGGGATGGTTGCCCATCTCCGGCAGGGCGGTGATCGCCACCTCCGGATAGGCCACCTGTTGCTGCCGGGTAATCTCCAGGATTTTCTTCACCAGTACCCCGGTGAACAGAAAGTAGGGCAGCACAATAACCCGTTGGGGTTGGTAGAAACGGGCCCGGCGAAAGCCCTCCTCTAGGCGGGGGTGGGTGATGCCGATAAAACAAATTTCCACGGTTTGGTAGCGACTGCCTTCCCACAGGATGCGAGCTAACTTGTAGACATCCCCATTGGCATCGGGGTCACTGGCGCCGCGGCCCACAAACAGCAATACCGTATCCTCCCGGGTAACCCCCTGGGGATTGAGGCGGGGGCCATCTAGCTCCGCCAGGCGATCTTGCCAGAGGCGAATAATCTCCGGGGTGATGCCAAAGTGGCGACCGTAGTGGAAGGTAACCTGGGGATGGCGCTGACGGGCCCGGTCCAGCTCGTTGGTGACGTCAAACTTATTGTGGCGGGCGGCAAAGAGCAACACCGGCAGTACTGAAATGTCAGTGTAGCCCGCCGCCACACAGCGATCCACCCCCTCCTGGATGGTGGGTTCCGTCAGCTCCAGGAAGCAGGGGATCACCGGGCGGGACCGATCCCTGGCCTGGTAGGCGGCGGCAAATTCTAGCAGGCGATCGCGCCCGTCCAGGTCACGGCTACCATGGCCCACCAACAATAGGGGCCGCTGGCTGGGCAGGGGGGCCCAGTCAGCCTGGGCCGGAACAGTAAAGTCGTCCGAGGTGGTCAGGAGGGGAACCGGGGCCATGGGGTAAAAACACCAACAAGAGAATAATGGGCCTATTGTAGCGGTTTCGACCAGTCCTACCAGCGCCCTGGCGACTGAGTAACAGTACTTACAGAATCTTTTCAGGAACTTCCTAGAATCTTGTTCAACCGCCTGGGGCTGGTGACTCCCCGTTGCCATTCCCCCAGGCCAGGAACTATGATTAAGAAAAGTAACAAAACCCGATCAGTGGGTTGACTTTTATCGTTAATTGCCCACCTTCCTCTCCTGGCCCTATGTCCTTCTCCGTTGATACCGATCGCAGGTTGGCCGAACCCCTAATTACCGCTTTCTTCCAAGAAACCTCAGGGGCATGGCGCTCAGAACGCCGCTACTACACCCTGAAAAGTGGAGAGACCCAGGAGGTGGTGAGTCAGATTAACATTCAGTTTCTGCCGGCGGGCTCACCGGCCCTGCTGGATCTGGCGGCCTTACACCGCTTAGATCCCCAGCAACCCCTGATCTGCGGCACCACCGTTAGCTGGGAAAGCGATTACATCGGTACAGGCAAGAAGCCCGTGGTGGGCAGTACCGTGTTTGGTGTGCGGGGTACTATCCTTTACCGTGATCGGGGCTTTGCCACCCACCAACCGGTGATCGCCCAGTATCTCTTTCGTGATGACCGCACCATGCAACTCAAAACCGAATACAACGACTCCTGTTTTGAGGAGGAAATTAAACTAATCGGTCAACGCTACCGCACCCGCCAAACCGTGATTTGCCGGGCTGGAGAGGAGTTAATGATTGGGCAATACCTGGAGACCCGCTGCGATTAGAGTGACTGTGGCTACAAAAACACTGAATTAGCTTTGCTATGGTGGCTCCATAATTGTGAACCTTACCCGTTTAACCAGTGGGCGCTGTATCGATTCAGATTATTGAAGGTAACCCCCATCTGCGATCGCTCCTGGGATGGCACCTACAGCAGGCTGGTTACAAGGTCTTTCAGTCCAGTGATCTGGCTCGTACCCGTGACCTGTTTCAGGCTCGCCAGCCCGATCTGGTGATTCTTGATTCCCATCTGCCGGAGGGCGATGGCATTGATCTCTGCCGATGGTTACACGGCCAGGGTCAGCCCCTGATCATGATCCTGTCAGCGGCCACTACGGAGGCGGATATTGTCAATGGTCTCAGGGCTGGGGCGGATGACTACCTGACCAAGCCCTTTGGCATGCAGGAGTTTCTGGCCCGGGTGGATGCCCTCACCCGTCGGGCCCGGTTGAGCACCGCCCCCGCCTCCCTCACCTATGGCGACCTGAATATTGACCTGGTACAACGGCGGGTCCACCTTCGCGGTGAATACATTGATCTGACTCCCCAGGAGTTTAGCCTGTTGTACGTCCTCACCCAGGCCTCCGGTTCCCCCCTGACCCGCAGCGATCTGTTGCGTCGAGCCTGGCCCGATGCCATTGACAACCCCCGCACCGTCGATACCCACATTCTTTCCCTACGCAAAAAGATTGAGGCCGATCCCCGCCAACCCAACATTATTCAAACCGTGCGTAATGTCGGTTATCGATTTAATATTGAACAGGTAACCGCCCCTAGCAATGGCCATGGCCGGCCATCCAACTCTACCCTGACCTTGACCTCCTCCAGGGGGTCCTGAACCACCCTCTATGTCAGGGAATGATTTCTAGGGAGCCCCCCGGTTTAGTGGCACTGGTCCCTATGGGAAAATGGTTATTGATCCTGGCTCTGGTGGGATTGGGGTTAAGCCCGGGGTCCAGCTGGGCGGCCTCAGAGGTGATGCTGAAGTATCGCGGCTTTAGTCGCAGCCTGCCGGTGGCAGACCTGGCCACCCTGGCCACCACCGGTGAGGCTAGCCAATCCCTGGGGGCGCTGCTGCGCCAGGCCGGTCAGGATCCGGCTTCCCTGCGATCGCTGCTGAGCCAACCCCTGGCCGCCGATCCCATCCTGCTGGATAGGGCCCTGAATAGTTGGCCGGGGGAGTGGCTCCTCGATCAACTGGGCACCGCCGTCCATCCCGTGGCCCCCGAGGCTAGCCGTCAGGCATTGCGATCGGCCCTGGTGCTTTCCGCCAGCCCCGATCGCCAGATCACCCTTCTGGAGGTACTACAAACCTACCCCACCACTACCGTGGTGCTGGAGGGGGATTTGATTGAGTCAGCCTATCGGCAATTGGCCCAATTTCTGCAAGCCCTCGATCGCCTTTTCCCCTTTTAGGGCTGATTAGAGATACCGATCTCCTAGCTACGGTTCAAAGTCTCCCAGCCTATGCCCTGCGGGCGGCTAGAGCATGGAACCCACTACCATGGCGGCCACTATCATAATCACTAGGAAGGTCAGGGGTTCAACCTTGAGGTTGAGCTTAAGGCCACCATTGCCCTTACCGGAGTCCGGTTGCATAGTGTAGAAAATCACACCGAGCACAATCAGGATAACGATCAAGTCAATTCCTGTAAACACGGCTATACAAATTAATTCTAGGGAAATAACAATTAGTCAGTCGATTAGGTAGATGGGTAAATGACGACTAAATAGAACCCTGCTTTGCTCCTAGTGTAGCCGCTGTCTCAGGCGACCGGCCAGTTGTTTGACCTCGGGGATGGGTAGGATTAGGGCCACCAGGATAAACAGCAGCAGCCCGATCGCCCCAGGTAGAATTAACTGGACAAGCAAAGTGGCTAGGCCCTGGCGGCCAAATTGGTTTTGCAGTTGCCCTAAAACCCCCCAGCTCACCAGGCCCGCCAGGCCGCTGAGGGCAGTCAAGGCGGCGATCGCCCCGCCCCATTTCACCAGGGGCAAGCCCCCCAGACGGCGGTTTAGAATCATCACCATGGCCAGGGTGGCCACAATATTCACCCCCACCGTCGCCAACACTAATCCCGGGGCCCCTAGCCAGCGTATCAACCAGAAATCCAGCAGGGCGTTTAAACCAATGTTGACTAGACTGATGCGAAAGGGGGTTTGGCCATCCCCCAGGGCATAGAAAACCCGCACCAACACATCCCGAGCCAGGTAGACAAACATCCCCAGCCCGTACACCACCAGTAGGGAGGTCACCAACTGGGAGGCCTCTCCGCCAAAGGCCCCCCGTTCATAGATCAGCCGCACCACCGGGGAGGCCAGAACAATAAACATTGTCCCCAGGGGCAGCATGGTTAGGGCGGTAAACAGCAGACTTTGGCGAATCCGGATTTTTAACTCGGGCCAGTGCAGGGGGTCTGCCAGCCGGGCAAAGATCGGTAGGAATGGCACCAAAATGACGTTGGAAATGATCCCCAGGGGGGTTTGCACCAACAGGTTGGCGTAGCTGAGGGCCGCCGCCGTGCCGGCGATATAGGAGGCAAAGAATAGATCGGTAAACAGGTTGATCTGCAACATGCCGGAGGACAGGGTGGCGGGCACCAACACCTGTAATACTTGCTGTACCCCCGGTACGGACCAATCAAAGCGGAGTCGCGGTCGCCCCAACCCCGATCGCCAGAGGCTGGGGATCTGGGCTAACCACTGCAGGATTGCTCCCCCCAGGGTACTGGCGGCCAGCACCGCTCCCCCCAGTAGGTAAAACTCCGGATTAGTCATGGCCTTGCCCAGGGTGGCGTAGAGTAGGCCCAAGCCCAACAGCACCGCTCCACTGGATAGGATCGGGCTGAGGGAGGGTAGCCAAAATTGACTATCGGCATTTAAAGCGCCAAAGCCAATGCCGATCAACCCCGCCAACAGCGCCATGGGGGACATGATGCGCAGCTGTAGAATGGCGATTTCCCGGGCGGTGTCCTCTAACCCCGGGGCAATCACCTGGATAATTGGCCCCGCTAGCAGCAACAGTAGTATCGACAGGCCCACTAAAATCAACCCCACCAGGGTGTTAATGGTTTCTACTAAAACCGCTGTTTCCTGGCGATCGCGCCGGGCCACCACGCTGACAATGGCACTATGGAAGGGGCCGTTGATTCCCCCCAACAAAATCAGCAAGAAACCCGGAATAATGTAGGCAAAACTATAGGCATCGGCGACCGGGCCCACCGCAAAGGCGGCGCCGATCGCCTGTTGGCGAAACAGGCCTGCTAGTTTGCTTAAAATTGTGGCGATCGCCACAATACCGGCGATATTGGCCAGGGATCGGGTGGGTTTAGTTTCTGACACAGAACCTCGCGGGGGTAATCTCCAGGACTAGCCAGAGGATAGCAGCCTAATCGTCCCTCCGATCTATCCTCCGGGATTACTGCTCTGGCCAGAAGCCTTAGGGCGGCGTTGATCGATTAAGGTCTCCCCTGGGCCAATCCTTTGGATTACCCCCTAGCCAGGTGACTCAGAACCCCAGGTCATCCTCTTTACAAACCGTAACAGTTCGGTTAAGGTAGGGATATACATACCCGGTCGTCTATGGGTTTTTGACCCTCGATGACTCCCT
>JAYKIM010000002.1:0-3554 GCA_035286245.1 Cyanobacteriota bacterium | reverse complement strand
GGCCTCACATCGGCAAGTCCTGATGGGTGAAGGGTTTGGCCTGGGCCCCGCTATAGGTGGCCACCACCTGGCCCTGGCCCACCAACTGGTACTTGTAGGTGACCAGCCCCTCCAGCCCCACCGGCCCGCGGGGGGGCATCTTCTGGGTGCTAATGCCAACTTCGGCGCCAAAACCATAGCGAAAGCCATCGGCAAAGCGGGTGGAGCAGTTGTGGTAAACCCCCGCCGCGTCCACCTGGTCCATAAATTGGGCGGCGGCGGCACTATCTTCGGTGACGATCGCCTCGGTGTGGCGGGAGCCGTAGGTGTTGATGTGGGCGATCGCCGCCGCCAGACCCTCCACCACCTTCACCGCCAAAATCAGATCGCTGTACTCCGTGCCCCAGTCGGCCTCGGTGGCGAGCACCAGATCAGGCATGATCTGGCGCGCCGCCCCATCCCCCCGCAGCTCCACCCCCGCCTGCCCCAGGGCCGTCGCCAGGGGAGGGAGGGCGGTGTCGGCAATGGCGGCATCCACCAGCAGGGTTTCAATGGCGTTGCAGGCGGAGGGGTAACCCGCCTTGGCATCCACGGCGATGGCGATGGCCTTGGCCAGGTCGGCCTGGCGGTCTACGTAGAGGTGGCAAATGCCATCGGCATGGCCCAACACGGGAATGCGGGTATGGTTTTGGACAAACTGGACAAAGCTGTTGGACCCCCGCGGAATAATCAGATCGAGGTACTGATCCAGGGCCAGCAGGGCCTGGGTTTCCTCCCGGGTGGTGAGCAACTGCACCACCGCCGGATCTAGACCGGCGCTGGTCAGGCCCTGGTTAATGGCGCTCACCAAGGCGGTGCAGGATTGTACCGCCTCCCGCCCCCCCTTCAGGATCACCCCATTGCCGGACTTGATCGCCAGGGCGGAGATCTGCATCACCGCGTCGGGGCGGGACTCAAAGATGACTCCCAAGACCCCCAGGGGACAGGTCACCCGTTTTAGCACCAGGCCCTCATCCAACTGGCGGTGGAGCTGCACCGTACCCACCGGGTCCGGCAGTCGCACCACGTCCCGCAGGCCAGCGATCGCCCCCTGCAGCTTCACCCGGTCCAGCTTCAGGCGCTGGTAGAGGGGGGTGGCCAAACCATCGGCCAGGGCGGCCTGGCAATCGGCCTGATTGGCCGCCAGGATATCCTCCTGCCGATCCTCCAGGGCCTGGGCGATCGCCTCGATGGCCTGGTTTTTAACACTGGTGGAGGTGGAGGCCAGGCCCTGGGCCGCCTGCCGGGTGGCCTGGGCCAGGTTCACCAGAGGTAGCGGTGCGGAGGAAACGGTCATAGGGGATGGAAGGCTTCAGGTCAGCCCATGAATCAGATTTCAGTTGTCTTCATTTTATCCTGATCACCGGTTCTGGCATCACCTGGCAGTCGGTCTACCGCAACCACTGCCCCCGGGTAGGTTGCCACGCTCCGATCTAACACCTCCACCCAACCCTGCTCTCCATTCAGTCGCACCCACTGACCATCATGGAGGCGCTGGGTGGCGTCCGTCACATCCATCACCGCCGGAATCCCATACTCCCGGGCAATAATCGCCCCATGGGAAAGGCGGCCCCCCACCTCGGCGATCAACCCCTGCACCCCAGCCAACAGCAGGGCCCACCCGGCATCGGTGTAGGGCACCACCAAAATCACCGGGCCAGCCCCAGTCTCCAGGGGGGCCAGCTGGGTCATGACCCGCACCGGCCCCTCCACTACGCCGGCACTGGCGCCAATCCCCGTCAGGCGCTGCAGGCTGCCCAGGGGGTTGGGGGGCGGAGGGGCGGAGAGGTAGGGCGGGTCGTCACCAAACACCAGGTAGGGCACCGATCGCCCCTGATCCGCCTGGAACTGATCACGGCGGGCCGCCACCAGGGCCGGGGTATCCGCCTCGGGGCCGGCCCTAAAGCGCTCCTGGAGTTCGGCCCAGGTGAGAAAGAAGATGTCGCCGGCCTGCTCCAGCCAACCCCCCGCCAGGGCCCGCTGCTCCAGGGCTAAAATCGTCCAGCGCAGCTCCGCCAGCAGGCGGTTATAGCGGGTATTCACCCGCCCCTTCAGATCAAAGCGGGCCTGGGCCAGGCGCAGCTTGGGGCCCTGGGGGGGGCGCGGGGTGGGGGGCGGCGGCGGCGCCAGCAGCAGTTGGGTAAGCAGGGCCTGCACCGGCTGGGGGTCCTCCCGCCAGGTGGGCACGGCAATGTCGGTGCCCACCGGACTGAGGTAGCCGTAGTCCGCCAGGAAGGCCTCGATCTGGTGAATCAGGTCAGGGCCCTGGGGGTGATCGGCCAGCAGCGATCGCAGATCCTGACCCTGGGCTAGGGCCTGGCGTTGCTCCTCGGAGAGCTGCGGCCCCAGCTCAGTCGCCAATTGGCGCAGATCGGCAATGGCCCGCACCTCATCATTCTGGCTACCATCCAACTGGTCCAGGGGGGTGCCCAGCAGGGTGCTACGCAGGGCAGCGCTGAGGGGGGCCAGAATGTTGTAGTAGGTGACCTGGCGCAGCAGGGCCAGGATGGTCTCAACCCGGTCCAGCAGGGCGGGCACCGCCAGGGTCTCGGGGGGAGCCTGGGCCAGGGCCGCTAGGGCCGGCTGGAATTGCGCCTGGTCCGCCCGATCAAAGGCCCGGGGCAACCCCCATTCCCGCCCCAGCAGTCGCCCCAGCCCGGGCAGGTTGGCCAGGGTGGCCCCCAGGGGCGGTCGGCTAAACTTGGCCCCCCGGGTGAGGAACTCCAGACTCTCCGGCGGTAGGCCCATGCGGCGAAAGATCTGCCCCAGCAGGGTGGCGTTGAAGTAGGCATGGGCGTGGTGAAGGGTGGCGGTGGCGCCAAAGTCGAGGCCTTGGGCCCGATCGCCCAACACCAGGGTGAAAATCTCCCCCCAAACCCCGCAGGTGAGGGGCCGATTAATTGACCAGGTGAGGGGGCGAATCGCTCCCGGAATCACCTCGGCGGCGATTTTGCGGGTCCAGATCGGCTGCAGGTTGGTAATCGGTCGGCTCTGGAGCAACCATAGGGTTTCCCCATCAAAGCTCCACTCCAGGTCCTGGGGTACCCCCTGGTAACGGACCTCCAGGTGCCGGGCCAGGTAGGCCACCTGCTGCAATAGGTCACTGGGCACCCTACCCTCCCCCTCCACCCTCAGGCTGAGGGCGGAGGGCAAGCGCCAGTCCCCACCGACGCTGAGCTCGGCGCTGGTGGGTAGGTCATCGGCTTGCACCACCACCCGGTACTGCTCTGGGGTGACCTGCCCGGAAACCACCCGGTCTGCCCCCCCCGGTAGGGCCTCGATTAAGACCCCATCCCCCCAGCGGGCCACCGGATCACGGCTAAAGGCCACCCCAGAAAACTGACCCCGCACCTGCTGCTGCACGATCACCGCCATGGCCCCCTCCCCCAGGTTGTGGTCGCGTCGGTACTGGAGGGCCTGGGGCTGGGTGTAGGAGGCGAAGCACTGCAGAATCGCCTGGGTGAGGCGATCGCCATCGGTGATATCCAGGAAGGATTGGTAGACCCCGGCGGCGGAGAGGCGATCGCCATCCTCCC
>JAYKIM010000001.1:0-3783 GCA_035286245.1 Cyanobacteriota bacterium | reverse complement strand
GGTTGGCGGGAGTAACCTTTACGTCCAGCGATCTGGGCCGCCACCAGCCCAACCGCACAGTGCAGGCCAAACAGCATCCAGGGTAGGGAGGGGGGTAGGGAATCTAGCATGGCAGGGATTAGTCGTCAGCCAAAATGGCGGGATGGGAGGTTAGACTAGACAGCCCCTGGGAACTCGCCCGGCGACTGGTGGATCGTACCCCATGGCTGTCACGGTTATCCATCTGCCCTGGGGCAACGGGGAGGGTGAAATGAAACTGGCTACCCTGGTTTTTACCGCTGGACTCTGCCCAAATCCTACCCCCCAGCCCCTCGATGATATGGCGACACATGGCTAACCCCAGGCCAGTGCCACCGGTGGTGCGGCGCAGGGCACCCTCCTCCTGATAGAACCGATCAAACACCGCATCCAGCCGGCTGGGTTCAATGCCACGGCCAGTATCGGCGATGGTCACCTGCAGGTAAGCAGGGTTGGGCTGACTCACCTGGATGGTGATTTTGCCCTCCGGGGGGGTGAACTTACTGGCGTTATCCAACAGCTTAACCAACAATTCCACTAACCACTCCCCATCGGTTTTGACCAGGGGCAGCTGTTTCGGCAGTTTCACCTTGATCGCCGATCGCGGCGGTTGATCGACCTGGGCATAGAGACTGCTCAGGGCCAGGTCAATACACTCCTGGATTGACAGGGCCTCCAGGTTCCACTCCACCCGACCACTTTCCAGTTTGGAGAGGGTGAGGAAGTCCTGCACTAACTTGCGCAGCCGTTCACTATTTTCCAGGGCAGACTGCAGCATCAACTGGCGCAGATCGGGGGGCATGTCGGGTTCCGTCGCCAGGCTTTCCAGGCAGACTTGAATGATTGATAGGGGGGTGCGCAGCTCATGGCCGGTGATGGCGATTAGATTCCCCCGGGTGCGATCCAGGGCCTCCAACTGCTGGTTGAGGTCCTGCAGGTGGGCATAGGACTGGGCCTGCATGATGGCCACGCTGAGCTGGGTGGCAATGGCGTCCACCAGGGCCTTGTCGTCCTCGCTCCAGACGTAGGGGTGGGGTTGACAGTGGTGCAGTTCGATCAAGCCCACCAGACGCCCCTGGTAGGTGAGGGGGACGATTAACCAGGAGCGAATCCCCCAGCACTCAATTAGGGGGGTGATCGCCGCCAGTTCCTGGGCATAGGGGGAGGTGGGATCGGCGGTATCGGCGATCGCCACCACCTCCAGGGCGTCTTGCACATAGGCAAACAGAGGGTTAGGAGCCAGGGGCCAGGTTTCCCCCAGCAGGGAAGACACCCCAGGCTGTAGGTGCTGGTGCAGAAGGGTGACAGCCTGGTCGTTGGTGCCGCAGGGGTAAATTAAACAGCGGCAGACCTGCAGGGCCTGGCCCAGCTCCGCCACCGCCTGCTCAAAAATTTCCGTTGCCTCCAGGGATTGGCGAATCACCGAGGTGATGGAGTTAACCAGTCGCTCCCGTCGCTCCTGGGCGGAGATCGCCTTGTAGGCCTTCAGTAACTTGTACTGCCCCGCCTGCAGATAGGTGACCAGTCGCTGGGTAAAGGGATCCGCCGCGCCGCCGTCATCCCAACCCTGGGAGATCACCGCTGAGGCCTTGAGGTGACGTTGCTTGGCCCGCTGGGTGGGGGCCTGTAGCTCCGGGCGGTAGGCTGCAATTCGATCCAACAAAATTTCCGCCGCCCGTTGGGTGACGTAGGGGTCCTGGGTCCAAATGCCTTCAAAGCGTCGACTTTGCTCGAGGCTGGGACGCCGCCCGGAGTCCGGTGAGTGCCGCTCTCGACAGATCAGGCAGGCCTGGTACTGGTCACTGATCACCACCAGGTGCCACTCCTCGGTGAGGGCATCCTCCGGGCTAAATACCACGGTTTGATAGTGTTTACTATGGCTTTTGAAGCGGGTGCCCTGGCCTGATAGAACGTAGAGTTGGTCGCTCAGGTCAGCAATGCGCTGGTAGCGGTTCGCCTCCTGTTGATAAAACCGCTCCTGCTGAAAACTGGCCACCACCAGGGCACCCCCTATGCCCGCCAAAATATGGTCTTCCATGGCATGGGAGAGGGCGGTGAGGGAGGTTTTAAAGTAGAGTCTTGGTCTTAGCTGGGGAATTGCCTTTAGCAACTCGTCCACCACAGATGTGGGATTACTCATAATTGCCCATGGGTTTTGTGATGGCAGAAACCGTTAAGAATCAAAAACACTGACGCCGCCGATCAGGGGGTATGCTGACCCCACGCCATACCGGGAACAGAGGTAGGGTGGCCACCAAACCCCTACGTCCAGAGTTCTCCGCTAAACCAGCATGGCTATGTCTAGCCTACCAGTTTGACCGCCCCCCTCCCGACTTTGTAACCATTCGCCAAACTGTTCCCTTTCGATCCCGTCTGGCTATCCCCTATAGTAGGGAGAAGAGGATTCCGAGGTAGAAGCCCATGACACTTCCCCCCTGGCTGATCCAGCCCCGCCGTTTACTCCAAGTCTGGCTCATTAGTCTGGTGGCGGCGTGGTTGACCCTTACCCTGGGCATGGCACCGGCCCAGGCGATCGCCGTGTTTGAGATGCCCCAGGTAAGGGCCGGTGAAGCCACCTGGCTGGTGGATGGGGCCAATATTATCAGCCGCATCAATGAGGGTAAGATTGCCAATCAATTAGCTAACCTGGCGGCCAGCACCGGCAACGAGGTGCGTCTGGTTACTATTCACCACTTTGACTACGGCGAAACGGTGCAGACCTTTACGGATAAGCTATTTGATCGTTGGTATCCCACCCCGGCGGATCAGGCTAACCAGACCCTGATCGTGCTGGATGAGGTCACCAAAACCGTAGGAATTCGGGTAGGGGAGGCGACCGCTGCCCAGCTAGATAGCGCCACCGCCACCAGTGTGGCCCAGGAAACAGTGCTGGTGCCCCTGTTGCAGGGCGACAAGTACAACCAGGCCCTGCTGGATGCCAGCGATCGCCTGGTGGCGGTGCTGAGTGGTCAGCCCGATCCGGGCCCGCCGGTGTTTGACGAGGCGTTTGACAACCAAAGCGAAAGCACCTTCGCCAGTGCGGAAACCACCGAAGAAAACCGGGGTAACAATGCGGTGCTGCTGATCGTCTTGTTAGTGCTGGCCACGGTGATTCCCATGGCCACCTACTTCTGGTATGTGGGCTTCGGGAACTAGGCCGCCCCTAGCCCACCGCCACAAAGTTGGCCGGATCCTGGTCGCGGCGGTGCTGGGTTGGTAAGGGGGGCGGGGCGGCCGTACCCGCCAGGGCGGCGGTGGCCTCCAGGCTGGTGCGCAGACGGCGAGCCGCGTAGAGGGACATATCCCGGGGTACGCTGATGCGATCGCGCAGGTAACGCAGGGCCAGATCGGCACCGGCAGGGGGTTGGCACAGATCCCCCTGAATCAGGTGGGTGAGGGCACAGCGCAGCCCTTCATCCACCACCGCTGGGGCCGCCGGATTCACCGCCATCAGATGGTGGCGATGCTTCAGCACCCGATGCAGGGCCTCCAGAGCAGTGGTGTCTGGCTCTGGATAACCCACCTCCGGCAGATCTCCCCAGGGGCCCTGATCCACCTGTGATTGGTGCAGGGCGGTTTGGGGCAGGCCATTGGCGTAGCAGCCCCCCATCTGGGGCGGCAGGTCGTGGACATGGGTATGGAAATCACTCTGGGTGCCCCGGTAGGTGGATCGGGTCTCCAGGGCGGTGAACCAGTCCGCCAGGGCCGGGTGGGTCTGCTTGAGGTTATAGCCCTTGTAGTAGTAAAGGCTGGCGTTCATGCGTT